>DATKZH010000127.1:0-3196 GCA_035528065.1 Thermoguttaceae bacterium | reverse complement strand
TATTGTTCGATCCTCCCGACCGGCCTGATTACTATTTTCTGTCCGATCACGTCGCTTGCGATCTATACGGCCAACTTGCCCAAGACCTGTCGGCCAGAGGAACACGGACGATCACGCGCAAACGGGCCCTCTCGGCGATGAAGACCCGGGGCGTCGAGTGGTTCGACGAGTTTATTCAAGATGACCGAGAAGTCGCGGGGGCGGTATTTCAACCGGGGCAGTACAGCGGGCCTGGTCTGTCCGGCCTGTTTTGCATGCAGTATGCGCTCAATCACCATGCTTGCGGCGTCCATCTTATCGGGTTCGAGGGGTACGGCGACCGGGCGCATTACTGGGACAGACCTGCCGAGTTGGCCCACAACAAGAGTACTGCCTACACCGAGCAGTATATCAGGCCGTTCGTTCAGTCGGCCGCCGACACGTGCCCGGATGTTACGTTCCATTTCTACGGCGATCTCAACTATCGAATCAGCGGGGAAAATGTGCGATGCGAATCAAGTTCATAAAGCGGTGGCGATCCTTCAAGGCCGACCGATTGGCGGACATCGCCGACGGTGCGGCGAACATACTCATTAGCCGAGGAATTGCGGCGGCGTTTCCTCTCCCGCCAAACGTCGAACCGGTGGCGGGGATTGACATCGACGTTGACGCAAAGGTGCCGCCCGGAATGACTGTTACCCGGGATTACGAGACTCCGCGGCAGAAACGCAAGGCGAAGTCGAAAGAATGAGCGAACCGACTCTCATCACCGCGCCGACCGATACGCCGATCGAGGAAGCCGATCTTCGAACGCAGTTGCGCATCTTGGATCGTTCGGAGGATCAGTATCTTCGAACGCTGATCGAGGCGGCCACCGAGACATTGCAGGCGATCGCGTGGCGGCAGTTCATGACGGCGACATACTCCCTGACGTACGACTCGTTCTCCGACCGGATGGAGTTGCCGAAGCCGCCCTTGAAGTCGGCAACGATTGCATACCTAGACACGGCCGGCAATTCGCAGGCCCTGGCAACGACGGTTTACGAGGTGGTCACCAACGCAACGCCCGGTTTTATTCGGTTGAAGTACGGGCAAACCTGGCCGGCAGTGTACGGGCACCCGGATGCCGTCACCGTGACTTTCGTTTGCGGCTACGGTGCCGCGTCGGCCGTCCCCGCCAGAACGAGGCACGCGGTTAAGCTGCTGGCGGCGCATCTATACCAGACGCGGGAACCGGTGGTTGTCGGGACAATCGTTTCGGATGTGCCGATGGGGATTCGGTACTTGCTGGATCGAGCAAATCAGGTGGGATGATGAGACGCGACCGAGCGGCAACGCGAAACAAGTGCGTTGAGATTGAGAAGCCGACCGAGTCGGAGACGGCCGGCGAATTGTCCAGAACGTGGACCCGGCCGGGGGCCCTGTTCGGTCGCGCGTGGGTGTCGATCGAACCGCTGAGCGGCCGGGAGTATTGGGAGGCAGAACGGCAAGACTCGGCGATTAGTCACAAGGTCACGGGGCTGTGGAATGACTTTTCGTCGGTCACGGCCGACATGCGGCTGAAGTATGAAACGCGGTATTTCAATCTCGTGGAACCGCCGCGGAACGTCGGCGAGGCCGGAGCGTTGGCCGAGGTGATGGTTGAGGAGGTGAAGGGGTGAGCCTAGAAACTTCCATCGACACGCGACTAAATGCCGTAACGGCGCTGACCGACATTGTCAGCACACGGATATACCGGCAGCAACGACCGCGCGGGAGTGCTTTGCCGTGTGTCGTCTATCAACGGATTACGTCTAGCGTCGTCAACCACGCGGGCGGCGTGACGGCTACCAAGAACACGAGAATCCAGGTTGACAGCCTGGCATCTACGGCAAGCGGAGCCCGCACGCTGGCCGATGCGGTGGCCGGGGCGATATCGGGGTGGAGCAACTCAGGCGGCACGCCTTCAATCAGCATGTGCCACCAAATGAGCGACGTTGATCTAGTGGCGGGGCCCGACCATGGCGAAGATGCCCCGCGTTATCGAGTCAGCCAAGACTACGAACTATGGTACTCATGATGTTTCTGAAAATCATTCCCGTCTATCGCGTAGGCGCGAACACGCCACCGGAAACCGGGCCGGCTGAGTTGGTCCGGTTTGACCTGATTCGGCGCGCGTGCCCGGCGAGCATGGGCGGCATTCCGTGCGTGAAACTCACGCTAGACGGTGACGCGAGATCGGGCGAACTGGTGATTCATTGCACCGGCACAATAGACGACCTCGTGGCGTCGATTATCGACGAACCCGATCCGGCTGCCGAACCAGAACCAGAACCAGAAGAAGAAGACGAACTCGATGCGGACTGTGACTAGATAGAAATACAGCGGTCTAGGGTAGCTCCCGAAAAGCCAGTTCCCGCCTGGCCTGACCGTTGTACTTTGCGGGTGGCGCCCCGGGAGGTGTGCGGTGCCTTACGATGGCAGACGACGGCTTCAATGCTTCAACAATCAGTTTCGCGGGGACTCCACTTACTCCCCTGCGCGACATCCGATTCTCGGAGGCCGGCGGCAAGGCCGATGTAACCGGGTGCGCCGATACCATCAAGACGTATGAAGGGGGTATCCCCGATGTGTCCGTCTCAATCACGATCGTTGGTGGTACCACGATCGGGAAAAACGACAAGGGCGCCATTGTGACGGCGTGGAACGATGGCGGAACCGGCGGCGCGATCGCAGCCGCGATCGTCGATTCCGTTGAAACTAGCGGCTCGATGGATGGCGAAATTCTCTCGACCATTACCTTCGTGCCGTCAACAGCCTAATGGCAAAAGGAGATCAGACGTGAGTCTATCGCGGGATGAAATACTTGGCGCCGACGACATCGCCTACACCGAGGTGGACGTTCCTGAGTGGGGCGGCTCGGTTCGCGTGGGTGCCATGACCGGAGCGGCTCGGGACCGCTGGGAATTGTTCCTGTTGAACAATCGAGACGCCGGCGACAAGCAGAACGGCGCGAACATCCGGGCAACACTTGTTGCCGAATGCGCCGTCGACGACGAAGGCAAGATGCTCTTCACGGCTGCCGACGTGGTGGCGTTGGGCGACAAGTCCGGGGCGGCGTTGGATCGGGTGTTCGCGGCGGCCAAGCGACACAACAGGCTATCGGCCGCCGACATAGAAGATCTGGAAAAAAACTCCGAGAGCGACCCGAGCGAAGATTCTGGCTCTTGATCGCTCG
>DATKZH010000126.1:0-2987 GCA_035528065.1 Thermoguttaceae bacterium | reverse complement strand
AAACCGTCAGCCTGGGCGGCACGGTGCGGTCGCTCGTCGAGGCCGACTGGGTCGACGCCGACAAGGCCTTTGTGCCCCGCGCGGCAGAGCCCGAAACGCCGACCAGCGCCGACGCCGGCGGGGTGACCACCCAGCAAGACGCCGCCGGTGGCTGCGACGGCGTCAAGACCGGGCAGTGCGGCTTCCACACCGCCTCGGGGGAGCAGGACCCCTGGTGGCAGGTCGACTTGGGGCAAGCGTTCCAGCTCGATCGCGTGGTCATCTACAACCGGACCGACGGCAACACGGCACCCCGCACGCGGAACATCCGCGTCCTGGTCGCCGACAGCCCCGCAAGCGAGCCGTTCCGCGAGGTCTACCAGCACAACGGCGAGACGTTCTACGGCGTCAAGGAGAAGAATCCGCTGGTCGTCAATCTCCGCGACAAGGGAGTGACCGCCCGAATCGTGCGGATCCAGGTGCCCGGCCGGTGCTCGTTCGCGCTGGACGAGATCGAGGTCTATCCGGCGGACGCCCCCGAGAAGAACGTGGCGTTGGGCAAACCGGCGGACCAGAAAAGCCTCAGCCCGTATTCCTTTCCCGGCACCCGCGGACACAAGCACGTGCCTTCCAAGCCGGAGCTGCCGGAGCCGCCCAAGGGGCCTGCGTTCTCGCCGGCCCACTCGCGCGAGGTCATCGAGCGCGGGCGCCGGTTGGTCGCGCGGCTCCGCGGGAAAGCGTCCCCAGACGACTTGGAGCCCTTGGCCGCGAAGCTCGAGGAGCTGGACCGCCGCGTGTCGAGCCTGGAGTCGGCCGGAGAGGTGCCGGAGTCGGTCCGCCGCGAGGTCTATCTCGACGTTCGCCGGCTGGTGCGCAAGATCGCGTTTGCCAACCCGCTCTTGGACTTCGACAAGATCCTGTTCGTCAAGCGTCACGACCCGGGCGGACTGTATCACATGGTCCACCAGTACTACGGGTTCGGAGCGAAGCCGGGCGGAGGGCTGTTCGTGCTTTGCGATCCGTTCTCGGACGATCCGAAAGTCGTCGACCTGTTGCAGGATTCGGTGGTTGAGCAAGGCCGGCTTGCGGGAGAGAAGCTCGTGCCCGGCACGTTCGTCTCGCCGGAGGTCTCGTTCGACGGCCGCACGATCCTGTTCGCCTACACCCAAGGCAAAGCGGAAGGGGTCGAGTGGTCGCCCCGGGCCAGCTACCACATCTTCAAGGTGAACGCCGACGGCACCGGGCTGGTGCAACTGACCGACGGCCTCTGGAACGAGTTCGACCCGTGCTACCTGCCGAACGGGCGGATCGTGTTCGTTTCGGAGCGTCGGGGCGGCTACCTGCGTTGCGGCGGCTCGTCCCCGCCGTATCACTCGCCGACGTACACGCTCCACACGATGGACGCCGCGGGCGGCGACGTCGTCTGCGTCAGCTTCCACGAGACGCAGGAGTGGCACCCCAGCGTGGACAACCACGGGATGATCGTCTACACGCGGTGGGACTACGTCGACCGCGACACGAACGTCGCCCATCACATCTGGAGCTGCTACCCGGACGGCCGCGACCCCCGCTCCTACCACGGCAACTACCCCGAAAAACGGGAGAGCCGGCCCTGGATGGAGATGAGCATCCGCGCCGTTCCCGGCTCGAACCGCTACGTGGCCACGGCGGCGTGCCATCACGGCCTTGCCTTTGGCTCATTGGTGCTGATCGATTACCGGCCCGAGGACGACGGCGCGATGTCGCAACTGGAGCGGCTTACGCCCGACGTGCCTTTCCCCGAATCCGAGGGCGGCAAGGCGCTCATCCGCGAGCGGATGGCCTACGGCACGGCGTGGCCTTTGAGCGAGGACGACTACTTGTGCGTCTACGACCGCCACGCCAAGAACCGGGGCATTTACTGGATCGATCGGTTCGGCAACCGGGAGCTGCTCTACCGCGATCCGGAGATTTCGTGCCTGAGCCCGATCCCGCTTCGCCCGCGGCCGCGGCCGCCGGTCGTTCCGGAGAATAGGGCGGAGCCCGCAACGATGGCCGTGCTCAACGTCTACGACGCCGACTTCCAATGGCCGCCGGAGACGAAGATCACGGACCTGCGCGTGATCCAGGTGTTGCCCAAGAACGTGCCCCGGGTGAACGAGCCGCGGATCGGCGTGGCCGAGGAGACGAACGCCCGGGCGGTGCTGGGGACCGTGCCGGTCGAGGCCGACGGGAGCGCGTATTTCGAGGCCCCGGCCGGCAAGCTCGTCTACTTCCAGGCGCTCGACGAGCGGGGCATGGCCGTGCAGTCGATGCGCTCGGGCACGTACGTCCACCCCGGCGAGCGCCTGGCGTGCCAGGGCTGCCACGAGCGCAAGCACCGCCCGCCCAGCGCGCCGAGCACGATGCCGATCGCGTTCGGGCGTTCGCCTTCCCAACTCCAGCCCGAGCCCGACGGCTCCAACCCGCTCAGCTACGCCCGGCTGGTGCAGCCGGTGTTGGACCGACACTGCGTCGAGTGCCACCAGAAGGAGAAAGCCCTCGACCTGACGGGCACGATCGCCGGCCCGTACGGCTGGACGCGGTCGTACGCGAACCTGGCGGGCAAGTACGGGTTTTACTTCCACGTCACCAACGGCTCGATCAACTCCGGCGTGCACGGCGGCAGCCGCACGATCCCCGGCCAGTTCGGCGCCCGGGCGTCGAAGCTGCTCGACTACCTCGACGAGCGGCACTACGGCGTGAAGCTGCCCGCCGAGGATCTCCGCCGCGTCACTCTCTGGCTCGACGGCAACTCGGAGTTCTACGGGGCGTATCACGACATCGAGGCGCAGGCACGGGGGGAGGTGGTGCATCCCAGATTGGATTGACCCGGAATCGGGCGGCGTGATTCCGCGATAACCGGTAGGGTGATACTATGGAAGCGGAGGCCGAGCCGAACTAGCTTGGTCCTTGAACACGTGGTAAACCGGGGGTTTGTACGAGTCTCAAACCAGCGATTTCCACAAAAGGAGCCAAGCCATGAAGTA
>DATKZH010000125.1:0-4323 GCA_035528065.1 Thermoguttaceae bacterium | reverse complement strand
ATGAATGACAGCCCGCCCCCCGCCCCATCGTCGAGTTGGTCAAACGCTAAACTAAAGCCGAGTGGAACAGCGACGGCGTCCTGCGACCATGCACCGGCGTCCACACGTGACGTGCCTTGGACGCCGCCTAGTCCCATTTGTTCAAGGTGAGCCGCCGCAGTAGGGGTGAAATACTGCAACTGCACGTCAGCCGCTCCAGGCAATACGGACAGCCGATGCCAATTGCTCGCTGTCAACGTCGGCGGCGAGGCGCATGGGCACTCATACCAGAAATGACCAGTACCGCTGCGGATGTCCTTGTCGATTGCCTGAGACGCGAGCACGGCGGCGCCGTCCGTATCGTACAGCCGGATCGTCGCATCATTATCGGCTTCGAGCGATGCGCAGATTCTCGCCACGCGACCCTTGAACGGTACCTCGAAATGGATGCCGTACTCGTCTGGATCGTCCCCGCTGTTGAACGTGTACTCAGCCGCGTCGCACACTAGGACGCCGGGGACGAACGGGAATGTTCCGTCGTCATACCCGGCACGAAACATCATCCCGTAAGTGGCGGCCGCCTTTTTGGCCCACGCCGCGGATACATACAGATCGCAATACCCCTCCGGATTCGTCACGCCGGCAATGCACAACGTGATATTGCTGTAATACGCAAACGTGATATTGCCGGCAAACCCCACAGGCGCCACGATGACAATCGCGATCATATCGCCTATCGTGACCGCACCCGCTGCGGTCAAAGTTACGTCGAACCATGCATTGTCGTTTGCGTCTAGGATCGTCTGCGTCTTGTTGGCATTGGCGGAAACGAGTGTGCCCGTAGGGTCTCCAGTTGCCGGGTCGATAGTCTCTAGCCGGACATCAACGTCGTCCCCGGTCGTGACCGTCTGGGTGCGAAAACTGACCACGCTGATATTGCCCGACTTCGGCGCACGGAAAACATAGGCGAACTTCTCCCCAGCGGCATCAATCGTAGTGCTCGTCCCCGAGCCGGTAATCAGGATTGCATTGCCGGCTGTCTGGGTAGGTCCGAGGAACTGCACTGTGCCACAGGATTGGAGCGTCATGGGATCACCTAATGCTAATGTCCGCCATCTACTACCCTTCTGCGCCCGCCGCGCGCGGAAGCTACCCCTCACAACCGATACGTCGGGTCGTCCAAAATGTGCAGCCCCAGCGGTTTCACTCGGAGCTTCATCGCCCGCGTAAACCACTTGCGGGCAGCAGGAAGACGACGATGCACCGTCGCACCCAGGCCGCTATCCACTTGAGCGCGTTCACGCATCACCCTCCGTGATCAGCTTTTCGCTACCGGCTCGCGGTTCGGGCTCGCGGTCGGACCACGCGGCTCTTCGGTTGGGCGAACACCGTGGGGAATCGGCAGGCGCTTGTCGTCGCCACCGAACGAGACACACATATCGAACATCTCGCAGAGCGAGCCGTAGAGCATCAGCGACTCGCGAACCGTGATCCGGTAGGTAGCGAATCGGCTGTCCAGGCGCGTCGCCTCGACGATGTGCTGATCCAGCGCCGTGACAAACATCCGGGCGTCGACGTTCCGCAGGTCCACGTCGGAGAGCAGTGGGATATTGGGGTCCGACCCGTCCAGCTTGTACCGCAGATCGAACTCGCGGCCGGTAGGGCGAACCACCTCGTCGCCGGCCGGGCTGGTCGGATCGCCCGGTACGTCGTCGGGCAGAGAAATACCGAGATCCTTGGCCCGGTCCTCAAGCGTCTTGACATCCACCTTCTGTGGATTGTGGGTGATCTTGCGGCGGAGGAAATCGAGGGTGACGAGATGTTCCATCAGGAAGTTGTTCGTCGCCGTGTCCCATCCGCTCTGCACGCCGAACTCGCCGTCCTGGAGGACTTGCCCCCGGAACATCAGGCAATGAGCGACGTAGGTGTGAATGGACCGATTGCGAAAGCGTGCGATCGCGTCCTCGAACGTGTCTTGTCCCAGGGTTGGCATGATTCACTCCTCGATTGGTTCTGCCGGCGAGGGGTTCTCGCCGTGGATTCGGAAAAACGCATCGGCCACACGACGACGAATCTGCTTGGCCATCGCGGCCAGTTTGACGTCGCTTGACCCTTCTGCTTCAGTAATCCGGCGATCGTACTCCCGCCCGAGCGTAGCGTCGGCAATCGAACTTTGGCCGGAAAGAGCGTACACCCCTGCGAGCTGCTTGGCGTAGTCGTCGTTGAGCGGACGTCGGGGGGAAGACGATGTGTCCGGCGATCGTCGCTTCGCAACCCGTCGCCGCACAACGAAGCTGAGCAGCCTCAACCCAACCCACGCGGCGGCGGCCGGCGGACCGGTCCAGCCGAGTGCGGCCAGTAGACCTGGGAGGATCGCGTAGAGAAGGCCGGGTGACGTCTTGGAAACGATGCCAGACGACGCATCGGGGCCTACGCCGGGAGACGCATCAAGCGTATCGCCGGAGGGTTGCCGTAAGTCGTCAAGATGATCAGCTAGCGTAGGCCCAGCCAACGGTGGCGGCGGACAGCAGGGCGTCTCGGGGATGGGCGGGGCGATCGCCACCAGCTTGCCGACGGTACTTTCCATATCGGCCACCCGTTGGATGAGGGCGGCGAACTGCTCTTGTGTGACGCAATCCGGTGGCTTCGCGGGCGCCTCCTCGGTATGGAATCCGCCGCCCGGTTGCGTCGGCTGAACAGGGACGGGCGACCCGGGACCGACGGGTTGCGCCGGTCGCTGGCCAAACCGATTCGCCAACCGCGGAAACGTCTGAACCAGAAACTTGCGCACGCGAACGCAGTAGGCGCCTTGGATCACGCGGCTATCCGTCCCCCATACGACGGCCGCTAGTTCACCCCGCTCATTGAGCACGGGCCCGCCGGAATCGCCATCACGGGCCGCACCGGAAAGCTGAAGCCACTCGTAGCGGTCCACTTGCTGCGGCCGCGCATAGCCCTGCGCCGTTCCAGCCTGCCACACGAGCCGTCCGTCTGGCCCATACCCGCCAGCCGACATCCGGTCGCCGACTTGTGGAAACTCACTCGCAATAGGGATCGGGCTGGCCGACGGTTTGGCGATCACCAGGGCCGCCAAGTCCCAAGTTTCATCCGTTCCGACGAGGCGGGCTTCGTGCTGCCGGCCATCGGCGAACCGCACCGTGATCGAACTGGGGCGATCTCGGAAGAGGTGCCAGCAGGTGACGATGATCCCCTCATTGCCGTCGACGTCCACGAGTGTTCCTGAGCCATAGCTCCGCGTTCCGCACGAATTACCGTCGCACTCGCTGGCCATGATCCGCACCACGGCCTGCGAACTGGAGACCGTCTCACCATGCGCCGCCGCGGCCAGCAACGCCAGCCAGACGAGAACCACGCCGATGATGTCAATGGGCCAGGGTCTCACGACGCACGCCCTCCAACAATGGGCGGAGACATCCGCGGTCGCTCCGTTGCCCCCGAAGCAGCGTAGCACTGGAAACACACGCCCCGCACGCCGATCAGTGGTTTGAGAATGCGACACTGCCGGCAAACGCCGACCTTCTGCGACGGCTTTGGTTTCGGCTTTCTCGTCACCTCAACGCCTCCCGATCCGCAAAGCTCTGGCGTCCCCACTTGCCTCAATGAGTAATCCCCAAATCTTCATTCTTGGTAACCCAACCCTCGTAAACGCCATGACCGCAGCAAGCTGCCACCGCACCAGGAATATGCCCCAGGCATGCATCGTATCCCTCTGCCGTTGGCGGCTGGCCGCATCGACGGCATGGACGACGGTCGTCTGGTCCCCAGCAAGGTTGCTTCGTGTCACTGTAAATCCAGCGTTCGCCGTCATACTCAATGGGCCAACCCCTGCAATGTGATGTCGCCGACATCTTCGGCATGCTCCCGTTTTGGATTGCAGTCTGACTATGCTCACCTCAACGCCTCCCGATCCGCAAAGCTTGGTTTGCCCCACTCGCTGATCGTCGGCGTCTGGTAGTCCGGCATCCGCTCCGCCGTGCGATCGAACAGCTCCCGGTAGCTGATCGACTTACGGGCCCTCGATGCCACCTTCAGCATCGTGGAGGTAAACACCCCGCGGCCGTTCAAGCCGTAGCTGTATCGGGGATCGGCACAACCGCCAAAATGCAGGAGGCTGGCCCGCAACCCCTTCGTCGACCGATCCGACAACCGGATCGACCCTGGCCGACTTGGCTTGGCCCTCCGCACCGGCCCGCCGCGGTAGTTCGTCCCCGAATGGCAGGAGTCGGTGAAAAACCAGATCCGCACCCCCGCGGGAACCTGCCGGAGATAGCTGGCGATCACGTCGTCGACGAGTTGGCCATCCCAGAGCACCAGCGTCTCGTC
>DATKZH010000124.1:0-31257 GCA_035528065.1 Thermoguttaceae bacterium | reverse complement strand
GAAGAATAACTTCCCGACTTCAGTAGCAGGCACACGCCGTGTGCCGTCCGCTGGTTACGGCACACGGCGTGTGCCTACTACTCCGCAAATACGGAAGTTATTCTTCGGCCGATCCTAAGTGGGGCACGATTCCATCGTGCCAGGCACGTTGGAAACGTGCCCCGCGGCCATATCGCGACAGTTGTTTCTTGCGCGATCCTTAGTAGGACGCGGTGCGCGCCGTGGAATCGGACGCCGGCGTTTCGCCCCTCCACGCGCGGCGGACCCAACAGGACTCGCACTGGCACTCCTCATTTCGGCCGCAGGTGCCGGCGACGTCGCGATCCGCCAGCGGGCGGAGGGAGGCCTCGACGAGCCGCCGCATCTGCTGATAGCCCGGATCGGCCGTCGTGGCCCAGCCACGGGAGTCGAGTTGGCCCCAGCCGCCGGCTTGCCTGGCAAGCGGCGATTGGAGGATGCGGCTTTGGCTCGGCAGCGCCACGTTCACCAGCGCGGCGTACGGCTGGTCGGCCAGCTCCTTGCCGAACGTGCCGCGGATGTGGTCCCGCAGGGCCTCCTCGCCCTCGGGCCTCGTCTTGCGCCATTCGGCCTTATTCCAGGAGTAGTCGCCGTAGAACACGGCGTTCAGGTCGAGCCAGTCGACGATTCGTTGGAGGCTTTCTCGATCGAGCAGAACTTGGGGCTGGCCCTGCTCGTCCTTGTGCCCTTCCCGCAGCATCGTCGCCAATCGGCCGGCATGGGAGAAGTAGTCCTTGGGCGTGCTGAAGTCGGTCTCGTGGTTTCGCTGCGCGATCTTGACCAGACCATCACGGCTTAAGAGCGAGTGGTAGGCCAGGCTGACGGTCACGTGATTCGGGCCGGGGTAGCCCTCGTAAGGATAGACCACCTCGTGAAGCGTTCCCAGGAGGTTGAGCTCGCCGGCCGTCTCGTCCAGTCCGTGGCACGTGATGCAGTAGCGATCGAGCACCGGCTGGACGGTGCGGGTGAAACTCAGTCCACCCTCGTAGCGTGGCCCTGCGGGCGGTTCGAGATCACGGACCTCGACGCCCAAACCCGCCACGGCGTTGCGCGGACCCGTGTTGCGCGGCTCGTGACAGCCCGCGCAGCCGACCACCTCGCCGGGCTGAAGGTAGACGAAGCTCCGCATGCTCATCACGGCCATCCCGTTCTCGTCGAGCAACTGGAACAACAGCGGCTCGCGGGCCGGCGCCCGGAAGGCCACCGAGCCGTCCTCGCCGACGGGCACGGTTCCCAGTATCCGCTTGGGCGTTTCGAAGATCACGGCGCCGCGGCTCGGCGGACGTTGCACCGGCTGGCCGTACAGCCGCACGACGCGGAGGCGTTTCACGCTCCCCGGCGGAATCTCTTGCGTCGACTGATACACGTTCTCCACGAAGAACGTCCCCGTGCTCGACTTGCGATCCGCCTGCTCGGGCGACGGGAGCATCGGCGGCCTGGGCCGCGGCACGACCGGAATCGGCGCGAAGCAGGACGTCTCCGGGTCGCGGTAGATCAGCTCCCGGCCTCCCAAGGTGTCGACCAGGTAGATTGCGAAGGCATCCTGACGCTGCGCGTTGGGCTCCCGGACCAGCGGATCCGGCGTGTAGGCGGCCAAGAACAGGTCTTCGCTCAAGGGGTACGGCGTGGCGTAAGCCCCCTCGGGCCAGCCTTCCGTTTCCGGGAAAACGATTCCCGGCGTGATTCGCGCGATCGGCGTCTCGCCCTCGTCTGCCTGGTGGGGATCGACGACGATCAGCGATCCGGCCGTGTAGCTGTGGTGGGCGGTGGCCGTGCAAACGAGCTTGTGCGAGCCGGGAATCCCCCGGGCCTCCGCCGTCATGCAGGGGTTTCGCGTGTAGTTCCCGTAGAGATGCGCGGTGGCGGCTCCGTCGGGGCGCGTGACCCATAGGCTTTGGAAGAGCGTGTCGTGGCGGTTGATGTAGTCCCATCGCGTGTAGAGTATTCGCCCGTCGTCGAGCACGCTGGGTTCCCACTCGGGGGCCTCGTCGAAGGAGAGGGGGCGGACGTTCGATCCGTCGGCGTCGGCACGATAGAGGAGGAAGTTGGCAAAATACCGCCCGCCGTATTGGCACCGAATGTGGGTCTGCACGCGCGTGCTCACGAAGGCGAACCCGCCGTCCGGGAGGTAGCAGGGGTCGAAATCCTCGACCAGCGCGGTTTGCCGGCCGTCGGCGCCCAGCAGCGGGTCGTCGTCGGTGCCGGTGAGCCGGCGGAGTCCGCTTCCGTCGATCCCTACCTCGTAAAGGAAGAACTGCCGCAGGTCCGGATCTTGCGGCGTGTGATCGCAAAACGAGAAGAGCACGCGCTTGGCGTCGAAGGACAGATCGGGATGGAGCACCGAGCCGGTCGGCAGCTTGCCTTCCAGGAGCACCGTCTCTTTCGGGCCGTCCTTCCATGCGTCGAGCACGACGAGCCCGGGGCCGGTCCGGCTGTACCGGCCGAGATACTGTCGCGACTGATGGGAATAGGCTGGCGGCGGCCGCTTGTTCACCAAGAGCTTGCGAAATCCCAGCAGCGGATGCGACAAGATAACCCGCCGCCGAAGCCCCCCGGCCTCCGCGGCCAGCGCCTCCCTGGGGCCGGTCGCATTCGGCGCGAGGCCGGCAAGCCGCGTTTCCAAGGCTCCCAGCTCCCGAGCCAGCTCGGGGCGATCGGCGCTTTGCTGGACGAACTGGAGCGTCCGCCGCGCCAGCGCCAGCGCATCTTCCGCCTCGTCGGCCGTGATCTCGGAAGCGAACAAGAACCACGGCACGATGAAGAGAACACTCATTCGTCCGCGCATCATCCGTCCCCCGTGGTCGCGTTTGTATCCTGCCCACCTGGCCCCCGATATTATGCGTCTCGCTGACGGGAGCATCAACAATCAGCAGCGGGGGGCCGCCACGCGGCAATCAGGCTCGGGTCCCTGTCGCACGAGATGGAGACGGCGACCCTTCCTGGAGGTTGATCATCCCACCCTCGCACGGTATTCTGGGAGTCGATCCGACGTGGACACAACGATTCATCCAACCAACCCGGCTCCCCAGCTCCGGCCGGGAAGCCGACTTCGACCCAACCTGGTTCCCAAGCTCCGGTTTGGGAACCGATTTCCGCGAAGCTCTGCTTCGCATCACGAGAAGCGTGAGCCTTGAATGAGAGCGCGTTCCCAAGCCGGAGCTTGGGAACGCGTGTCCCAAACGTCGCTTCCCAAAGGAGACACCCATGTCGGAAACGAAAACGAACAAGACGGCGTCGCGGCGGGAGTTTTTGAAGACGACGGCCGCTGCCGGGGCGGCGACCGTCGGCGGGCTTGCGCTCGTGCGCGCGGCACACGCCGCCGGGGAGCAGGAGATCCGCGTCGGCATGATCGGCTGCGGCGGACGGTGCTCGGGCGCGGCCGACGCGGCCCTTAGCCTTGGCAAAGACGTCAAGCTCGCCGGCATGGCCGACGTCTTCGAGAACCGCATGGAGGCCAAGCGGACCCTCTTCAAGACGAAGTATCCCGACCAGTTCGTCGCCACCGACGAGACCTGCGTTTTTGGCTTGGACGGCTACAAGGCCGTCATCGAAGCGGCCGACGCCGTGCTGATCGCCTGCGCGTCGAAGTATCACTCCTTCTACGCCGAAGAGGCGATCAAGGCCGGCAAGCACGTGTTCATCGAGAAGCCCCACGCGATCGACCCGGCCGGCTGCATCCGCCTGAAGCGAGTGTGCGAGCTGGCCAAGGAGAAGAACCTCTCGATCGTCTCCGGCCACGAGAGTCGCTACTCGATCCCCTACCAGGAACAGACCAAGCGGATCCACGAGGGGGCCATCGGCGACGTGGTGGCCATCCAGTCGATGTTCCTCCGCCCGCCGTACCGCGTCATCCCCCGCGACCCGAAGCTCAGCGAGGTCGAGTACCAGTTCTCCAACTGGTACCACTTCCGTTGGCTGTCGGGCGACGACGTGGGCCAGTCGCTCGTGCACAACCTCGACCGCATGCGCTGGGTGCTGCACGAAGAGAACCCCACCTGGTGCTTCGGGCTGGGTGGCCGCTCCAGCTCCTTCGGCGAGGTTTTCGGCGACATGTTCGACCACGACACGGTCGTCTACGAGTTCAAGAGCGGGCCGCGGCTCTACGCCATGTGCCAGACCCGGGCCAACTGCTACCCGAACTGGGACGACATCCTGATGGGCACCAAGGGCACCTGCTATTGGACCGCCTGCCGCATCGAGGGCGAGACGAACTGGCGCTACGAAGGCCCCAAGAACAACCCGCACACCGAGGAGCAGAAGATCCTCATCGGCTCGATCCGCGCCGGCCAGCCGGTCAACCACCGCGACACGATGATCGACAGCACGTACGTGGGGATCATGGGCCAGATCGCCTGCTACACGGGCAAGCCGGTGACGTGGGACGAGATGATGGCCGCCGACTTCGAGTTCGAGCCCAAGTTGGCCGACGTCACCCTCGACATGGACCCGCCGACACGGCCCGACGAGACGGGCAACTACCCGCTGCCGCTCCCGGGGATTACGAGCTACTTCTGATCACTTCTGATCACTTGGGCCGGACGGCGTGCCGCGCTACCGCGATCCAATCGTCGGCGCGGGGCGGAAGTCGGGGTGGTCCTGGTACTTCAGATTGCGGCGGCCGAAGTAGCTGCCGTAGTAGGGGGCGTTGGCGTCGACCCAGGTGACCAGCGTGATGAGATCCTCGCGCGACAGCTTCACGTCCTCGTGGCCCTCGCGGATGAGGCGGATCAGCCGGCTGGCGTGCGAGCCGAGCGTGTAGGGAGGGATCGGCGCAGCGTCGCCCGTCTTGGGGTCGTTCTCCCGACATACGGCCACCAGCCCCTTTTGCTTGCCGACGAGGTTCTCGTACGAGCGGCTGAAAAGCTCGGTCAACTCGCCGGAAAGGTCCAGGTCGCCGTCCGGCTTCTCGGCGTTGTGGCAAGCGAGGCAGTAGCGGTCGAGGATCGGCTGCACGTCGGTCGGGTAGTAGATCGGCCGCGGGGCCGTTTCGCCGGGCTGGGGAGCCGGGTCGTGCGGAGGGTGGCGCAGGGCCAGGACCGGCTTGGCGCCCGGCGCCCACCGGCGCATCTCGTGGCAGCCGATGCACGAACGCCGCTCGCCGGGGCGGAAGTTCACAAAAGTCCGCATCCGCTGCACCTCCATGAAGTCCGCGTCCAGGGCCTGGAAGAATATGTTCTTGTCGGCCGGCACCCGGAAATGGGCCGAGCCGTCCTCCTCCACCGGAACGATCCCGTGCAGCCGCTTCACGTGCAGGTGGGTGTTCATACTCACCACCGCGTGCTGCTGGTAGCGCGTGTCGCCGTCCCACGAGTGCCGGGCCGCCCACGGCCGAGGGAGCGTCTCCATCACCCGCAGATACTTGATCGTCCCACGCTCGACGCCGTCCAGCCCGGCGTAAACGTCGCTCATCGTCACGGTGGCCGGCCGGGGGGCTTGCGCCGCTTCGGGCCGCTTCGCGTCCGGCTGCTTCGCGTTCGGGGCCGCAAGCGACGGGAGCACCGGCGGTCGCTTGCGCGGCGCAAGCGGCACCGGCTGCCAGCACGACGTCTCCGCCTCGCGATGGATCAGCACGCAGTCGCCGAACTCGTCCAGAAGATAGAGCCCCCAGCCCGTCGGGTCGTTGTACTCCCGGTCCAGGTTGGCGCTGGCGAGAAAGAACTTGTCGTCCAGCGGCCGGACGTCGGTGAACAGGGGGCCTCGGGTATCGCTCAACCAGCCATCGCCGCGCCGGTGATACCAGCCGTACTCGGCACGGACGTCGACCTCGGGCGTGATGTAGGTCATCGGCTCGCGGGTGCGGATGGGGCGGTTGACGTCGAGCCGGATCACGGTGCCCGCGCCGGCCGGCATGTGCGGCGCGCCGACCACGGTGAACAGGTTGTGGCGGCCCGGAACCGCCCGGCCCTGGAGCATGCCGTCCGGGAACGTGATGTCGTTGCCGAAAATCTCGACCGACCCGGTGCCGTCGGGCCGCATCGCCCAGAGGCACTTGATCACCACGTCGGCCTTGTCGACGTATTCCCATCGCGTGTAGAGGAGCCGCCCGTCGTTCATCACGCTGGGGAAAGCCTCGCTCAAGGGGCTGTCGGAGAGCACCTCCATGTTCTTTCCGTCGGCGTCCACGCAGTAGAGCGTGGTGGTCGTGTAGAGGTCGGTTCCGTCGCAAAGGATACCCCGCTCGCACCGCGTGGAGATGAACGCGATCCGGCCGTCGGGCAGATAGCAGGGGTGCATGTCGTCGGTGTGATGATTGTAGACGACCTCCCGCCCCGCGTATTCTTTCAGCTCGACGTGCCGGTATTTCTCGATCCGCTCCTGCTCGTCGGGCGGATCGAAGGTGATCTGGCGAAGGCCCTGGCCGTCGACGCCCACCTCCCAGATGCGGAAGCCCGTCTCCTGGCGGGGCTTGTAGTCGAACACGATGCGGCGTCCGTCGAACGAGAGATCGAACCGGCCGAAGATCCCGCCGTTGAGTTCGGGGACCAGCGCGGTCACCTGCCCGTCGGCCAGGGAGAGCGCGCACAGGTTGCCGCCGAAATGGTCACAGCCGTCGATGTAGTCGGTGTAGTAGTGGCTCGATTGGTAGGTGTGCCGCTTGACGAACAGGAGCTTGCTGCATTCGAGGAGCGGATGGTCGGTCACCAGGGCTCGGCGGCGGAGCTGTTCGACCCGGCCCTCCAGCTCGGCCGGAGCCCGACCGTGGTTCGCGTCGTCGCGGTCCAGTTGCGTTTCCAGCGCGCCGATCTCGGCCAGGTATCCTTCGGCGCGAGGATAGGCTTCGCGGTATCTCTCGTGCAGGTGGAGGACGGCCTTGCGGCAGGCCGCGAGCCGCGACCTCAAGTGCTCGGGGGTGACTTGCTCCAGGGGATGTGCAAACACGGACTCGGGGGGCGGGTGGCGGTCGGTCGAAACGGCCAGGCCCTTCAGGTGCGGCATCAGGCCGTTGGTGGCGATCCGGATCACGTTCCGCCCCGCAATCAGGTCGAAGGGGCCGTACGTCTTCCAGACCAGGTCCGTTGGCATGAATCCGCCGGTGGGCTCGGCCAGGACCTCGCCCGGATGCGGCTTGTAGTTGACGCTCAACTGGCAGGGCCGTGGCTCGCCGGAGCAGTAAAGGAAATGGAGGTAGTGAGGGCCGCCCTCCACTCCGATCGCCCAGGCCATCCAGCCCTTCTCGCCCACGCAGAGCGTGAGGTTGCCGTATTGAGGATACTCCGGCGCGACGTTTTCGGATCGCCCGGCGAGGTTGCGTGCCGGGACGGCGACCTCGTCGGCCGGCGCTTGGGTAGCGGCCAGAACGATCAACAGGGGAAGACAGGCGGTCTTGTTCACGATCTCTCCCGCGCGGTCGCCAAGGGTGGGTTGTGACCCGAGTATGGAAGTCGGCCGGCGCTGGAGACCCAAGCGAGGCTCGAATCCGTCCTCCGGGACCACGGCAACTCCCATTACCGTACCTCGCGACCGGACGTTTGGCCAAGACCCTCCCGCGCGGTCAGGAGGATCTTTGCGTTGCGTTGGGTCCGCTCGGAACCGCTTCGTGAGCATCCCTCCCCAATTGACGAGCATACTCCGTTCGGGGGGTATCGCTCGTCGCTCAGCAAGCCCTGACTCGCGAGAGGCGGCTCGATATCGTCCTGCTCACGGACTTGTTGCCGGGGGAACGGTTGCGCGGAGACGAGGTGCGGCGGACCGCCGGTTTGTGAAGGTTCGCCTTCATGGTAAAATGTCCTCCGGCGGGAATGCCGAATGAAGCGAGACGAACCACGGCCTACGTGACTGCCCGACCGACATGAACGCACTCGATGAGCTCGAGAAGCTCCTCTCGCTGATCACGCGCGCGGAGAAGGCGCAACTGCTTCAGTGGGTCGTTCGCGATTTGGGCGACGCTTTCCCGGGCATTGACAGCACGCCCGACGTGTGCGGCGGGGAGCCCTGTATCGTTCGCACGCGCATCCCCGTGTGGCTGCTGGTCAGGGCCAGGCAACTGGGGACGAGCGAGGCGGAGTTGTTGCGATCGTATCCCACCTTGCACGCGGAGGATTTGACGAACGCCTGGGCCTACTTCCGTTCGCACCGAGAGGAGATTGACCGCCAAATCCGCGAGAACGAGGAAGCGTAGGGCATGGCCCGGTTCTATGCGAACGAGAACTTCCCGCTCCCGGTCGTCGAACAGTTGCGACGGTTGGGGCACGACGTGCTCACGATTCACGATACGGGCGAGGCCGGCCAAGCCAGGCCCGATGACGCGGTGCTGGACTCCGCGTGCCGTCAGGACCGGGCGCTGTTGACGTTCAACCGCAGGCATTTCATTCGCCTGCACAGCGAGCGACCCGAGCATTCGGGCATTGTCGCTTGCACCTTCGACGCGGACTTCCAAGCCCTGGCGCAGCGAATTCACGAGGCCGTCGGCGCCGAGCCGGAGTTGTCCGGCCGGCTGATCCGGATCAATCGGCCGGCTCATTGAAGCAGATCGCAGGGTGCGTCCTTGCACGCACGCCGAATTGGCTACCAAATACCGCCCCGGCCGCCGACGTGAGTGCAAAAGCCCGCCCTACTACTCCTTTTCCCGGAGGTCGAACGCCCAGTTTCCCTGCGCGTCGCGACCGCCGTCGAGCCGGAAGCCGCAAGCGAAGATGGCCGACTTCTGGAACCCTTCCGAGTCGGGCTCCACGGCCCGGTAGCCCGACTCGCCGCGCACCTGAATCTGAAAGAGGAGGTCCTGCCCGCGAGCGTCGGCGAGCCAGAACTCGGGGACGCCTGCCTGGAAGTACGCCTCGGGCAAGCGACGCGTGTCCTTCTGCACCGAGGAGTCGCTGACGATCTCCACCACCAGGTCGGGCGCGCCCTCGACCTCGATATAGCGGCCGGGCTCACTTCCGGCCTTGGGGACCAGCCGGGCACGGCCCGTGTGGAGCGTTTCGTGCGAAAGAAAGACGATGTCCGGCTCCGCCGAGAGGTCGGCTTCGACGGAGGAGACGCGGGTGCGGTCGCTTACCAAGTGACCGAGGTTCTCCCCCTTCACGCGGCGATGCAGCACGGCCAAGATCTCCGTCTTCAACGTGCCGTGACAGAAGAAATCCTCGGGCGACATGTCGACCTCGATTCGGCCCGCAATGTAGTCGATCCTGCCCCGCTCCGGGAAGTCGTCCGACATGGCCCAGCGTCGGAAGTCGGCCAAAGAGCGAAGATCCAAGGGAATCTCTACCCGTTCTTCAAACACCACGGTTGTCGCCATCGCACCACCTCACGACCGGCCCTGCGGCCGAGACCCTGGCACCGCACTGCCGGACACCATACACCCTTCTGATTGTAGTCGACCGGTTCGAGCCGAACAACTCGGCGACTCAGGAACACACGTACTTTTGGGGGGAAGGCGCAGCGAGCCGCTTGGCAAAGCCTCCCTTCGCGGTTTCAAGGGCCCGCGCGCCGCGGGTCGACCGGAAAGCGAGAACCCGCTAACATCGTACGGATGCACCCCTTCAGGAAGAGTCCAGGATGATCGACTACCACGTGTCCGACGGCGTCTGTCTCCTCCGCCTCAACTCGCCGCCGCTTAATGCGATCGACCTCGCGATGCTGGAAGCGCTCCGCAAAGCGATCGCTCGGGCCAGTGGTGAGTCGGAAGTGCGGGGGATCGTGATCACCGGCGACGCGGAGCACTTCAGCGCGGGGGCCGACGTGGGGCTGTTCCGCCAGATTGCCTCGGCGGACGACGCCGTCCATATCTCGCGGGCATTCCAGGAGGCGTTCGCCGCAGTGGAGGACTCGTCCAAGCCCGTCGTGGCGGCGGTGGCCGGCAAGGTGATCGCCGGGGCGCTGGAGTTCGCCATGGCCTGCCATTTCCGCGTCGCCGGCCGCCGAGCGCGGTTCAGCATGCAGGAGATCAACCTGGCCATCAACCCGGGGGCGGGCGGAACGCAACGGCTCCCGCGGCTGGTTGGGCCAGGCAAGGCACTGAAGATGCTTCTGACGGCCGAAACCATCGGCGCCGGCGAAGCCCTCGAGCTCGGGCTCGTCGACGCCGTCTGCGAAGGCGACCAGCTCATCGAGAGGGCCCGGGAGCTGCTCAGGTCGGCGCCCGTCCCGCAGAAGACAAGCCGGCGGACCGACAAGCTCGGGGACCACGCCGCGACCCGGGCGGCCTTCGACGAAGCCGAGAAGCTCGCCGCCGGCATGCGCCCGGAGATCATCGCCCCGCGGAAGATCATCGACGCGGTCAAGGCCGGGTTGGAGGAATCGGCCGACGCGGGCCTGGTCCGCGAGCAAACGGGCTTCGCCGAGTGCATGGCCACGCCGGCCGCTCAGAACAAGATCTACCTCTTCTTCGCCATCCGACAGACGAGCAAGGTGCCCGATCTTGCCGAGGCCCGGCCGCTGCGCGTCGCCCGCGCCGCGGTCATCGGGATGGGAACCATGGGGAGCGGCATCGTCCAGGCGTTGATCGGCGCCGGGGTGCCGGTCGTGGCCCGCGACGAGGACGAAGCGGCGCTGGCCAAGGGGACCGAGCGGATTCAGAGGTCGATCCAGAAGCGCGTCTCCCAGGGCAGGCTCTCCGGCGATCGGGCCGAGGAGATGCTCGGGCTCGTGTCGACGACCACGCGCTGGGACGAGATCGCCGACGCCGATCTGGCGATCGAGGCGGTGTTCGAGGACGTCGACGTGAAGCGGGCCGTGTTGCGCGAGATCGAGCGGGCATGTCGCCCGGAGGTCGTCGTCGCGTCCAACACGTCGACCATCTCGCTCGACGTGCTCGCCGACGCGATGGATCGCCCGGAACGGCTGGTCGGCATGCACTTCTTCAATCCGGCCCAGCGCATGCCGCTGGTCGAGGTCATCCGGCGGGCCGAGACGCGATCGGACGTGGTGGCCACGGCGGTCGGGCTGGCCAAGCGGCTCCGCAAGACGCCGGTCGTGGTCCGTAATCGTGAGGGCTTCCTCGTGAACCGCGTGTTCCTCCCCTACGTCAAGGAGGCGTTCTGGCTGTTGGAGGAGGGGGCCGACGCGGAGGCGATCGACCGGGCCATGGTCGACTTCGGATTCCCGATGGGGCCGCTGACCTTAATGGACATGGCGGGGCTCGACATCCTCGTGGCGACCGACCGCGTGCTTTGCCTCGCCTTCGCCTGGCACGGCCCCCTCTCGCAGATCGCGATCCGCCTGGTCGACGACGGGCATTTAGGCCAAAAACGCGGATCGGGAGTTTACAAATACGAGAAAGGCGACTATACACCACACCATAGTCCTTCGGCCCAAGGGATCGTCGCCGAGGTCCGCGCGGGACAGGGCCGCTCCCCGCGCGAAGTCCCCCCCCGCGAGATCACCGAGCGGCTCGTGCTGCGAATGGTCAGCGAGGCGTTCCGCGTGATGGAGGAGGGCGTGGCCGGGCGGGAGTCGGACCTCGACGTGGCCATGACGCTGGGCACCGGCTTCCCCGATTTCCGCGGAGGCGTGCTCCGCTACGCCCACGATCTCGGGCTGGATCGGGTCGTGGGCCGACTCGATGCCCTCGCAGACAAGTGCGGCGAGCGATTCTCGCCGTGTCGACTACTACGGGAAAGAAAAGGAGCTTGATGATGTCGTCCGCTGAACGAAAAGAGTTCGCGGCAGCGAAGCAGATGAAAGCCGTGATGGGCGGCTACTTCATGGAACTGGACCAAGGGGCGAAGCAAGGCAAGAAGACGGCCTGGTGCACCAGCGTCGGGCCCGCCGAGCTGCTCCAGGCCCTGGGATTCAACGTCTACTACCCGGAGAACCACGGGGCCATGCTGGGCGCCACCCGGATGGCCGCCGACCTGATCCCCCTGGCCAACGCCCGGGGCTTCTCGCCCGACGTCTGCTCCTACATGACCAGCGACATCGGCTCCTACCTGAAAGGCGAGACGCCGCTCCAGAAGATGAAGATGGAGGGCGTTCCCAGGGCCGACGTCCTGGTGTTCAACACGAACCAGTGCCGCGACGTGAAGGACTGGTTCCAGTGGTACGCCCGGGAGTGGAACGTCCCCTGCGTGGGCGTCCACACGGCCCGCTCCATCGGCGAGCTGGACGAGTCGATCGTCGACGACGTCGCCCGGCAGATCGAGGCCCTCGTCGAGCCGCTCGAAGCGGTGGCCGGCCGGGAGATCGACATGGAACGGTTCCGCGAAGTCGTCGATCTATCGAAGCAGTGCACCGTGCTGTGGAAGGCCGTGCTGGAGACCGCGGCCAGCGTCCCCTCGCCGCTCACCTTCTTCGACGCCTCGACGCTGATGGGCCCCGCCGTGGTGCTCCGCGGGCGCCAGGAGGCGGTCGACTACTACCAGGTGCTCCTGCCCGAGCTGGAAGACCGCGTGGCCAACGGGGTGGCGGCCGTCGAGGGCGAGCGGTTCCGCGTCTATTGGGAAGGGATGCCCATCTGGGGTAAGCTCCGGCCGCTTTCCGAGCAGTTCCTCCAGCTCGGGGCCTGCGTGGTCGCCTCGACCTACTGCAACAGTTGGATCTTCGACGCCCTCGACCCGGCCGACCCGTTCCGGAGCATGGCCCGGGCGTACTCCAACATCTTCATCTGCCGAAGCGAGGACAAGAAGGAAGCGTACATCCGGCAGATGGTCGAGAAATACCAGGTCGACGGCATCCTCTACCACGACGCCAAGACCTGCCCCAACAACTCCAACAGCCGCTACGGAATGCCGCAGCGATTGGAGCAGAAGCTGGGCAAGCCGTTCGTGATCGTCGACGGCGACCTGAACGACCTGCGGCTCTACAGCGAAGAGCAAGCCCGGACCAAGATCGAGGCGTTCGCCGAGCAGTTGGCGGAACGGTAGCAGTTGGCAAGACGGTAGGCAGTGATGCGGTACTACGGCGGCATTGACATCGGGGCTTCGGCGGCCAAGCTGGCGATCGTCGACGAGGACCGGCAAATGGTGGCCAAGGCGGTCCGCCGCTCGGGCGTCGACTATGAGGAGACGGCCGCGGCGTGCCTGGACGACGCCCTCTCGGAAGCAGGGCTTACCCGGGACCAGGTGAAGGCCTCGTTCTCCACCGGCTACGGCCGAGACAACGTCCCCTGGGTCGACGGCCGGATGACCGAGATCGCCTGCCACGGCCGGGGCGCCCATTTCCATTTTCCCCGGCGGATCACGGTGATCGACATCGGCGCCCAGGACAGCAAGGTGATCCACCTCGACGACACCGGGCGGCGGACCGGGTTCAAGATGAACCGCAAGTGCGCGGCCGGGACCGGCGCGTTTCTCGAGGAGATCGCCTATCGGCTCGATCTGCCCTTGGAAAAGCTCAATGACCTGGCCGAGCGTTCGCATGGGGAGGTAACGCTAGGGAGCTTCTGCACGGTGTTCGCCGCCACGGAGATCCTGGAGAAGATCCGCGCCGGGGTGAGCGTGGAGGACATCGTCAAAGGGGCGTTCCGCTCCGTGGCCAAGCGGATCCTCGAGATGGACACGATCCAGGGCGCCATGGTGCTGACCGGCGGCGTCGTGGCCCACAACCCGGTGCTGGCCGACCTGGTGGCCGAATCCTTCGGCACCGAGGCGAAGGTGCCGCCCGATCCGCAGTACATGGGGGCGTTCGGGGCCGCGCTGTTCGCCATGCAACACGACGAGAAAGCGTAACCGTTCAGAGCGGCCGTCGTAGCAGGCACACGCCGTGTGCCGTCCGCCCGTCGGCGCGCAATGCAGGCAGTGCGTGGACAGGTTGTTGATGCGGCGGAACCAACAGATTTGCGGACGGCACACGGCGTGTGCCTGCTACTTTCGAGGACAAACCGCGTGAGCGGCAACGAGAAAGGAGACCAGCGATGCTCGTGAAAGATCCGCCCGTCCAGGTCAACGACTGCCTGTGGATGCTCGGCTCCAACGAATACCCGCTTTACTTCGTCCGGGGCGAAGGGCAAGCGGCCATCTTCGAAGGGGGCGTCGGCGCCATGGGCCCGCTCGTGTTGGAGCAGATGGACGAGCTGGGCATCGAGCGGGAGTCGATCACGCAACTGGTCATCCCGCACGCCCATCCCGACCACGTGATGGCCGTGCCGCTTCTGCGCGAGACGCTGCCCCAAGTGACCGTCCTCGCCTCCGAGATAGCCGCCGGCACGCTTGCCCACGAGAAGGCGATTGCGATGTTTCTCTCGATCGACGAGGCCCTGACGGCCTCGCTGTTGAAGAGGGGCCGGATCACCGAAGCGCAGCGGCCCAAGCCTTTCGCGGAGAAAAAGATCCCGGTGGATAGGGTCGTCAAGGAAGGGGACACGATCGAGGTGGACGGGCTTTCGTTCCACGTGCTCCAGACGCCGGGGCACAGCGATTGCAGCCTGAGCTTCCACGAGCCGAGCCGGGGCATCCTCTTCGTCTCCGACGCGGCCGGCTACTACATGCCCGAGCACGACGCCTTGTGGCCAGACTACTTCGGCGGGCTTAGCCCCTACCTCGATTCGATGGAGCGCCTGGCCGGCCTCGGGGCGGAGATCCTCTGCCTGGGGCACAGCGCCGTGGTCCGGGGCGCCGACGCGGTCGCGACCCACTTCCGCCGCGCCATGGACGCCACGCGAGCGTATCACCAGCGGATCGTCGACGAGGTGAAGTCCGGCAAGCCCATCCGCGAGCTGGCCGGGCAGCTCGGCTCCGAGGTCTACGAGAAGACGCCCCTCTTGCCGCTGGAGTTCTTCCAGAAGAACTGCAACCTGCTGGTGAAGCAGTCGCTCAAGCACGAGGGAATCAGCCCGGACAAGTGAGCGAAATCAACCAGTTGTGATTAGAAAGGGCTCTCGCCAAGGCGCGAAGGCGCAGAGAACCAGGACAAGAGAGGGAATATGCCGCCCGCGGGGAAGTCTGTCCCTGGAGTACGGCCTTCAGGCTGCGAAGACAAGCTGAAGCTTGGGCTCCAACCGGACAATTTCGGCCGAGGGTTCTTTTCCTCATGTTCTCCCCTTCGCGCCTTTGCGAGAGTCTCCCTTTTCCTTCCCGGTTTAACCTAGACCTTTTCCGCATTCCCAGAGGCCCGGCATGATCGCTTCACGGATCATCGGCACCGGCCACTACGTGCCCCCGCGCGTGGTGACCAACTTCGACGTGATGAAGATGATGGAGACGTCCGACGAGTTCATCGTCGAGCGGACCGGCGTGCGGCGCCGCCGGCATGCCGACCCGGACGTGAGCGCCTCGGACCTGGGCGCCCTGGCCTGCCGGGCGGCCGTCGAAGACGCCGGCATCACCCTGGACCAGGTCGACCTGGTGATCATGAACACGATCACCCCCGACCACGCCGACCCCGGCTGCGCGTTCTTCCTCCAGGCCAAGCTGGGGCTCTCGGGCATCGGGGTGCTCGACATCCGCCAGCAGTGCGCCGGGCTGATCTATGGGCTCTCGGTGGCGGACCACTTCGTCCGTGCCGGCACCTACCGCTACGTGCTGGTGGCTTGCTCCGAGATCCTCTCCAAGCGGATCGACGGCTCCTACGACGGCCGCAACATCTCCATCCTGCTGGGCGACGGCGCGGGGGCGGTGGTCGTCGGCCCCTCGGAAGACCACGAGCGAGGAATCATCTCCACCATCCTCCACGCCGACGGCAGCGGAGCCGAAGCCCTGATCACCGCCGCTCCGGGGAGCGCACTCGGCCGTACGGAGCACATCACCAAGGAGGACATCGACTCCGGCCGGGTCCACTTCCGCATGGACGGCAAGCGGGTGTTCGAAAACGGCGTGGCCAAGATGTCCGACGCCGTGTTCGAGTCGCTCGAAGTGAACGGGCTGGAGATGGACGACGTCGACGTGCTCATCCCCCACCAGGCGAACCTGCGGATGCTCGAGGCGATCATCGAGCGGACCCGCTTCCCGCAGGAAAAGGTGTTTGTGAACGTGGAAGAGTACGGCAACATCGCCTCCGCGTCGCTTCCCATCGCCCTCGACGAAGCCCGTCAGGCGGGCATGGTCAAGCCGGGGAGCCTCGTCCTCCTGGTCGCCTTCGGCTCCGGCTTCGTCTGGGGCTCGGCGCTGATGCGGATGTGACCGACCGAACCGCGTGTGTCCCACGGGCAAGTTCCCCGCGCGGGTGCCACGGGCATCCTGCCCGTGCTTCTTCCCAGGCACTGGCCAGAGGCCCGGCATCCGACCGCGCAAGGCCGGCATGGCGATGGTGGGGCCTGTTTCTCGCCGCGGTGCGGTCGCCCCGCGACGGCGTGATCGGCTACGTCCTTCCCACCTCGTGGTCCATGATCGCCGTCAGGCTGTCGAGGTCCATCGCGGTTTCCATCGCCTCTTGCCGGTAGAGGCGGAGCGCGTTTTCCATCAGGGCATCGCAGTTGATCGAGCCCATCAGCTCCACTTGGAACAGCTCCGCGTTCTCGGCGATGTCGGATTTGCACTTCAGAACCAGGGAGATGAAGCCGTCCAGGTCGAGGCCGAGCTCCCCGAGCAGGAGCCGCTGGGCGTCCGGCAGCCGCGGCGTCTCGGGCTCCCAGAGCACGTCGGCCAGCACGTCGCCCGCCAGCACCGCCAGATCCAAGGCGCCGCGTCCGGGGCGCTTGGCGTGATGGCCGAAGACGGCGCGGGTCAGCTTCTTCGGGAGACTCCAACGCGAGAGCAAGTGTGCGCCCAACGTGCAGTGATCGAAGCCGTACTGCCCCCGCTCCGCCTCCATCAGCTCTCGCCCGTGACGGCGTTGCCCGTAGAGGGAGACGTACCGCTCGGTATCCAGTTGCGCCAGGACGAGCACCCCCACGTCGGCCAATAGGCCCGCACTGTACGCCTCGTCCGGTCGAACCGCGTCCCGGCCGGCGCACAAGTAGGAGGCCGAGGCGGCCATGGTCAGGGCCCGACGCCAATAGTCGGAGCACACCCTGCCCGGGGCGCCCCAGGTCAGGCGGTCGACCAGGCCGAAGCTCAGCACCGTCAGCCGAAGCGACCGGGCGCCCAGAAGCGTGATCGCCTGGCGGAGGCTGGAGACCTTCTGCGAGAGCCCGAAACAGGAGGAGTTGACCAGCCTCAGGATCGCCGCCGCCAGGGCCGGGTCGGTCTCCAATTGCCTCTCCACCTGGCGAACGTCGAACTCGGGGTCCTTCAACAGGTTGAGGACTCTACAGGCGACCCAGGGCGAGGAGTGCAACTGCTCGACCCGGTCGATCAGGCCGTCCATGAGCTGACGCGAATCGCGACCGGCCAGCGGCATGGTAACCTACCGTCTCAATGTGAGTCACAGCGTAGTGGACCGCAGGCAACACGGCCTCTTGTGAAAACATAGGTCATCCCGGGCTGGTGCCGAGGGCCCAAGAGGCGGCCCGGAGCCCGCCGGATCAGCCCTGGCCTCTGCCCCTTTTGCCGGTCATACGCATATTGGCGTTTTCGCGGGCTCGTCTGCTCGGGGGCCCCCTTCCGGCGGGGCATGGCCTGCGACAAGCTGCCCGGCGGCCGGGAAGGAATCGGCCCCCAAACGCGTACCCGAGAACTTGCACGGTTGGTGCTTCCGGCGATAATTGGTAGGGGCGCGGCTTCGCGTGGCGGCGGCAGTTCGGGAAGCGCCCGGGCGGATGCGCGAGACTGCCCCGAACAAGACGCGTGCCTGCCCGGGACAACACCCGACGACCCGCTCCGGAGAGGTCGGCCATGGATCTCGACGTTTCGCACGAACCGGGGTACGTTCTGGCCACGGCCAGGGGCTTTGTCGACGATTCGGCGGGCGAGCTGTTTCGCGAGCATCTTCACCCTTTGGTCGGGCAACCGGGCACGACGCTGGTTCTCGATCTTTCGGGGGCGAAGCGGATCAACTCCGCGGGCCTTTCGTACCTGGTGATGCTGGCCACCAACGCCAACACGAACTCCAGCCGGGTCGTGCTGGCCGCGCCGTCGCCGTTCATTGCGGTGGTGCTCAACCGGTCGAAGCTGGATCAGTTCTTCGAGATCACCCAGACGGTGTCCGAGGCGATCGGGCTATCGTCGGAGCAGGATCGATAACCCGGCGGCGGGCTTGCCTCGCTTGTGCCACGAAAACGCCGGTTGAGGACAACGAGACGGACGGAGGGGTTGCCGATGACGTGTGGCTCGGTGAGTCCGTGGGATCGGGCGGCACAATACCTTCTAGCGAGGCAGGGCCTCAGACCGAGGCGACAGTGCGGTGGTCAGGGTTCGGGGTTCAGGGTTCAGGACTTGGAGTTCCACCTATGCACGCAAATCCTGAACCCTGAACCCTGAACCCCACAAACCTGACTCATTTGCAGCAAGTTCCCGAAACCAAGTACCCTAGGGGGCCTCTCTTCTTGCCCACCCCTCCTTCAGCGGTCATTCGCCATGCCCTCCCGAGGCCCGCAAAACGCTTTACCCGGCCGCGCTTTGGAAATATACTAATACTGTGGGGAGAGGCTCCCACCAGAATTCCCGCCCGCTTGTTTTGGCAGACAAGCTCGCGCAGCGCAAGCGATCGATGCTTTGAACCCTCGGTTTGGGTAATTGGAGCGTGCGCTTGGATTCAACGGCGGACCCCACGGCAAACCAGGAAAGAAGAGGAGAGCGTACGATGAAAGCCTGCTTGAGACGCAAGGGACGAGCACCACGACCCGCGTTCACGCTGGTCGAGCTGTTGGTGGTGATCGCCATCATCGGGATCCTGATCGCACTGCTCCTCCCGGCCGTGCAAGCGGCGCGGGAAGCCGCGCGCAGGGCGCAGTGCTCGAACAACCTGAAACAGATCGGCCTGGGCTTGCACAACTACCACGACAGTTTCAAGACGTTTCCCTTCTCCTACATGGTGGACCTTCCCGGCGGCAACGTCGTCGGCGCGAATGCGCAGGTCTGGGGAACTCGCATCCTGCCCTACATTGAGCAGACGGCCCTCGCCGACCAGTACGACAGCAGGACCCCGGCGTTCAACGAAGCGGCCGCCCTCGGTCACGATCCCGCCGTCGTGGCCCGGAACCTCCAGGTCATCCAGACGCCTCTGGCCGCCTTCATTTGCCCTTCGGTGCCCGACTCCCCCGAGGGGAGGATCTACGATGCCGACATGACCCCCGAAGGCTTCCCCTTCACCTTCAGGGCGGCGCCTTCGGACTACTGCGTCGCAAGCGGAATCCCAGGCAGCGACTTCAAGACGATTGCGTATGCCGGCCGCATCACTTGTTCAAGCTGTGACGGCGCTCTCCAATACACGGGCGCCAACTTGGGCAACCCCACCCAGTTGGAGATCGACCAGAGCAACATCGCCAGCATCACGGACGGCACCTCGAACACCATCTTGATCGGGGAACGGGCCGGTGGGCCGGAACTCTACCTTGGAAGCAAACCGGCTCCCACCGGCAGCCCCTACGACGAAGGCCGACAAGTGAACGGCACGGGGTGGGGAGACATCTTGAACGGGGAACACTGGCTCGCCGGAGTCCGTCACGACGGCGACGTCGTACAGTCTCCCAACGGCGGACCCTGCGGCATCAACTGCACGAACTTCCGTGGCCGCGGGTTCTACGCCTTCCACCCGGGAGGCTGCCAATTCCTCCTGTGCGACGGTTCCGGCAGGCTCGTGGGCGAAACCGTCGAGGCATACGTGCTGGCGTCGATGATCACGCGGGCAGGCGGCGAGACGTTCGAGATGCCGTAGCCGGATCCCGCGCACAAGGCGCGACCCCGCCGGCCCTTGCGAGCCGCACCGGATGTGGATAGCCTGCGCGTCGCAGGTCTTCACGAGAGACTCGATACACGGCACATGAGGTGAAAGGATGAGATCGCTAACCAATCCGGCGGCCATCGCGGCTACGCTATGTCTGCTGTTCTGCTCTTGTGGGAAGGAGGAGGGTTTCCGAAAGGACACGATGCCGGTCACGGGGCAGGTCTCCGTCGACGGCCAGCCCGGCGACAGCCTCCGCGTCACTTGCCACAACGTCAAGGGGATCGACACCGAACATCCCACCACCTCGTCGGCGGTTACCGACAAAGAAGGGAAGTTCGAGATCGCCACGTACGAGGCCGCCGACGGCGTGCCCGAAGGGGACTACGTGTTGACGTTCATGTGGGGGCAGTGGAACATGCACTCGATGACGTACGGCGGGCCCGACAAACTGAACGGCCGGTACAGCGATCCCGAAAGCTCCGAGGTCCGCTTCACCGTGGAGGAGGGAAAGCCCGTCGACCTCGGGAAGATCGATCTCACCACGAAGTAGCCGGGTGCTCGACTCGATGGGAGTCTGCCGAGGCGCCGGTGCCCGACGTCGGTGCCTTTGTCTTACGCCGGTAGCGTGAGCAACTTGCCCGCCCCTTCTCTGGCGACCATTCGCCATCCCCTTCCCGCGGCCCGCAAAGTGGTTTACCCGGCCGCTATTCGGAAATATACTGAGATTGTTGGGAAGAGGCTCCCACCAAAATTCCCGCCTTGCCTGCTATGGCAGAGAAGTTCGCGTAGCGCGAGCGACCGATGCCTTCGGATGTCGCTTTGGATATTGGGGTGTGCGCTGACATCGAACGGCTCATCCCCAACGGCAAACCAGGAAAGAGGAGAGCGTACCATGAGAGCGTATTTGAGGCGCAAGGGACGAGCACCACGACCCGGGTTCACGCTGGTCGAGCTGTTGGTGGTGATCGCCATCATCGGGATCCTGATCGCACTGCTCCTCCCGGCCGTGCAGGCGGCGCGGGAAGCCGCGCGCAGGGCGCAGTGCTCGAACAACCTGAAACAGATCGGCCTGGGCCTGCACAACTACCACGACGTCAATAGAACCTTCCCCTTCGCGTTCATGGTCGACGACACGACCCTCAACGTCCAGGTCTGGGGCACCCGGATCCTGCCCTATATCGAACAGAACGCGCTGTACCAGAATTACCACAACACCGTGCCGTCGTTCAACGAAGCGACGGCGCTCGGCTATTCCGCAACGGAAGTCGCCGACAACCTGGCGGTGATTCGGACCGAGCTCAACGCGTTCGTCTGTCCCTCCACCCCGGAATCGAATCGCACGTACAACGGAGCGTTGCCCGGCGGGTCGCTCGGTAGCGGCGTGCCGCCCTCGGACCTGACGTGGACGGCCGGCCCCTCCGACTACTGCGCTTCTCTCGGCGTCGATCCGGCCGGGAGCTTTGCCGCGGCGGCGTTCGCGAACCAGCCGGGCGGCTTGCACAACGGCGCCGGAGCACTGGTCGCCGCCGGAGACGACCTCGGCATCGGGCTCCCCATGGGCGATAGCTCCATCGCCTCGATCCGCGACGGGACCTCGAACACGATCGTCGTGGGCGAGCGGACCGGCGGAGGCAAGCTCTTCATCGCCGGCCATAAGGATGCGCCCACGGCGTCCCCTTGGGACGTCCTAGCGCGAAGCAACGGCGGCGGCTGGGGAGACGTGCTCAACGGGTATCACTATATCCGAGGTTCGCTCGACGACGGCACGCCCCCTCCGCTCTCTCCGAACGGCGGCCCTTGCGCCATCAACTGTTCCAACGCTCGCAACGCCGGCTACTACTCCTTCCATCCCGGAGGAGCGCAGTTCCTGTTCGGCGACGGTTCCGTCAAGCTCATTAGCGAGACCGTGGACAAGTTCGTGTTCGGGGCCGTGATCACCCGCGATAACGGCGAGACGGTTCAAACGCCCTAAGCGGGACGGTTTATCGATTGCACGATGCCGTAGGGTGCCACGGACATCTTGCCCGCGCACTGGCGAGACGCCTGCCCCGCCGCGAAGCAAGCCGCCGGTCCCAGCCCTCGTCGAGTGCCGTTTGACGGGCTCGCGGTGACCGCGTTTGTGCGCGCGGATCTCGAAACCGGCCCGCTGGACGGGGAGGGGATCCGCGTGCAATAATACCCGGCATAAGCGGCAACGAAATCGAGGGTACAGACGCCATGAACTGCGTCGCAGCCTGCTTGCTTCTGTCGGGGGCAAGTGCCGCCGGGGAAATCCCGCAATACCGAGCCGAGCTGGTCTTCCCGCTCCACGCCCGGCACAACCACGCGCCCGGGATCGTCGAATGCCCGAACGGGGATTTGCTGGTCTCCTGGTATCGCGGGTCGGGCGAGCGCTCGGCCGACGACGTCGCGGTCTACGGGGCCCGACGGCCCAAGGGCTCGACCGGGTGGAGCGAGCCCTTCCTCATGGCCGATCGCCCCGGCTTCCCCGACTGCAACACCGCGATGATGATCGATCGCGCCGGGCGCCTCTGGCTCTTCTGGCCGACGATCCTCGCCAACTCCTGGGAGTCGTGCCTGACGAACTTCAAGGTGGCCACGGACCACGCCGGCCCGGGCCCGCCGAAATGGGACCGCGAGGGACTGATTCTCCTCAAGCCGGACGACTTCCACGACGAGGCCGCCGCGATTCTGGATCGGATGCTCGGCGAGGCGAACGTCCCCCGGACGGACGAGCTGAAAGCGGAGCTCCACGAGGCGCGCAATCGCCTCGGCGACAAGCTCTACCAGCGGCTCGGATGGCAGCCCCGCTCGAAACCTACGGTGCTCCCCAGCGGGCGAATCCTCCTGCCGCTCTACACGGATACCTTCTCCATCTCGATCATGGCCATCAGCGACGACGACGGCCGCACCTGGTTCGCCGGCAAGCCCCTGATCGGGTTCGGCAACATCCAGCCGACCGTGCTTCGCCGCGACGACGGCACCCTGGTCGCCTACATGCGGGAAAACGGCCCGCGCGAGCGAATCCGCGTCGCCGAATCGAAAGACGACGGAGTGACTTGGGGCCCCGTGGGCGTCACCGAGCTACCCAACCCCGGCTCCGGGCTCGACGGCCTTCGCCTGGCCGACGCCCGCTGGCTGCTGGTCTACAACGACACCACGGAAGGAAGAAACAGCCTGGCCGTCTCGCTCTCCGACGACGAAGGCCACACCTGGAAGTGGACCCGGCACTTGGAACGCCGCCCCCACGGAAGCTACCATTACCCTGCCGTGATCCAGGCGAGCGACGGCACCATCCACGCCGTCTACAGCTATTTCGTCGAAGGCGGCAAGAGCATGAAACACGCGGCGTTTGACGAAGCATGGGTGCGGGCAGGCGATCCGTGAGTATCGCCGCCTCTTGCCCGCCGGGCGCCTCGTCGCCCGTGCGAACCTGACGCGGTGGCACGCCCTGAGGAAGGAAGGGCGTGTTGGGGGCACCTCGCCACGCCCTTCGCTGCGCTCAGGGCGTGCCACCCGATGGGCGTGCCACCTGATATTGGCGGACGTCCGAATTGAGGCCGGAGGGCTCAGCTATGCGGTCTTCGCGACTTATCTTCTGCCTGGCGATCTCCATCGCCTGCTCCTTGGCCCACCTCGGCCGAGCCGCCGAGCTGCGGGCCGGCGTCGCGCGGATGGACTTGACGCCGCCGGCGGAGCTGAACGCCGCGCTGGGTGGGTACGGCGAGCGGATGAGCCGGCCGGCCGAGGGAGTGCACGATCGCGTCTTCGCCAAAACGCTGGTGATCTCGGACGGCGCGAAGCGGTTCGCCCTGGTCACGGCCGACGTCCTCGGCTTCCCCCCCGGGTTCAAAACCGCGCTGGTGGAACGCCTCGCCGACGCCGGCTGGACGGCCGACCGCATCCTCCTCCTCCCCAGCCACTCCCACACCAGCATCGACTTGAACGCGATCAACCCGCGCAACGTCTTCGGCGTGCCGCAGATCGGCGTCTACCAGCCGGAGCTGTTCGAGCTGGTCGTCGAGCGGTTGGCCGAGGTCGTCCGGCGCGCCGAGCGGGAGCTTGCGGCCGTGGTCGTCGGCACGTCGAGCCGGGAGCTGCCCGACTGGACGCGAAACCGGCGGCACGACGACGGCCCCACCGACCCGGAGCTGACCGTCACCCGAATCGACACGGCCGACGGCAAGCCCCTGGCCGTCCTCTTCCACTTCACGGCCCATCCCACGATCATGGGGCCCGAGCACATGCTCTTCTCGGGCGGTTGGCCGGGGCACGCCCAGCGGACGCTGGAAGCCCTCGTCGGCGAAGACGCCACGGCCATGTTCTACAACGGGGCCCAGGGAGACCAGCGACCGGCGGCGCGGCCCGACTCGGGCCCCTCGCGCTGGGAGACGGCCGAGCGATACGGCCGCGAGCTGGCCATCGAGGCGTGGCGCCAGTGGCAGGCGATCGAGCCCCGGGCCGACGTCGCGTTCGACGATCACCTCCAGACCATCAAGCTGCCCCAGCGGCGGATTTGGCATCCCGATTTCCTGGAGACCGGCGGCGAGGAGTACGGGCTGAGCGAGGCCCTATTGAGCAAAGCCCTGCCGCTGTTGTTTCCCGCAGAGACGGGCAGCGTCTCCTTGCGGCTGGGCGACCTGGTCATCGTCGGGGCACCGGGAGAGCTGATCGCCGAGCTGGGGCTTCGCGTCCAACGTGAGGCCGCCGAGATCACCGGCGCACGGCACGTGGTCGTCGGCGGCCTGGCCGACGAGTGGATCAGCTACATCCTTTCCGAAGCGGAGTACCGCCAGGGCGGCTACGAGGCGAGCGTCAGCTTCTACGGGCCGACGCTGGGCGAGACGATCGTCACCGGGATGCTCGAGGGCGCCCGGCACCTGAAGTCATCTCGCGAAGCTGCTTCCAAGTGATCACCTCGATCCCCAGCCGCTTGATCTCGGACATCACCTCGGGGTCGGTGAACACGCGGCGGTCGCTGTCGCGCCGCGGGGCGCTGGAGGTGATCGCCCGAAGCTCCGCGTCGTCGAAGCCGCAGTGGATGATCAACTGGCTCACGCCGGGCGGGAGCTTCCTGAGCGCGTCCAGATACCGCTCGCGCCGCTGGTCGTGCAGGTCGCCGCCGTAGAACTGGACGATCCGGTCCAAGACGGGCAGCCCGTGCCGATCGAGCAGGTCCAATAGCGCCTTGCCCTGCTCGGCCAGCGCGGGATACTCCCGCACGGTCTCCGGGTCGGCCCGCAGGAAGAGGACCGGCAGGTCGTGATCGATCCCCAGCTTCACGTAGATCTCGACCAGATCGGGCCGGCACACGACCGCGCCCATGTGGGTGTCGATGTGCGAGAGGGGCACGCCGAACTGCTTCGCCCGGTCGATCTGCGCCCGAAGCTCGATCTCCGCCTCCTCGGCCCTCACGTTCTCGGCCACCTGGCGGACGTTGTCCCACAGGTATCCGTCCTTGTCCACCAGGCTCGGCACCTTGTCCCGCGGGGCGACCGGCCCCCAGCGGTAATAGTCCCACTCGCAGTTGAGCGTCAGATGGACCCCGTAGTCCTTGTCCGGGTGCTCCCGCGCGTACTTGGCGAACTCGGGGAACCAGGGGCAAGGGACCATGATGCTCGTCGACGACACGATCCCCTTCTCCATCGCCTCGATCGTCCCCAGGTTCTCCGAGTGCGACATCCCGGCGTCGTCGGCGTGGATGATCAGGTATCGCTTGCCCTCCTCCGGGCCCTGTCCGGCCGGCAGGCACGTCGCCGAGGCCAGCAAAGCCCCCAGCGCAGCAATGGGTGTCAAAGTTCTTGAAGCGGCTCTCATCACGAGGTCGGCCCTTTCTCTTCTCTCTTGGTGCCAGATCGATTCGCATTATGGGCAAAGAACGTGGCGTCGGTCAAGCGAAGCGGGGCGCACGATCACGGCTGTGGCTCGATGATCTCAAATAACTCGGCCTGCTCCTCGCGCTTGCTTTCGTCGAGATAGCCCTCCCCGGAGAACTTGAGGCTCTGGCAGACGGGCCGCACCCAAGAAAGGTCGATCTCGTTCGGTTTTTGGAAGAAATGCACGACGCCCCATGCGCTTCCGTCGGTCGCCCACCACTCAAACTCAGCGTGCGACTTCCTAACCGCCAGCAGTGCCTCGATGTCGTCACGGAAAAGCGTTTTTACTCTCTGAACATCACCCACCGCCACTGACCCGCGCGAGACAACAAAGCGCGCGTGGTTCGCAAGGTCCTTGCGACTCATAGTCCAGCGGAAGTCGTTTCAGCTCGCCTGGTACATCGCCAACCGCAACCTTGCAGGGGTGAGCCGCCGTAGTTCGGGGTCGTCGCCGGCGGCCGCTTGGACGTAGCTCGCTACGGCGGCCGGCCCGTCCGGGAGGGAAAGGAGAATTTGCCTTTCGTCGTCCTTCAAGGCAATCATGGAATGAGCTTCGCGCCGCTTCTGAAGTCCTTCGGCCAAACATACGGGCAATTCGAGTTCTAGCCGCCCGAAACGGCATCGAACCCAGTCTTCGGGCGTCTCGGCAACAGACATCGGTGCCGTCGGTATGCGTTGCACGTCGCGGAATGCCCGCGTCCAGCCGAATCTCCACCAGAAGTGCGGCCAGAACTGAACGACCATGCCCAAGAGAAACGCGAAGACCGCCACGGCCACCAGCATCGTGCGCAGACGGAACTGGAGCCAGCGACGTTTCCATCTTGCGTTTGGGCTGGCGTTAGCGAACATCAGGAAACCCCGTGGGTGCGCCCCGTGCGCGTGGGCCGCCGGCTCACCCTTTCGCGCGGCGCACCTTGTAGTTCCCCCGGCTGTCATCGTACTCCAGCTCGACGAGACCCCTTGTCTTGAGGTCCTCGAGCAAGTCCGAGAAGCTCCCGTAGCCGTAATATCCTTCGCTGAACCCGGGATCCACGCGCCGGATGGCTTGTTTCAGCGTCGAGCCCCACAAGGGATCGTAATCCTGCTCCGCAGAGGTCAAGACTTCCATCACCCGCTCGATGGCCTCTTGCTTCTTGTCGTCCTCCTTCTTTCCCTTCTTCGGCGCCGCCTTCGGCTTCTTCGCCGCCCGAATCAGGTCGTCGTAGTAGATGAACTCGTCACAATTGGCGATGAGCAGATCGGACGTGGAGCTTTTGACCCCGCAGCCGAGGACTCGCCGATGGTTCTCCTTCAGCTTGGAGACCAGCGGTGAGAAGTCGCTGTCGCCGGAGAGCAGGGCGAACGTGTCGATGTGCTCTTTCGAGTAGCAGAGATCCAGCGCGTCGACGACCATCCGGATATCGGCGCTGTTCTTGCCGCTCATCCTGCTTTGGGGAATGTCGATCAGCTCGATCCCCTGGGCGTGGAATCCTCGGACGATCTCTCGGTAGTTGCTCCAGTCACAGTAGGCCCGTTTGTAGACGATGCGGCCCTTCTCCAGCAGCCTTTTCAGGACCAACTGGATCCGGAACTCGCCTCCCTTCATTTCCCGAACGCCAATGGCCAGGTTCTCGAAATCCACGAATACGGCAATGAGCGGTTCTTCGGACATGGGACTTCTCGCGCCTCTGTCTGCTCGGTAGTTCTGCGGCAACGGGCTCGGGATGCGAGGGGAAGCGGCGTGCGGCCGGCACCTTTCCGATTTCTCCGCTTCGCCTTGCGTCGCCGCGCGGGTCCGCTGAGAGGGATTGTAACGCAGCCGTACGAGCTTGAGAAGTTGCCGCGGTTCGGGCGGAACCGGCAGCGGAAAGCAGGCCCCGCCCCGTTTTCGGGGGGGTGTCCAAAAAATGGAGCTTGAGGTCGTCTGCTGGGTCCGGCAGGCTGCCGGTGTGAACATGCGTACGCGGGTATCGGCAGAGCCTCGAAGCAGGTATCCCAAGGGCCCGTCGCTGGAGATCTCTCCGGTGGCGGGCCCTCTTTTGGCTCTCAATCGAAAGGCGACGGGCGATGTCGAGCCGTGACTTGGCGCAGTTGCTCGACCAGCCGGATTCTGTGCTGGACAAGACGGACGTCGCCCTGCTGAATCTCATCTGTGCGGTCGATCTGCCGGGTGCCGAGGACCTGGACATCCCCGGCTTGCTCGGAACGCTGGACGAATGGGCCGATTTGATCCGCCTGGAGACGGATCGGAACTACTACGAGTTCGTTGACGCCCCCGGGATGTTCAACAACTCCCAGGCGTATTTCTGCGTCCTCTACATGATCACGGTCCTCCAACGCAAGTGCGGCGTTCGGTACAACCCCAAGTGGACGTCGATCACTCCGGACAGGCCGGTCCCGCGGGACTTCGGCCGCGATGCCGGCGATCTCTTCATCCATGCCATCATCGACGGCCCGGGCGGGACGTGCGGCTCGCTGCCGGTCCTCTACGCCGCGGTCGGCCGTCGCTTGGGCTACCCGCTCAAGATCGTCAAGGCACACCAGCATCTCTTCCTTCGGTGGGACGATCCGAAGGGCAAGCACTGGTTCCATCCCGACCGATTCAACATCGAGGCCACCGGGCCTGGGATTCACTGCCTGCCGGAGGACCATTATCGAACGTGGCCGCACAAAATCCCGGCCGAGGATATCGAAGCCGGGATATTCCTCAAGTCACTCACGCCCGGCGAAGAACTTGCCGAGTTCGTGGCGACTCGCGGGTACTGCATATTGAGCAACGGCCGCCTGCGTGACGCGATCGAGACGTACCGCTTCGCAGTGAAGCTCGCCCCTCACAATAGGCGTTTCGAGAGGACGCTCCGCGACCTCATCACGCACCGCAAGATGCTCGTGCGCGGGCATCCGTTCCTCAATGCCCCGGTTGACGATCCCTTCTACATGGGCCCGAAGGGACCCCAATGGGTAAGCCTGCCGGGCGGGCAGGGCGCAGTGGTCCAAGTCCTGCAACCTTGCGAAATGGCCGAAGGCTCCGACGTCTTCCGCAAGCTCGGGTGTGTCACGATCCAGCACACCGTGCAACTGCCGAACGGCCCGTTTGCGCAGGCGGAACTGCCCCTGCAAGGGTACGGCAGGCCGATGAGTGCCAGTTGGCTTCGGCTCCATAGCGGCGAGTACGCATTGGTGCATAAACTCCATCCACACGGTGCTTCGTCTGTGCTGTCGCCGAACGGAGACCCAAAGCGAGGAGAACCGATACTCCCGAAGGAATCCGCGCCGACTGCCTGGCCGACCCCGGGAAATTCATCTGTCCTACAACCTCACGAGCAAACGGCCATGCTGACAGCAATCGCGCGACTCAGTGAACACCAATGCACTCGGCTGCCCCGGCCTGTGGGCGCGCTTGCTCTGCCGCCGGGACCACTTCGACCGCGATTGGAGACACCTGTACCTCGAATAGCCAATTGGGTAGAATCTCTTTTGCAGAAGGGAAAGCTGATGTATGCTAGCCTAGGACCGGGCCATGTGGCCGAGCTTGATCCACCGTCGCGGGACGGAGTGGACCTGTTGTACAGCCACGAGTATGTGGCTAATCGAATGAGCGCACAGAACTCGTACAGTTATGTGTCGAACAACCCGGTGAAGTTTGTCGATCCGCTGGGTCTGGAGAAAGTGGATCCAGCCAAGGGAGTGGAGACCCGCCCATGTATGGTAACGATATTGTTCGGGCCCCCACTTTTCCTGGTGAACCCCATCAAGGACCATGTCAAGCATTATCGAGGCTGGAGTGGTTGGAAACCGGCAGACAAGACGCCGAGAAGAGACCCCTGCTATAGGATCGGAGCGATTTCGTGTTCTTCCGAACAGGCGCGGATCAGGGGCAACATACCGGAGCACTTGCAGATCATGCACTGGCCTTGGCAGTCGAGATGGCTTCTGAAGTCACGCACGTTGCCTGTCCTGAAACAGGCCGTGGATCGATCGATCAAGGAGGCCGCATACTTGCCCTGGTGTGAGATATGCTGTTGCGCGGAAATCACGCTACGAATCATCTGTCAACCTGACGCCGCCAAGTGGGGCCAGGCTGAGGGCGGGGATGCACAACTGCCGGGGTTGAACCCGACAGCAGATAGATTCTGCGGAGAAGTGAAAGTTGATACCCCTACCCACTGGTTAGGACCGGGAAGGTACCCGATCACACCCTGGTACGTCGGTGAGTTCAGAATAATGTGTTCAGACCTTCCTTCTGTGGGTCCTGAGGAGTACCATGGGCGATGATCCAACGCCAGCCAAGGGCCAGATGGCGCAAGCCGGTATGAAGCGCCGTTTCCGACGGCGCTGTGAGTGTTGTGGACCCTGTGAGTGGTGAGTGGCCGATGGGGCCGCTTTGAGGAAGCCTTGAAGAGAGAAGGATGCGTGTTAGCAAGAGCAAGCGTCGTTGGTTTCAGTTCAGGCTGAGAACTCTACTGCTTGCGGTCGCCCTTCTGAGCCTGCCACTTAGTTGGTTTGCGGTGCAGGCACACCGCGTAGCACAGCAGCGGAGGACTGTCGTGGCAATTCAGGCTCGCGGGGGAGGCATCGCTTATACCTACGAATGGGACCCCCGGAGCAGCTCTTTGACTACGCGGGCAGACCCCCCCGGCCCACGCTGGCCCCGCCGATGGGTTGGAGACAATTTCTTCGCCACCATAGGCTTGATCGGCGCTGGGGAGGAAACGGGCGATGAGGACGTGGCGGGCTGGCAGCAATGGCGGAGCGTTCGAGGCTTGTTCTTGGACAGATGCCAGATCACGGACAATGGACTGGCACACTTGTCAGGATTGGGGTATCTTGAAGTGCTGTGTCTTACCGACACGCAAATCTCGGATTGTGGGCTACGGCACATCGGAGGGTTGACGAGTCTTCGAGTGCTATACCTTGGCGGTACTGGGATAACCGTTGGTGGGTTAGGACAGTTGCACGCCTTGGATAATCTCGAAGAGCTGTATCTGGAAAGCACGAACCTAACTCGCGAGGGATTGGCCCATCTGAAGCGATTGCGAAAACTCGCCCTTCTCTCCATGACAGGCACCAGCATAGATGATGACGCGATCCGCCATTTGAAGGCCTTCACAGGTCTCGAATACCTCGACATTGAGGAGACACGGATCACTGACTTAGGGTTGAAAGGTCTAGCAGGCTTGACGAACCTGGAGGTTCTCTTACTGGGCGGAACGCAGGTTACGGACGTCGGGCTGGCGAACCTGGAACGGCTGGTGAACCTGGAAATCCTCTGGCTGTCGGATTGCCAAGTGGCCGATGCTGGATTGGCGCACTTGCAGACGTTGCGGAACCTAAGGGAAATTGATCTCAGCAGGAACAGGATCAGTGACGACGGGCTAGTGCATTTGCAGAACTTGAACAGTCTCGAAACACTGATGCTCGACGAGAATAGTCTTACTGAGGAAGGCCTGAACAGACTCCAGCAAGCGTTGCCGCGAACCAAGATCATCTTCTACTAAGCCTCTTGAACCTCCGACACCGTGGCACGTCTGCCAGCGGAAGCACGACTCTCCGCTCCGGCAACCCCGCTAGGGGCCAGACAATGCACGCGGCGCAGTGGCCAAGTCCGACAGCGGGCTGTAACGCGCGGCAACACATTGCCTTCTCTAGGGACACAATCAATCGACATTATGGGTATTGACTTGACTCAACCAGCCCCGAGGGATTGTGGTTTGATGAGCGAGACAAACGGGGCTGGCTCCACCTGCACGGCTTGTTGAACTAAGCGGTAGAACAACTTGCCCCGTGACGCGGATCTGCGACGATTGAA
>DATKZH010000123.1:0-12684 GCA_035528065.1 Thermoguttaceae bacterium | reverse complement strand
ACAAACGGGACACAATGTGGCGAGTGATTGACCGCCGTTTTGAGCAGCCCACACGCCGTGTGCCTGCTACTGAAGTTGGGAGGCTATTCTTCGGCCGATTCTTCAGCCCCTCTGGTTCCCAAGCTCCAGCTTGGGAACCAGGAAAGGCTGACCATTTGCGATCACGGGCCATAGGGGGTAGGCTAATCGGCGTCCGTACCGACAGTCATCCGGGAAACGTCACCCTTGAGGAGGCTGAATGATGGCCCCGATACTGCGAAAGGGAATCTTGGGCGGTTTGTGGGTCCTGGCAACGGCCGTGTGTCTCGCACTGCCGGCCGCTGCCTGGGCGGACCGGCCCGATCGCGGCTCGTCGCCGGAGGCGCTGGCGAGCGAAATCCTCAAGGCCACCGGCGTAAAAGGCGGCCTGGTCGTGCACCTGGGCTGCGGCGACGGCCGGCTCACCGCCGCACTTCGCGCGAACGAGAAGTACACGGTGCACGGGCTGGATCGCGACGCGGAAAACGTCGAAGCGGCCCGGCAGGAGATCGTCGGGCAGGGCCTCTACGGTCCGGTGTCCGTCGAGCACCTGGCCGGCTCCACGCTGCCGTATGCGGACCATCTGATCAACCTCGTCGTGGCCGAGGACCTCGGCTCGGTCTCCCAGGAGGAGATCTTGCGGGTGTTGGCGCCCCGGGGCGTCGCTTACGTCAAGAAGGGCGACGGATGGGAGAAGATCGTCAAGCCGCGGCCGGACACGATTGATGAATGGACGCACTTTCTCCATGACGCGGGGAACAACGCCGTGGCTCGCGACACGCTGGTCGGCCCGCCCCGCTCGCTCCAGTGGGTCGCCCCGCCGCTCTGGCTGCGAAGCCACGAAACGCCCTCCGGGATCGAAGGGCTCGTTTCCGGCGGGGGCCGCGTGTTCTACTTCTTCGACGAAGGCATTGTCGGCATCACCGACCAGCGTCTGCCCGAACGATGGTCGCTGGTCTGCCACGACGCCTTCAACGGCAAGCTCCTCTGGAAGCGCGCGATCGAGCCGTGGGGCTGGACGGAGTGGGCGCGCGATCGGTTTGAAGAGATCGATTGGACCATGATTCGCGGCGGCCGCACCGCGGTCCCCAACGAAAACCAGCGACGGCTCGTCGTCGACGGCGACCGCCTCTACGCCACCCTCGGCTTCCTCGCCCCGCTCGCCATCCTCGACGCCGCCACCGGCGAGGTCCTGGCGACCGTTGAAGGAACCGAGCCCGTCCGAGAGATCCTGGCGAGCGACGGCGTCGTCCTGGTCTACTCCCGAGATCCGCTCGCGCAAACGTCCCAGCGGAGAGGGGACACGGACGCGGGGCCGTCGGCGCTCGCGGCCGTCGGGCGCGACTCGAAGAAGGTGCTCTGGAAGAAAGAAGTCCGGCCGATCAACAGCCTGATGCTCGCCGTCGACGGCGGACGCGTGGTCTATCAGTCGGGCACGAAGCTGACGTGCTTGAAGCTCACCGACGGCCAGTCGCTCTGGGAGACCGAAGGCCCCAAGGGCCGCGCGCAGACGCTGATCGCCTGCGACGGCACGGTGCTGCTCTACTCGGGCAATACGCTCGAAGCGCGCGACGCCGGCAGCGGCGAGCCGTTGTGGCGCCAGGACAAGGTCCCCTCGTCGGCCGGCGGCGAGGGCCCCGACCTGTTCGTCACCGGCGGCCTGGTCTGGCGCGGCATGGTGGCGGTCGACGAGGACCTCAAGCCGATCGGAAAGAGCGCCGACGCCATGGCGGTCGCCTACGACCTGCGGACCGGCGACGAGAAAAAACGAGTCGTCGTCCGCCAGCTCCGCAGCCCGGAGCACCACCACCGCTGCTACCGGAACAAGGCGACCGAGCGCTACATCATCAGCGGCATGGAGGGGGCCGAGTTCCTCGACCTCGTAGGGGACGATCATTGCCAGAACAACTGGCTCCGCGGGGCGTGCAGGCACGGCGTGATGCCGGCCAACGGGCTGTTGTACGTGCCGGCCGACCAGTGCTTCTGCCAGCCGGGCGCGAAGTTCCTGGGCACCGCCGCGGTGGCGGGCCCGCGGCCGTCCCGCAACAAGGAGATCGCCGACGAAAAGCGACTCGAGCGAGGGCCCGCGTACGAATCACTCGCCGCCGGCCACTCGCCACTCGCCACTCCCTCCGATTGGCCCACCTTTCGCCACGATCCCGCGCGCCACGGCTCGACTTCCGCGGCGGTCCCCGCCAAGGTGGCGACGTCCTGGCGGGCCGACCTGGGGGGCAAGCTGACCGCGCCGGTGATGGCCGGCGGCCGGGTCTACGTCGCCTCGTGCGACGCCCACGCCGTGCACGCCCTGGACGCCAAGACCGGCAAGCCCGTTTGGAAGTACACCGCCGGTGGGCGCGTCGATTCTCCGCCGACCATCTACCGGGACCGGGTGCTGTTCGGATCGGCCGACGGGCGCGTCTACTGCCTTCGCGCCCGGGATGGGGCCCTCCTGTGGCGGTTCCTCGCCGCGCCGACCGACCGCCGCATAGGGTGTTTCGACCAGATCGAATCGGTCTGGCCGGTTCACGGGAGCGTGCTCGTGCGCGACGGCGTGGCCTGCGTCACCGCCGGTCGCTCGACCTACGTCGACGGCGGCATCCGCCTCTGGGGGCTCGATCCGCTCTCCGGCAAGGTGCTCCACAAGGGCCTGCTCGAAGGCCCCTTCCCGGACGTCGAGACCGGCAAGCGCGACTTCGCCTTCTACCTCACCGGCGCCAACTCCGACGTGCTGGTCAGCGAGGGCGACTCGCTCTACATGCGGCAGAAGAAGCTCACGCCCGAGCTCGGCGAGGTGGAGGTCCCGGTCCTTTCGACCAAGGGGGCCCAGGACGTCGGGACGCACGTCTTCTCCACGTCGGGCCTCCTGGACGGCTCCTGGTACAACCGGACCTTCTGGATGTACTCGAAGCGGTGGCCCGGGTTCCAGTTCGCACACCAAGCGTCCAAGAGCGGCCAGCTCCTGGTCGTCGACGACGAGAACACCTACGCCGTGAGGGTCTTCTATCGCCGCAACGTCCACAGCCTGATGTTCTTCCCCGGCAAGGAAGGCTATCTCCTCTTCGCCGACAAGAACACCAACGAGCCGCAGATCGTCGGCGAGCCCGGCTGGCGCAAGCCGCTCGCGTGGCTCCCCCAATCGCACATCCCCCGCGAAGGCAACCCGGGCTTGGAGAGCGAGGACCGCGGTTTCGGAGCCGACAAGGGCATCGGCTACACCCGGGCCGAGCCGCCCCTGTGGACCGCGTGGATTCCGATCCGGATTCGGGCGATGGTCAAGGCGGGCGACGTGCTGTTCGTGGCCGGGCCGCCGGACGTGTTGGAGCCACTCGATCCGTACGCCGCGCTGGAGGGCCGGCGGGGCGCCCGGCTCGCCGCCGTCTCGGCCCAGGACGGAACGAAGCTCGCCGAGCAACCGCTCGACGCCCCCCCGGTGTTCGACGGGCTGATCGCCGCGGCCGGCCGTCTGTACCTATCGCTGGAGGACGGCAGCCTGGTCTGCCTCGCGCCGACCGCTCCGGGCGGGGGCGTGGGCGCGGGGTATTAGTCCCAAAGCAAACGAACTTTTGGAGTGCGGTGACTTGTCACCGCTTTTTGAGCGGCCGGAAAACTTAGCGAGATGACTTTCGGGTGAACTCCGGCGCTCGCCGGTTGCGCAGGACGCCCGAGAAAGCGGCGACAAGTCGCCGCACTCCAAAGAAACCTCGGCTTGGCCGTGCCCGTTGTGAACCGCGATGGCGTAGAGTATCCTGTTTCCCGTGGCCTGGCCAACGCAGCCGTGCCTGGCCGGGCGGCGGCAAACGCCGTTGTACGAGACTCCCACACGCTAAACGGCATTTCGTGATTCTGGGAATCCTGCTGTGTGCCACTGCTTCGCAGAAGCAGTGCCAGGAGTGCCTCTGGCCAGCAGCACGACGCAGCACTGCTTGCAAGCAGGCAGTGGCACACCGCTTACGACTCCCAGAATCGTGCAACTCTATTCAGAGGAGATACGACATGAGCGAAACGAGAATCAGTCGCCGGGAGGTTTGGGTCGACGGGCATCGCGCGCCGGCGTGGATCGCGGTGGCGATCACCGTCGCGGCGCTGGGCGTGGTGAAGTCGCCACAAAGCGTCGCCGCCGAACGGGGCCAAAGCGCCCGACCCCGGCGACCCAACATCCTCTTCGTCTACTGCGACGACCACGCCTATCAGGCCATCAGCGCGTACCAGTCGGTCAGCGCCTATGGGCTGAAGCTGAACGAGACGCCCAACATCGACCGGCTCGCCCGCGAAGGGATGCGGTTCGACAATTGCTACGTGACCAACTCGATCTGCGGCCCGTGCCGGGCGGTGATCCAGACCGGGAAGTACAGCCACCTGAACGGCTTCTCGTGCAACGGAAACCGTTTCGACGGCACGCAGCAGACCTTCCCCAAGCTGCTCCAGAAGGCCGGCTACCAGACGGCCGTGATCGGCAAATGGCACCTGGGCGAGCACATGCCCCCCCAGGGCTACGACTACAGCGAGGTGCTCATCGGCCAGGGGCCCTACTACAACCCGCCCATGCTCCGCGGCGGCCAGCGCGCCCAGCACACCGGCTACACGACGAACATCATCACCGACCTCGCCCTCGACTGGCTGAAGAGCCAGCGCGATCCCGAAAAGCCGTTCATGCTGATGTATCAGCACAAGGCCCCGCACCGCGAGTGGGAGCCGGGCCCGAACTGGCTGACGCTGTACGACGACGTGACCATCCCCGAGCCGGACACGCTCTTCGACGACTACTCGGGCCGCGGCACGCCCGCCCGAACGCAGGACATGTCGATCGCCAAGACCATGAACGATCGCGACCTCAAGCTCGTGCCGCCGCGAAACTTTACACCCGAGCAGCTCGAAGCCTGGAACCGGGCGTACGACCCCAAGAACGAAGCGTTCCGCCGGGCGAACCTCGAGGGCGAGGACCTCGTCCGCTGGAAGTACCAGCGCTACATGAAGGACTACCTCCGCTGCATCGCCGCCGTGGACGACAACCTGGGGCGCGTGCTCGCGTATCTCGACGACGCCGGACTGGCCGAGAACACCGTCGTGATCTACAGCTCCGACCAGAGCTTCTACCTGGGCGAGCACGGCTGGTTCGACAAGCGGTGGATCTACGAGGAGTCGCTGCGCACCCCGCTGATCGTGCGGTGGCCTGGGGTGATACGCCCCGGGCGCACGAACGCGGACATCGTCTCGAACCTCGACTTCGCCGAGACGTTTCTCGACCTGGCCGGCGTGGAAGTGCCCGACGACATGCAGGGCCGCAGCCTGGTGCCGATCCTCGAAGGCCAAACGCCGGCCGACTGGCGCAAGTCGTTCTACTACCAGTATTACGAGTACCCGGCCGTGCATAGCGTGCGTAGACACTACGGCGTGACCGACGCCCGCTACAAGCTGATCCACTTCTACCCGAACCCGTGGGACCCGGAGCCGATCGACGAGTGGGAGCTGTACGACCTGGGGTCCGACCCCAAAGAGCTGAAGAGCGTCTACGGCGATTCGGGCTACGCCGAGGTGCAGAAGCGGCTGGAGGGCGAGCTTGCGCGGCTCCGCCGGGAGCTGAAAGTCCCCGAGCAGGACCCCCCGGAGTCTGCTCGAGGCCCGAGGGCCAAGCGCCCCGCTCGGAAGAAGTAGAATGGTCCCGGTCCGGCGGACGCGTAACCTTGCCTCGACGTACACGGCGTTGCGCGAGGCCCCCGTCGTCGGCACGCCTCACGGCCCGCCGGGCCCCGAACCGCTCCGCAAGTGCTGGTGGTACCGCCACGTGTAGGCTTTGTTCTTGCCGTAGTCGGCGGCCACCTCGTCCTGCTCGCGGGTGAGCTGGGCCAGCTTCTGGGGATCAACGAGCGGATCGCCCGCCTCGTGCTGCCAGGCTTCGAGCTCGGCGCGGAGCCTCTGTTGCACCTCGGCGTACTCCGCCCTGCCTGCCAGGTTGTTGAATTCGTGGGGGTCGTCTTCCAGGTCGTAGATCTCTTCAGGGGGCGCGTTGTCCCACGTGTCGTAAGCCTTGCGCACGCGGTCGCGGGCCGCTCGCGAGCTACACGGGGCGGAGCGGGCCGGTCGACCATTGACACGGGCAGGTCGAGCTGGAGACAATGGAGCCACTGGCAGCCTGTTGAAGGAGTCGTGTGCCACTGCTTGCTTGCAAGCAGTGCCGCGGAGAACCCGGCGAAAAGCACTGCTTGCAAGCAAGCCGTGGCACACGTTTCGGTGACTGTCGCCGTTTTTTGGCGGGCTGCCGGCAGCCCGGGGCGTGTCCGGGCGGACGTGGCCCGGGAAACCCACCTTCGCAACAGACCCACCTTTGCAGCAAGAGGAGAGAAGCCATGAAGCGAGAAGTGCAATCGGATACACCTCGGAAGTCGTCGCGCCGCGAGTTTCTCGCAAAGGGCGGGGCGGCAGCCGCCGGCACCGCGGTCGCCGCGATGGCGGTCCCGCACGTGCACGCCGGCGAGGACAACACCATCCGGCTCGCCCTGATCGGCTGCGGCGGCCGAGGCAGCGGGGCGGTCGGCAACGCGATGCATTCCGCCCACGGACCGGTGAAGCTGGTCGCCATGGCCGACGTCGTCGAAGATCGAATCGCCCGCGCACACAAGAACTTGAGCACGGAGTTCAGCGATCGGATGGACGTGCCGAAGGAGCGGCAGTTCGTCGGCTTCGACGGCTACAAGAAGGCCATCGACTGCCTCGGCCCCAACGACGTCGCCATGCTGACCAACTTCTCCGGCTTCCGCCCCACCCAATTCGAATACGCCGTGCAAAAGGGCGTGAACGTCTTCATGGAGAAATCGTTCGCGCCCGACGCGCCGGGCCTGCGGCGGCTAATCCGGGTCGCGGAAGAGGCGGAGAAGAAGAACCTCAAGGTCCTCGCCGGACTCCAGTGCCGCCACAGCGTCAACCGCCAGGAACTGATCAAGCGGTTCCGCGACGGGGAGATCGGCGACATCCAGCTCATCCGCGGCTACCGGATGCACAACGTCGGGATCATGGGAAAGAAGCCGGCGGATTACGACGAATTGCTCTGGCAGATCCGCAACTTTGTCCGTTTCTTCTGGGTCTCGGGCGGACTGTACGCCGAGATGGACATCCACCAGATCGACGAAATCTGTTGGATCAAGGGCGAGTGCCCGGTCACGGCGCACGGCATCGGCGGCCGCATCGCCAACAGTGCCGATTGCAGCCAGAACCTCGACTCCATGTCGATCGAGTGGACTTTTGCCGACGGCACCAAGGCGCTGTTCGGCATGCGCTGGCTGGGAGGCCACTGCCACAGCGAATTCGCCACCTACGCCCACGGAACCAAGTGCGCGGCCCAGTTCTCCGGCCAGACGCACGTGGGAACGGCGCGGATCTACAAAGACCAGCGCATCGCGGACGACAACATCGCCTGGGAAGCGCCCGACGAGAAGTACAATCCCTGGGACGCCGAGTGGAACACGCTCTTGGACGCCATCCGCACCGACAAGAAGCAGAATGACGCCAAGCGCGCGGCGTACTCGAACATCGCCGACCTGATGGGCCGGGCGGCCGTCCATTCCGGGAAGATCATCACCTGGGACGAAATGATGGCCTCCAACTTCCAGTTCTGCCCGAATATCGACGAAATGGACTACGATACCGACCCGCCGGTGAAGCCCGACGCCGACGGCCGCTACCCCGTGCCGATCCCGGGCGTGTGGACGGAGGTTTGAGCGGACTTGCATCACCCGTGCGTTGTCTTGGGGTGGGTCGACGGGATGTCAGACATCGAACGCAAGCGAGCCCCCGGGTCGTCGAAGCTGGGGGCTCGCTTCGTCAGGCCCCGGCCACCTTGACGCTGGGCGTTCGCTTTACCCCACCCTGCCGTGCGCGTTACAATCCCAATGGCGGACGCGCGGGCCAAATCACCCGAGGCTCGCCGCTGCGCGGCTCTACGGGCAGTTCAACTCGTCGCATCCACCAAGGCTCGCGCCACGGCGGATACGAAGCCGTACCTCAGGCCAGTCCGCGCCGATGGAACGCGTCGATGAGCTACGACATCGAAGTCTATACGGTGACCTGTCCCGAATTCAGCGGGAGCCCGTTCGACCAGGTCGACGATCCGTCCGCGTCCGAGACGCGCCGGATATCCGGGAAGGATTGGCAGGTTGTGATCCACGGGCCGGATCGAGTTGAGGACGAGGATCTTTCGGACGAAGTCTCCAGGGCAGTGCCGGGATTGCAGTACTTGACAATGATCCACGTGGAGCCGACGTCGGCCCCCAAAAGGGCATACAGCTTGGCGAGCCAGGCAGCACGTTCCCTCGCCAGGCGCGCTTGCGGCGTTATCGTCGATCAGCAGACCGGCACCATTTCGGCGTCAAGCGGAGTCAAGCGGTTTGCGGGAGCGTCGAGAGATACCGATACTGGTACGGTTGCCTTGGGCTGGCTCTTCCTGGACGTCGAGCAGTTCCGTCGTGAAGGCTTCGTCCAACTTCTGGATCTGATGGAGGCCCGCCTTCCGGAGCTGCTGCCGCGGCGTTACGGGGCGTACGAGCCGCCACAATACCAATGGGAGGAGCAAGGCAGATCTCACTTCGTGCGCTTCATGGAGGAGTCGAGGTACGATGCCGTGTGGTATCCCCACAAGCCGGCTGGCTACGTCGGCCTCGGCGTACCGTTTCCGCCGGGACCAGAACGTCGTGGGTTTCGTGCTGCCTATCTGCATGCACATTTCTCCGACCGTGTCCTGTCGCAGGCCGGATGGGACAGGCAGTTGCTCAGGTTTTTCTTGCGCGCTTCGTCGGTCTTAAGACCGTTCTACGCTGAGATCCGATTGGGATCCGTGCTGCCGAAATCGTGGTGGTGGAACGGCATTCCCGTCGTGCGGGGTCTCTGCACGTTGATTGGGCCCCCGTACGTGGAGCTCTGGCCGGAGTTTGCAGGGATTGCCGAGCGAACGCCGGACGGGCTGCCGTTTGTTGATAGCTTCTCCGTAGACTCCAGGACTCCACGGGACGCGTTACCCGGAGTCCCTCAAAGCATTGCCCAACCGCCGGACAAGACGGTCGAGATCGATTCCACAACCGGAGAGGTGCTTTCGTGGACATGGCACGCGACAGCAACGCAATACCCTCCAGTATGGCCATTTGACGGCCCGACCGCCTGACCGAGCATTCGAGGCCCGTACATCGCGTGAAACGCGTCGTTCTCCTTGGAGTTCTTGATCGGGGGGCTCGCACGATGGGATACTCGGTATCCTGGCTGGCGATTCGTGGCAAGGACCCGAGCGAGGTACGCGACGAGCTTGGCGTATCCGGCACGGGTGAGCACGAGGACGTTCCCGAGTCGCCGCTGCTTGGCGCCGACCTGCCCGGGGGATGGTATCTGCTCTTCGCCAATCGCTGCGACTATGCCGACAACGCACCTTTGGCCAAGCTCTCGCGTCGCGGCGAACTGGTCACCTGCGCCGTGGAAGAGCACGTGATGTACAGCTCCGCCGCCGGCTGGAGAGACGGGAGCCCCCTGTGGTCGATCGTGCACGACTGCCAGCAGGGCGCCGAGCACCTCGATGCCCAAGGCGAGCTTCCGCCGCCGTTCGCCTCGATCCGGGACCGACTGATGGCGGAGCAAGCGGATCGCGCCGACGCAGACTACGTGTTCGACGTTCCCGTCGAGGTCGCCAAAGCGCTCACCGGTTTCCGGCACGACGAAGATATAGCGGGTGCGCCCGCCGAGCCCTTCGAGAGGCTCGTCGCCCGCAGGAAATGGTGGCAGGTCTGGAAATAGGGCAACGGCGTTCCGCCTGTTGCCTCCGCTGGTGGCGAGCGTCGGCGGAAGGTTCTCCACGAATCGTCCAAGCAGCGATGGCGGCGCGGCCGAGCTCGCGTCAAGCACGCTCGCTGCCCGCGCTCAAATGCGCCGCGAATTGCTCGCCGTTGGGGCCGTTTTGGAGCTCTCGGGAGAAGTCCTCCCGGCGCTCGATCGCGCTTTTGACCCGGGCGGTCAGCGTCGTGTCGCCGAGCAGAATCGCGCCCACCAGATAATTGTCGTGGAAGACGAAGCGCGAGTAGCGCCCGTCGCGATGGCGGTCGATCGCCTCGAAGCTCCCGTCCTCCGCGGTAATCCGGCCGATGCTGAACAGATCCACGCCCAGGACCTTGAGCGTGTTCGACCGGGGAATGCCGCCGAACTCGGTCCGGATGCCGACCATGTTCAGCCCGGCGATGCTCCCCTGGTGCTGCGAAGGCCCCCAGATCCCGTAAATCACGCCCCGGTGCTCGGCAACGTCGCCCGCGGCGAACACGTTCGGGTGCGAGGTTTCGAGCGTGTCGTCGACGACCACGCCCCGGTCGACGGTCAGCCCGGCCAGTCGGGCGAGGTAGCTGTTCGGCCGGATGCCGGTGGCGATCACCACCAGGTCGGCCGGGATCATTTCGCCATCTTCCAGAAGGACGCCGCGGACTCGCTCGTCGCCGACGATTTCCCGGGTGCGGCAGTGGCTGCGCAGCTTGATGCCCCCGACCACCTGCTCGGCCAGCACCTCGCCGGCACGCTGGTTGAGCTGGCGTGGCAAGAGCCACCCGTGTCCTTCGAGCAACGTGACGTCGACCCCGCGCCCGGCCAGTGCCGCGGCCGTCTCCAGGCCCAGAATCCCCCCGCCGATGCAGACGCACTTCGCGCCGCTCCCGGCCGCCTCGATGATTTGGTCGGCATGGGCGACCGTGCGCAAGGCCGTCACGCCTTCGCGGGTCGCGCCGGGAAACGGCGGCAGAAACGGATGGGCTCCCGCGGCCAGCAGCAGCCGGTCATAACGAAGGCGCCGGCCGCCGCGGAGCTCGACGACCTGCTCTGCGGGCCGCAGCGAAACGACCTCCGCGCCCCGCAGCAGGCGCACGTCCCGGTCCTCGTACCAGCCCTCGGGGTGAATCGGCAGTTGCTCGGCCTTCACTTCGCCGGCGAGGTACCGCGTGAGATTCAAACGATAGTAGGGCAGCCCCGGCTCTCTGGAAACCAGCGTGATCTCGGCCCGCGCCGAAGCCTCGCGAATCGACTCCACCGCGGCCGTGCCGGCGATTCCCGCCCCGACGACGACCAGCTTCAACGCCTTGCCCGAGTCGGCCGACTCGCCCGACGCCTGGTCCACGGGCTCAAAGCTGTCCGGCGCGGCGCCACACACGGGGCAGACTCCCGGCAGGGCGTCGCCTTGGTGGACGTGCTTGCAGACGACGCACCGCCAACGGTCTTTCGCCCCGCGGTCCGGCCGCTTCGGCTCCTCGCCGTACGGCTCGAACTCCTCCCGCGACGCGCCGCAGACGGGACAGACCTCCGGAGGCTCCGGCCCTCGGTGAATGTAGCCGCACACCCGGCATCGCCATGCACTGCTCTGGCTCGCCATTGCCGGCTCCTGCGATCGGGAGGGGGAAAGAAAGGGGCCGCGTCGGGGCCGCGGTGAATCCGCGGACTCCGCGATCCGAACGCGTCGGCCGACCGACACGCACCCACTCGGCCGCAGCCGAGACTGGATCATAGGCAGAAAGAGGAACGATCGCAAGGCGAGCGCCGGGTGCACGGTCGGGTGCCACCGGCGTTTCGCCAGTGCACGGTGCACGGGCAAGATGCCCGTGCCACCCGCGGGCCGATCGACCGAAACGCCTGCCGGTCTTGGCGGACCTTATTACTGAGCGATTGGGTAAGCAATGACCCTCTCCCGTTCGTCCGCGGAATTCTTCGGCGGTGCGACGATCGAGTCAACCGCCGGAGAGTCGGGCGTCGCCAAACCAGCGGCAAACCGATCAACAAAGCGCAACGACGCTCACCATCCCCGCTTCGTCGCGCTTAGCCCGATACAGTCCGACCGGCCCCGGAGCGCGGCGTACCAGGCGGCCCATCGAGCGGCCGGTCGCCGCGCGAGCCACCACGATCCGCGCGTCCCGATGCCCTGCTGCCGGGCACGTGCCGCCGAGCGACGCAGCCAGGAGGGGTGCGAGACCATCCAGATCCGGTCGACCCGAAAGCCCGCCTCGCCCACCATCCGGCGGAGCGTCGACGGCGTGAAGTGCACCAGATGCCGGGGCAAGTCCAGCCCGTACCAGGCAGGGCCAAACCACCCAAACGGCAGACCCTCGATGTTCGGCACCCACACCATCAGCTTGCCGCCCCCGGCCAGCAGCCGGAAGGCCCGCTGGAGCGTCTCCAACGGGCGGTGCACGTGCTCGAGCGATTGCCGCATCGTGATCACGTCGAAGCTCGACGCGGCAAGCCCCGGCGCCGAAAGGTCGCCGGCCAGGGCCGCAAGCCCCAACTCCTCTTCGATCCTCCGCACGACCGTCTCCGAGGCGTCCACTCCCATCACCCGCCAGCCCCGCCGGTGCATCCGCTCCAGAAACGCCCCGCCGCCGCACCCGAAGTCCAACAGCCGGCCCTCGCCGTGCCAGGGCACTTCGCGACGCGCCGGAAGGCGAAGCGCCGAGCGCCGTGGCCGCCATTTCCGCCGTCGCGACGCCTCGGCGACCGGCCGGACCTCGTGCGGCCCATAATCGGCCGGGTAGAAGCGATCCATGCTTTCCGGCGTCGGACGCGGCGACGTGTAGCACAGCCCACACCCCCCGCACCGCACGACCGCCGGCCGCCGCCCCGGCCTCTCCGCCCCGCCCTCCGGCGCCACCACCACAACCGTCCGCCCCC
>DATKZH010000122.1:0-53592 GCA_035528065.1 Thermoguttaceae bacterium | reverse complement strand
CTCGTTCCCAGGCTCCGCCTGGGAACGGACGGCCTTGGCGGGCTCTGCCTGCCGTGCTCGTGCTCCCCCGCCGCTCGCTGGTCATGCCTCGTCGGGGGCGAGGCGGAGCCTCGCGGTAGGGCGTTGCCAGGCGGAGCCTGGGAACGAGGCGCGAGGGGTCTTCGGCCCGAGGGCACTCGGATCACTCTTCCGACTCGGTCTTGCGCCGCAGCGAGAAGCCCATGTAGTGGAGGCCGGTTCCGTCGTCGACGATCATCGCGCCGCCGGGGGCGAAATACTGCTCGATCACCGCGAAGGGCGGCAGGGGGTTTTCGTCGAGGGCCGTGTTGAGCGTCTTGAGGAACGGGTTGTTCTTGGCGTTCTCGCGGAGCTGGCCGCGGACCTTGTCGGCAGTGCCCAGCTCGTAGTAGAAGCGGAGCCCTTCCTGCGGTCGCTCGAAGCTGATCATCGCCGGCTCGGCCCCGCCGCTCTGGCGACGGATGTTGCTCACGACCAGCTTGAACTCGAGCGAATCGGCCAGCGGCTCCACTGCGCCCTGACTGGTGAGGATCACCGTCTCGTAGAGGCCCGGGTGGTTGGTCAGCATCAGGTAGTCGCCGACGATCCCGAAGCAGGGGATGGGCTGCGGGGGGACGTTCGGCCGGTCGCTCCGTCTGCGCGGGGTGATTTGGAAGTACTCGTTGCCGCCGTAGGACTTTCGTTCCAAGAAAACCTCGTGCTTCGCGGCGACCCGCTCGAGCGCCTCGGCGAGGGCCTTGGGGTCCTTCAGATCGAGCCCGATGGCCGTGGCCGCGCTGCGGAGCGTGATCGGCCGCTGGATCCGGCTACAGAGGCTCACGCGCCCGGCCAACGCAGGCAGAAGCTCCTTCTCCAGGTCGATCCCGATCGTTTCCTTCACCTGCGTCCCCAAAAGCTTGGAAAGCGCCCCCTCGCCTCGAAAGCTGTCGACAAGAGCGACCAGCTCGTCGAACGTGGTTGGGAAGTCCCAGTGCAAGGTCATGTAGCTGGCGGCGTCGGCGGGTACCCAGGGCTCCGGCTCGATCTCGCCCGGCTGCGGGGCGACCATTTTCAAGATCCCATCGCGGGGCGGTTCGAGGAGCACGTGCCACACGGCGACCGAGTCGAACTCGCCGGCGTCGAACGTAAAGCTGCCGCCGAGCGCCTTCACGCCGTCGAGCCCCAGGGCGGGGAACATCGCCAACGTAAGCTGCACCCCCGCGTTCTCCTGGCCGATGCTTCGCATCAACGCGATCGGGTCGGCATACCAGACAAGGTGCGGCTTCTGATCCTTGCGCCCGCTGCGGCGCATAACGGCGGCGAAGTCGGCGTCGCGGGCAAGCGTGTCGGACTCGTCGCCGCCGTTCCAGTGGGAGATGACCTGCTTGAGCGACTCGGCGCCGGAGCCCACGACGACGGTGGACTCCTTCTCGAAGAAGATCAACGTCTGCTTGTTCTCGCCCACGCCCTCGTAGATGGCGAGCTTCGTGTCGCCGACCGATTGCTCGGTCTTGCGAGCCCCGGACTGCTCCAGGGCGTCGGTCACGCGATCGAGCAGCTTGCGGGCGTTGGAGAGCTGATCGCCCACGTCGAGGAGCACGACGAGCTCCGGCTTGCGGTCTTCCGGGGCAACCAGGGCAAGGGCCAGCTCGCCTTGGGGGATCGCCAGGAGCTCGGAGAGCGACAGCCCGATCCGGTCCTCGGCGTTGGCCACGGCCTCGGCCGCGGAGCCGTAGAGCTGGCTGACCAGCGGCTTGAGCTGCGGGTCTTGCAGCATTTGTCCCAGCGAGGTGCTCTTGTACCGTTCGGCCATCTCCGGGGCGTCGGGGACCCAGACCAACGCGGCGGTGGTCTTCGGCAGGAGCTTCGGCGCGTTGGGCCGCTCGGCCAACGCCGGGCGCGTCAGCCACGCGGCCGCCGCCAGGCTGATCGCCAACCAGACCAAGCGCCGACGCATGACCGATAGTCTGCGATTCATCACAAGGCTCCCTCAACCGGTTCGATACCGTGCGTGATCCCCCATCTCCCCCGAACGCCTATTCGCCGCCGACCGGCCGATCTTGGGAAGGGCCGCCCGCGGTCGCCAGGCCGGGACGGGCCTTGGGATGTTGCGTCTTCAGTGGTAGCGACGCTGTCCACACCAGCCCGAAGCGCAAGCGAGGAAATGAGTTGCGACGCGACTTCTTCCTCGCTTGCGCTTCGGGCCGGTGTGGACGAGTCTGTCGATTTCCCGAAGGACATCGGGCGCCGTTGTGCGCGGGTCTCCCGCCCCCCCACGGGGCCCGACCGCAGGTCTCCCCGTTTCGGACCAGAAGTCCCTCGATGGGGTACGTCGGATGGCGCCGGGCTTCGGACACTCACAGGATGAACTTGCTCAAGTCCTCGTCCTGGCTCAACTCTTCCAGGCGTTCGGTGACGTACGCCTTGTTGATCACCACCCGGCCCATCTTCATGTCCGGGGCCTCGAAGCTGAGCTCTTCGAGCATTCGCTCCATGATGGTGTACAAGCGACGGGCACCGATGTTCTGCGTCGTCTGGTTGACCTGGTAGGCATAGGCGGCCAACGACTCGATCGCCTCGTCTTCAAAGACCAACTCCACCCCTTCGGTCTCCAACAGCGCACAGTACTGCTTGGTCAAGGCCCCCTTGGGCTCGGTCATGATGCGGACGAAGTCTTCCTGAGTCAGCTCGCTGAGCTCCACGCGGATGGGAAAGCGGCCTTGAAGCTCGGGCATCAGGTCGCTCGGCTTGGCGCGGTGAAAGGCCCCGGCGGCGATGAACAGGACGTGATCGGTCTTGACGAAGCCGTAGCGAGTCTGGACCGTGGTGCCCTCGACGATCGGCAACAGGTCGCGCTGCACGCCCTCGCGCGAGACGTCGGCCCCGTGCGCGTGCTCGCTGGCCACGATCTTGTCCATCTCGTCGACGAAGATGATGCCCGTGTTCTCGGCCAGGTCGATCGCCTCGGCCTGGACCTTGTCGCGGTTGATCAGGTCCTCGCACTGCTGCTCGAAGAGGATTTTTCGGGCTTCGGCGACGGTCATCTCCCGCCGAGAAGTGTGCCTGGGCAGGACGCGCTCGAACATCGACTGGAGATCGAGGTCCATCTGCTCCATGCCGATCCCGGTGAGCATCATCGGCATCTGCTTCTGCTCCGTGGCGACCTCCACGCGCCGCTGGTCCAGCTCGCCGGTCGCCAGCATCGCCCGCATCTTCTCCCGCGTTCGCTCGTAGCGCTCGGCGCCAGCGGGGCTTTCGTCGGCCGTATCGAGGATGGGGGGCTGGGGCAGCAGGAGGTCCAAGATCCGCTCCTGGACGCGTCGCTTCGCCTCGTCTTCCACGTTCTCACGTTCCCGGTCGCGGACCAGGCTGATCGCATGCTCCACCAGCTCGCGGACCATGCTCTCCACGTCGCGGCCGTAGTACCCCACCTCGGTGTACTTGCTCGCCTCGACCTTGATGAACGGGGCACCGGTCAGGTGGGCCAGCCGCCGGGCGATCTCGGTCTTCCCCACGCCGGTCGGCCCGATCATCAGGATGTTCTTGGGGGCCACCTCGGCCCGCATCTCCTCCGGCAGACGCAGGCGCCGCCAGCGGTTGCGGATGGCCACGGCCACGGCCCGCTTGGCGTCGTCCTGGCCCACGATGTGCCGATCCAACTCCGCCACGATCTCCCGGGGCGTCAAGTCTCGCACTCCAATTCCTCCACCACGATGTTCGTGTTTGTGTAGATGTCGATCCCCGCGGCAATCTCCAACGCGGTGCGAACGACCTCGACCGCTCCCAGCTTCGAATGCCCCACCAGCGCCCGGGCCGCGGCCACCGCGTAATCCCCGCCCGAGCCGATCCCCAACACCCCGTCGGCCGGCTGGACCACCTCGCCGGTTCCCGTGAGCAGAAGCGTGTGTCGGGCGTCGACGACCGCCATCATCGCCTCCAGCCGCCGGAGCACGCGGTCGGTCCGCCATTCCTTGGCCAACTCGGTGGCCGCCCGGGGAAGGTTCGACGGATGGTCCTTCAGTTTCGCCTCAAAGCGCTCCAGCAGGGCGAAGGCGTCGGCCCCGCCGCCGGCGAACCCGGTGATCACCTTGCCGTCCATGAGGCGGCGGATCTTGTTGGCGTCGGCCTTCATGATCGAGCTACCCAGCGTGACCTGCCCGTCGCCCCCCATGGCGACCACGCCCTGGTGCCGAACCGTGAGAATGGTCGTCGAACGGATCTTCATGAGACCTCCCCAAGCCACCAGCCAAAATTGCAGGACCGTCGCCCCCGTTGACCAATATGCCGGATGCGACGCCGAATTGCCAGGGGCACGCGTTTGGGCGGCCTCGGCCGGAGGTGGTTGCCCGACCGCGCCGCTCGAACGACACTATCCTTCGGCACGGCGCCAGCACACCCTTGCCCGGGCACGACGATGGACCCGCGGACCCTACCGAGCAATGGACCACCGCTTTGGAAATCCCTTCAGCGACTGGTATTCGGGATGGCGTACCTTGCCGCCGTGGCGGGGGGGTTCAGCGGCGCTGCCAGAGTGCCGTACCTGTGGATGCTTCTCGCCGTGCTCGTGGGCACGGTCTTCTGCACCACATTGGCCCTCGTGTGGCTGACCCGCTCGGCACTCCGGGGGGACGGCCGTAAGGGGCAATTCGGCCTCGCATCGCTGTTTCTCCTCACCACGTTCGCGGCAGTCTACTTCGGCGCGGTTCGCTCGGTGGTCGTCAGCTCAGTGCCGTTGCCGGCAGGTCGCTCGAGCCACGCACCCGGGGTCTTCGTGTTGGTGGGCGCAATCTGCTTCGTGCTCGCCGCTCTTGCCATCCCGTTCGTCGTGGCCATGGCCGACAGCCTGGTGTGGTTCGCGGTGTGGATCGTGCGGCGTCCGTCGGTCCGCCGCTGGCTGAGGGAGAGGCGATCACGGCCACACGAGGACGGAAGGGACATTTGAGAAGTGCTTGCAGCGACCCGATTCGTGCGGTCCTCTGGACGAGAACCTGGGTGGTGAAGGCGGATGCGTCTGGCTGGAGTACGTGGAAAAGTTGTACACGGCGGCATGCTCTGGAATCCCCCGATGTGGCTATGTGGCACCTCGCTATGTTGCCCTTTTTCGCGATTCCAACGAGGATACGGTTGCATGGAGGGTCCAGCGAGGTTAGTGTAGTTTGGTAACTTGGGGTGCCCCACCAAAGCATTGATGCATTAATTGTCGGGCCACGCTGAGTGGGCAAGGGTTTGGATCGGCGAGGGGGTTTCGCCGGACCACGTGGCTCAGAACGGGGTCGTATGTGGCGGGCGCCGTCGCCGCGGACAGGGGGAGATGGATCGACTCGGTCGACGGTATCCGGCCGTTGCGGCTCGATCGTTTGTCTATCGGTTTCAAGACGGGAGGATGCTGCGATGCGACGAAAGGTAATGGTTTTTGCCACTTTGGCCGTGGCGTTGTTGCTCATGGTCGAGGGGGCCGTGGCCTGCAAGTACCTGGGTGGCTTGGCGGGCCGCTGCTGTGCCCGGCCGTGCGTGAGCTGCTGCACGCCGCGGCCGTGTGGGCTGTTTGCCCGGTGCCGTGCCCGGTGCTGCAAGCCCTGCGCGCCGGCGGTGTGCGAACCGGCAGCGGAGGTAGTGGAAGAGGCGCCGGTTGAACTGCCCAAGGCCCCGGAAGTATCGCCTTCGGACGTGCTGCTGCCGCCGCCGCCCGAGGCCCCCGCGCCCCCACCGGCCCCAGCCAAGAAACCTGCCCCGGCCATGACGGCTCCGCCGAAGCCGCCTGCTCCGGTTGAAAAGCCCGCCGAAGCGCCGGTGCCGGAGCCCGCGGAGAAGAAAGCGCCTGCTCCCGCCCCCGCGGAAAAGCCCGCGCCGCCCGCGGAGAAGCCCGCGCCGCCGCCCAAGCCGGCGGAAGCGCCTGCTCCCGCCCCCGCGGAGAAGCCCGCGGCGCCCGCGGAAAAGCCCGCCCCGCCGCCCAAGCCGGCGGAGAAGCCTGCCCCGGCTCCGGCCGAAAAGGCTCCGGCACCCGAGCCCGCCGCGAAGCCGGCTCCGGCTGAGAAGCCCGCCCCGGCCGAGGCACCCGCGGCGCCTGCCGAGAAGGCCCCCGCTGCGCCACCGAAGCCCCCCGCGCCAACTCCGGCTGACAAGCCGGCGCCCGCGGAGAAGGCTCCGGCGGCTCCCGCCGAGAAACCGGCCGCTTCGGACGACCCGTTCGCCAGCAACGGGCATGAGCTGCGGACCTGGACCGACGAGAGCGGTCGATACCAGGTGGAAGCCAAGTTGGTCGCCGCCCTGGACGAAGGCACGGTCCGTCTGATCAGTCCCAACGGTCGGTACGTCCGCATCGCGGTCGACCGACTGAGCCAGGTGGATCAGGCGTATCTCCGCAACCGCGTCCAGGCGGTCGCGATGAGGTAGACAAGCGGCGCGCCGGTCGTGCCCGTTTGCCGGAAATGATCCCGCCGGCGTGGGCGGCAGGGTGAGTCTGCCGCCTACGCCGGTCGGTCTGTTTGCTCAAGACGCATCCGTTGCAGGCCCCGGGCTGCGCAGGACGCCTGGCAAGCGGTGATGAATCGCCGCACGCCAAAGAAGTCCGCTTGTTTCAGGTCCGCAGTGCCTTGTCCGGTTGGGACTTGGGTGTTCACCCGGGCCCTCTGGCTCCGCGTGGCTTCTCGCGGTATGCTGCCCGCCATGGACGAAGCAACTTCTCTTCCCCGAAGCCCGACGATGATGTCGCCGGGCGATACCGGGCTGTTGGTCGTGGACGTGCAGGAGCGACTGGTCGCGGCCATCGCCGGCCGCGAGCGGGTGGTGTGGAACGTGCGGCGGTTGATCGACGGGGCCAAGATCCTCGGGCTGCCCGTCGTCGCTACCGAACAGTACCCGCAAGGGCTCGGCCCGACCGTGCCCGAACTGGCCGAGCGTCTCGGCGAGATCCCTTCCAAGCTGACGTTCAGTTGCGGCGGCTGCGGGCAGCTTTTCCAGGAGTTGGAAAGCCGAGGCATCCACAAGCTCTTGATCTGCGGGATGGAAGCCCACGTGTGCGTCCAGCAGACGGTGTTGGACCTGTTGGCCGGGGCGTGGCACGTCTACGTGGCGGTGGACGCGGTCGGGTCGCGATATGAAATCGACTACCGGACCGCCTTGGCGCGGATGGACTCGGCGGGCGCCACGCTCACGACCACGGAAGCCGCCCTGTTCGAATGGTGCCAGGTGGCCGGCACGCCCGAGTTCAAGCAAGTCAGCCGCTTGGTACAGGAAGAAGGGCCTGCGCAGCCGGGCGGCTCGGGCTGAATGACCGTGCACGATTCCAGGGATCGACCGAAGATTGGCTTCCGCATCTGGGGAGTAGTAGGCACGCGCGAGCTCCGGCGCACGGAACGTGTCGCCCGGGGCGAAGGGCCGGGGCGTCGCAAGCCGGGGATCGGATCGACGCGGTCGAGTCTACCGCCGGCCACCGCCGCTGGGGCCGCCGCCACCTCGCGACGGTCCACCGCCACCGAAGCCGCCCGGGGGCCGGAAACCACCGAAGCCGCCTCGGGAAGGTCCGCCGCCACCGAACGACGGTCGGCCACCGTCGCCTCCTTGCATGGCGCGCATAATCATCTGTCGCCGGAAATCGTCCATCGGCGAGCCCGAGGACGGGGGCCTCGACCCGCTCGTGCTTGATCCTCGCGAGCGGCCGCTCGTTCCGCCGAAGGTGACGTTCTCGTCGAGGAGCGACTTCAGGGCCTCTTGGACCTTTTCGGCGTTGGATCGTTTGAGGGTAACGACCTGCATGGTTTGACTGGACGAGCCCAGCGCCGCTTCGTCAAGCTGCTCGACCAACTGCTTGACTTCCTGGAACAGAGGCTCCGGGGCGGACACGACCAAGAGGTTGTTCCGTGCGTCCACGCCGATCGACATCTTCTGCACCTGCTGGGCCGAGCTCCGCGAGCTGCCGCCCCGACCCCGGCTGCCGCGAATCGCCTCGATAAACTCCATCGGCGAAGGCTGACGGCCGCGACTGGAGGCCGACGTCAGGTTCTCCTGATAGACCTGCTGGACGACCTGGGCGATCTCGTCAGCCTGGGTGTTGTAGACGGGGATCAGCCTTGGCTTGGGCTGGGCCAGGATCTCCTCCGGGCTTCCCGACTGGTCGAGGATCTCGAGGAGTTGCCGAACGGTCTCGGTGTCGGTCGGGTTGGCCCGAACGATCAACCCGTTGAGCAGCGGATCCGTCGGGATGATTTGGACGGAGCCCGAGGGGGCGATCGTCCCACCTCCGCCCATGCCGAGCAGGGAACCGACCAGCGCTCCCGCGTCGCCGAACGCAGCGCCCGCAAGGTCTTGCGCCAGCGATCCTCCGCCGGAACCGCCGCTATCGGCCAACGTGCCACCGCCGAAGATCTGGTCGAGCGTTTGGGCCACCACGCTGTTCTGGGCGTTCACCAGATAGAAGATCGTCAGATCGCTGGTTCCGGAGAGCGTGCCGCTGCCCAAGGCGGTGAGCAGATCCTCGAAGTCCTGGAGCGCCTCGAGGTCTTCCGAGGCGATCATGATCCCGCCGGGCCCCGGGGCCACGATGATCGGGGCCGGTTCTTTGCGCGGCGAAGGCGCGCCGGCTGGGGGCTCTGACGGCTGGGGCTTGGAGTCTTCCGGTTTGGGTGGGGCACGCGGGGCTTCGGGCGCTTCGGCGCCCGGCTCCGCGGAAAGCGTATCCGACGCGAAGACGAATCGCGAGCGACCGGGCGGATGAGGCCGAGCGGTGCCGGCCGACTTCTCCTGGGGCTCGAAGGCGCCGGTCGGTGGCGAGTCGTCCGGTGGGGGAGGTTCGGTCGGCTCCGAGGGGAACAGCTCCTCGAAGCCTGGCGGCAATTGCGGCGACTGTTGCGAGTCCCGCTCCTGGTCACTCCGTGGTGCCAACAGGCGTTGCAGCTCGAAGAGCTGATTGAGCTGATCGAGTTGATTGGGCTGATTGAGCTGATCGAGCCCGGCGTCGCCCGAGGGGGAGGACTGCGCCCGCTGGCTGGCACGCATGGTGGGGATCGCCGCCGAAGGCGTGATGACGCGGATCTTGTTCGTGTGCATGGCGGGCCAGATCTGCTGGAGCCGCTCCAGGGCCGACTTACCCGCCCAGCCCGACAGAGGCACCACGCGAACGTTGTCGCCGGTGGCCGTGCCCGCCTCGGCCATCTCGCTCTCGCCCATCTTCTCCAACCAGGTGCGGATCTGTTCGACGGTGTTTTGGGGGCCGCGGATCACGAGTCGGCGGGTGGTGGGGTCGGCGTCGACCTTGAGCGTCGAGCCCTCCCCGCCGCCAAACAGCTTGGTGATCGAAAGCACGGCAAGTTGTGGGTCCAGCGATCGAAGCTGGATCACCTCGACGAAATTGGCATCGTTGCGCAACTGGTCAAGCGTGGCCCGGATCGTGGCATGCTCCTCCGGTCGGCAAAGGGCGATCAGGTTGCCGGTCTTCTCGTCCACCGAAAGCCGTGCGCCGGGCAAGCCCGCCAGAAGGGTCTGCGCTACCTTCAGGACCGATTGGGGATCGGCGGGGGCGACGTTGTAGACCTCCAGTTGCAGGGCGGCCTCGGCCCCTTCGAGTTCCATCTCACTCATGCCCGGGGCACCGATCGCCTCCACGACCTTGGCCACCTGCTCCAGCTTGCTCGGCTTGCCGAAGGCGATCAGCCGCATGCCCATGGGATCGACGGCGAAACGGATCGAGCCGTCGGGGGCGGCGTTCTGGTCAGCGGGAATGCCGAACAGTTGCCGCAGGATGGCCAGCACCTCCTCGGCCAAGGCAAAATCCAACGGGAAAGACCGCAGTTCCTGGGATCCCAGCCCCTCAGGGTCTTCGATTCGTTCGAGCGCGTCGCGAATCGTCCGCAGTCGTCCGGCCGTCTCCGTGACGACGAGTTGTTGGGCCTTGGGCAGAGCGACGATCGATCCTTGGGGCCCGATCAGTTTCTCGATTTCCGCCTGGGCCTCTTCCGCCGTGATCTTCTCAAACGCGAAGACGGTGGCGACCAGTTCGTACTCCCCCCGCTCGTCGAGCTCTTCCATGGGGACCATCGTCACCAGGTTCGGCGGGACGCCGTCTTCGAAGTCCTCCAGGTTGACGACAACGAGCATCCGCTCGCGGCGCACCAGCGTATAGCCCTTCATCAACAGCAGGCTGTTCAATACGTCGAGCGCTTCCGGGATCGTGTACTCGCGGTTGTCTACGTAGTTGCACGTGCCCTGGGGCATACTCTCGTACAGCAGCGACAAGCCGGCCTCTTCCGCAACCCAGTCCAAGACGTCTTCCCACGGCTGGTACCGGAAGTTGAACCGCAGACGGACAGGCCCGCGCGGGGGCACGGGGCCCAACTCGGTCTCGAAAAGCTCCCGCAGTTCGGCATCGGACATTTCCGCCGATTCCGCTTGGGAAGGCTCCCCCGGCTCGGCTCCGGGCCGCGACGGCTCGGAGGGCGCGGCAAGGTCGATTTCCCCGGGCATCGCTTCGGGTTTGGGCACAGCAGGCTGCGCGGGCTCCGTCGGCCCGGCGGGATCCACGGGGGACGGCGCCGGGACCTCGACGTCGGGCGGCTGGGCGGCCTTGGCTGCCGCCGGTTGCTCGGTCCCCGGCGGTGTCGTCGTCGTCTCCATCCCCGTTGGCTCCACCGGCTCAGTCTCGGCGGGTTGCGCGGTTTCGGTGGCTGCGGGCTCTGGCGGCTGCATGACGGTTGGCTCGGCGGGTTGCGTTTGCGCCGGCTCGGCCGGCTCGGCTTCGGTCGGCTGAGCGGGTTCCGTCTGGGTTGATTGGCCTGAGTCGGTCGCCGAAGACCCGGGAGGTGTCGTTTGGGCGGGCTCGGGCGCCTGCGCTTCGCTCGGCTCGGGAGGCTGCGTTTCGGTTGGCCCGGCGGATGATTCGGCGTCGGGCGCCTCGGTGGGCGCGGTCTCCACGGTCCGGACAGGCTCCGTCGGCGTCGCTTCCGGCGGCGTGGATTCACCCGTCGCTCCCGGTTCGTTCACGGCCACTTCGAGCGGCTGCGAGGGCGGCGGAGCGTCCCCGGACACCTGCGGTGGCTGAGGGGGCCCGATAGCCAGCATCTGCCAAGCCGCCCATTGCTGATCGCTCAGCAGGCCGCGCAGACTGCGCTCCACTTCGGCGCGGACGACGTGAGCCGCCTTCTTGTCGGCCGCGGCCATGTGCTCCTCGCGCTGGCGAAGCAGCTCCGCCACCTGCTTCCGCTGCTGGTCGTTCAATTGCAGGCGCTCGGCGATTGCAGGCTCGGCCAGCGTGGCAAGTCCCGCCCGCTGCATGCGGATTTGCCCCAGCTTCCGTCCCTGCTCGGGACTGAGCAACTCCAAGCCCTTCCGTTCCGATTCACGGCGGAAGAGGGCCAGTTGCTCCTGCCGCTCGACGGCGGGGAGGTCCTTGAGTTTGAGGGCCAACTCGAGGGCGTCGACGTTTTCCCGGGCGTCGATCAGCTTCGCCAGGGCGGCCCTTTGGTCTTGGCTAAGCCCCAACCGCTCGGCGACCTCGTCCTCGATGGCCAGGGCCAAGACACCCACAAACTCCGGCTCCGCGCAAGTCGCGGAGCAAGGCACGAGGCAGCAGGTGGTCACCACACCGAAGAGCAGCCCAACCACCTCCGTGCGTCGAAGAACAGAGTGAGATAAGCTCATCAATCTATACACTCCCAGAGAGGGGGGGCGCGGCCAGCGCGCGAGGAGTCCTCGGGCACGTGTTCCCCTACTACTCTTATAAACACCTATGCTAGTCGACCGATTCGGCACCAACTACCAGAATCCCCAAAAACGCTCGGGCGGGGAGAGGATGCGGCCCCTAGGGGCTATGCCGATATGGCTGGAAGAGGGGGTTCCCGGGTTAGAACTCGATCTTCCGGAAGGCCCGGAAGCCGATCTGCAACGGGACCACGGTGGCCAGCACGCCCAGCACGATACTGGCGGCCGTGCCGGCGACCAGCCAGAACTGGAGCCAGCTTCCCAAGTCGGGCCGGTAGGCCAAGAGTCCTTCGGAGGCCCCACTGCCGAGGTAGAAATGGACGGGCACGGCGGTCAAGAGGACCACCACGATGATGTAGAGGGTGCTGAACACCAGGTTGAGCGTCCCCCCGAAGCCGGCGGCGATCCTGGAGGGCGACTGTTCGCGGAGACTGGGCATCTTGGCCCCAAGCCCCACGGCGATCCCCGACAGGCCGAAGCACAAGATCAGGCAGGTCAATTGGTGGCTCGCCAGGATCTTGGGCGATACCCGGAGCATTGCGTCGCTCAACAGGATCAGCGAAGAGCAAGGAATGATCGAGCCTCCCACGGCAAACACGAATTTGCTCCACAGCACGGTCTCGCGCCGCAGCGGCAATAGGCCCAGCATCCAGAACCGCCCGGTCTCCAGGCTGATCATCGGGAAGATGAATCGCGTGGTGAACGTGGCCAGCAGCAGTCCCACCACCGAGACGTTGAGGAAGCTGACCATGTTGACCCAGCCCCGGTAGTACACCTCGTAGCTGAACCGCCGGATGTTCAGAAAGTACAGGGCCAACAGCCCAAAGAAGATCAGGAACTGGCCCCACTGGACGGGATCGCGACGGAAAATCCGCAGGTCCTTGACGATGAGCAATCGCACTTGCACGGGCAGCATGGACGTCAAACGGATCGCGATCCGATCGATGCAGGCGACCCTGGTTCGTCGTCGGGCGACCCTCCTGCCGTACAGTGCGCTGTAGGCGGGACGGAAGACCGCGCCGGCGGTCCACACGCCCAACTGGCGAAAGAACAGGGCGTTGGAGACCGTCAGCGTCAGAAACAACACGCTTTCGGACCATTCGTTTCGGGCGGCCTCCAACAGGCCCGAGCTGAGCCACCAGCTCGGCAGCAGCCGATGCTCGGTGAACTTGAGCCGGTCGAGGATTTCGCGGAACCAGGTCGGTGTGAGCAGATTCTGGTTGAAGCCGGCCGTCACCGACCGGCCGACGCCCAACGTCACGGCCACCACGGCCCCAATCAGGATCGCCAGCACGAGCACGCGCCCACTGGACAGATGCCGGACGATCACCATACAAGCGATCGCCCCGATCCCCGCCGGAATGTACGTGAAGGCGACCAGGAACGGCACCAGCAGCATGAAGTAGTAGGACGGTGCCCCGGCCACAAGCCCGTATGCCAGAAGCATCGGGCTCCCCAGCAAGATGAAGGCCCAACTGCTCAACAGAATCGCTTCCTGGAACTTGTGCAGGAAGATCCGCTGCACGCGGGCCGGAATCGTCAGGAGAAACGCGATCTCCGGGGCCTTGAACAGCGAGCTGTAGAGAATGATGCCTGAGGAGAAGGTCAGCATCACCGTCATCGTCACGAAGAACATCCCGAAGACGATCCGCACGGTTTCATCGTGCAGGTCGTTGGGGACTGCGTTCTTCAGAAATTGGAACCCTTCGAGGAACAACCAGAACAACACGACCCAGAGAAACGAGCTCAGCCCGACGATCAGCGAGAGCCGCAATCGGGCCTGCGAGAACGTCTGTTCCACAAGAGTCGACACCACCCGCGAGCGCATCCGCCAGAACACCCGCGCCTCGGCCTCGGCCGACAATAAATCGGGGACCCCCGGCGCCGGCGCGGCAATCGCCCGGGTAGCGCAGTCATTCAACAGGGGATTGGGGACAAGCTGACGACTCACGGCTGGCGCACTCCGCTTCCAGACAGTCGATTCCGTGTTGCCCGTTCTCGGACAACTCAATCCGTAGGGTCTCGCTCCGGCACGGGGGTCTCCGACACGCAGCTCTCGGAGACCACGGTTCCTGATGTCCCACTCTCGGAGACTGCGGTTTCCGGCTCCCCGCTTCCCGACGCCGCGTTTTTCCCGTCACAGCCCTCGCTTTCCGCGGTCAGTTGCAGGAAGAGCTCTTCCAGAGAGCGTTCCCCGGCCGACAGCTCCTGCCCAAGCTCGTCTTGGGTGCCCAGGAATATCAAGCGGCCCCGGTCGATGACCCCAATCCGATCGGCGATCTCTTCCGCCACGGCCAGCGTGTGGGTGGACATGAACACCGTCTTCCCGGCCGACGCCCTCGCCCGCAACAGATCCTTGACCAACCTCGAGCTCCTGGGATCGAGCCCGACCATCGGCTCGTCGACGACCAGCACCGGAGGGTCGTGCAAGAGGGCCGAGGCGAAGACGAGTCGCTGGTTCATCCCGTGTGAATAGGTTTCCGTCAAATCGTCGAGGAACTCGGTGAGCCCGAACTGCTCACTGACCAGGGCGACCGCCGCCGCCAGCCGCTTCCGGTCCAGCCCCCGCATCTCGCCCACGAATTCCAGATGCTCGCGTCCGGAGAGCTTTTCGTAGAGGAACGCTCTGTCGGGGACATAGCCGAGGAACTGCGTGGCCTGTCGGGTGTCGGCGACCGTGTCGTGCCCGCACACGGAGACCGTTCCCGAATTCGGGCGCAGAAGCCCCACCAGCAGCTTGACCGAGGTTGTCTTCCCGGCCCCATTCGGCCCCAGAAAGGCGAACAGCTCCCCCGCCGGGATCGTCAGGTCCAGTCCCGCAACCGCGACCTTCTTGCCGTACTTCCGAGTGACGTTATCGAACCGAATCATGCTGCACAACCATCGTAACGGACGCGGGCACCGGATGAGGGATCAGGGACCAGGGATGAAAGAGCAAGGACGGACTGCCCTCATCTCTCATCTCTCATCTCTCGTCTCTCGTCTCTCGTCTCTCGTCTCTCGTCGCTCGTCCCTCGTCCCTCGTCCCTCGTCCCTCGTCCCTTCTTCACCTGCCACTGCTCACTCCCCAGGCTCACTTGGCCCCGGGGATGAGACTCGTCGGGCTCACTCCCAATCGCCGACCGATTCGGCCAAGGCGGCGGCCTCCTCGCCCGAGAGCCGCACGAACGTCATCGTCGAACCGAACAGCATTGCCTCCTGCTTGAGCACGGTCCCGTCATCGTGCACCCAAAGCTTGCCACGTGGGGTGCGGGCGTTGGCGGTGCCCGCGCCCGGATCGTTGCGATACACCACCAGCCACGTCTCGACCAACCGCCCATCCCAAAGGATGGTCTTCGACTCCTCGACCGTCGCTTGGAGAATCTCGATGGGATTGGTGGGAGGACGCAACGGACTGTAAATCCGCACGTTCCACGTTTGACCCTCGCGGAGACCGGGCAGATTGGTCTGGGGAGACAGGCCATCGCTCAACAGGGCCTCTTGCGGCACTTTGAGTTCTGTCTCATAGGTGAAGTCGCCGGAGCGGACCGAAAGGGTTAGCTCCGACCCATCGAGCGTCCCCCGCACTTTGACCACGTCGTCCATCCCCTGGAACCCCACCGAGGAAACGAACTGCGAGAGCCTCTCCAAAGGGTCGAAGACCAGCGTACCCTTGGCTTCCAGTTGCAGACCCTCCGGCCAGCCCGACTCCGGGATGAGCAGGGACCGGAGCCAGGTCGGGGTCATTTCTTCCAAGGGCAGGTCATCGAAGTGCACCAGGCTGCGGACCTCGGTCATGTTTCGGGGCAGTGGCGAGGTGGTGTTCAGCGCCCAGCCGACTTGACGGTCGTTCAGCGCCATGGACCAACCCACAAGCGGCTCTTCCTGCTTGGCCTTGACGATGGTCCGATAGCTGGGCGGCTCGCCCACCAACAGGGCCGGCATGACCTTCTGCGAGATCAGCCAGCTCATGCTGGCCACCCACAGCAGGACCACGGTAACGTTGTACCACGTGCTGTTCATCGGTTCCGCTGGATTCTTCTGCTGCGCCTTGGGGACGCCACACCGTGCCGGCGCGCGTCTCCATGTACGCCATTGTACCACAAACGGCAAAATCGGGGATTTCTCCAGTCCCCCCAATTTCCCGAGCTTTTTCGGCAAACGGGGCCCAACCGAGGTTGCAGCAGAAGGCCAATCCGCCGATGATACTGCCTTCTAAACAACGCGGCCGCGCGTGCGCCTCGGGCAGGCGGCGGCGCGGGCCTGGGCGCCGGTGTGGGGACTTGCCCGCGTCTCACATCGGACCTTTCGACAGAAGCAACCAGTATAGGGAGGCGTAGGCATGCCACGCACATGGAAGTCACTCGTAGCGTGCTCGATCGTGGGGGGGTTGCTGAGCTTGGCCGGATGCGGCTCCGACGGCGACGGCAACGCGGAAGCCAATGCCGCGGCCACCGGCGCCGCCGGCGGCAGCGAGACCGCCGGCGCGGGTGAGGCCGCACCGGGTGCCCTCGCCACAAGCTCGCTCGGCCCGGGACTGACGGCTCCAAGCCCGGTGTCGCTCCCGCCCACCGTCGTGATTGAGACCCGGCTGGGCGACATCACCATCGAGCTGGACAGGGAAAAAGCCCCCGTCACGGTGAGTGAATTCCTGAAGTACGTGGACAGCGGATTCTACAACGGGACGATCTTCCACCAGGTATGGAAAGGGGCGGTCATTCTGGGCGGATCGTTCACCGAGGACCTGGCGACGAAGCCGGCCGGCACAGCGATACCCAACGAAGCGAACAACGGGCTCAAGAATCTGCGTGGTACCATTGCCATGGCTCGGGAGCCCGACGTGATCAACAGCGCCACGTGCCAGTTCTTCATCAACGTGAAGGACAACCCGAACTACGACCAACAGCCCGGCGCCCAAGAGAGCCTCAACGCCGAAGACTGGGGCTACTGCGTGTTTGGCCGCGTGGCCCCGGAGAGCATGGCCGTGGTCGACCAGATCGCCAACGTCAATGTGCACGACACGCCCGATTTCGAGCGAATCCCGGTCCAGACCGTTCTCATCAAGTCGGTCCGCAGGAGCCGGTAGCAGGACCGGATGGACCGCGCCGATTCTCTCACCCTGGGTATCGCTCCAAGCGCTCCGGTCTCGCGAGCGTTTGTCATGCGCTTGGTTCATCGGGTGCGTGGGCGGCGCAAGCGGCGAGATCGCGGACTTGCGTCATGCCCTTTCGTACTCTGTGCAAGCCTCGGCATCTTCCGCATGCCCCCCAGACCTCGCTGTTTCTCCAATCGCCACACGCGTGTTTGTTCTCCGTCGATTGGCGGGCTTCCTGCCCCCATCCTGGTGTTGTTGAATTGCAGGCGGAATTGTCGTAAATTGGTGGGGCGAGAAGGAAGCCCGCTCTCGTCGCAGGAGGTACCGACATGTCGAACGCGATGTACTTCGTCCAGGAGTGTCCGACATGCGGGCGGCGGTTGCAGATCCGGGTGGAGTACCTGGGAAAGAAGGTAGTGTGCCAGCACTGTAGCGGGCGTCTGGTTGCCTGCGATCCGGCGAGCAACCGCTATGACTCGTGTGGTTCCGCACTGATGCGTCGGGCGGAAGAGCTGCTTGAGCGCTCGGCCCAAGAGAGGATGCAGTCGCGCCTGCCGCATCCCCGCTGAATTAGACCGTGCGGCGGAGAGTCTGCGGCGGAACGTGGTGGCAGATCGCCTGGTGAAATGGCACTCCCCGGCCGGCCCCTCCGGCTCATTCTCACCCAATGACCCTATTGGCCCGGGGCTGACCGGGCCAGCTTCCTCAGGTCGTCGAAGAAGCCCGGGTACGTCTTCGCCGTGCAGCCGGGGTCGCGGATCACCACGCCGGGCGACGCCAGCCCGACCACGGCGAGGCTCATCGCCATGCGATGGTCGTCGTAGGTGTCAATCTCGGCGGGACGCAAAACGCCGGGGACGATCTTCAGGCCGTCGGGCCGCTCGTCGACTTCCGCCCCCAGCTTCCGAAGCTCGGTGGCCAGGGCATGGATTCGGTCGGTCTCCTTGTGCCGGATGTGGGCAACGCCCGTGATCGTGGTCGGCCCTTGGGCAAACAGGGCGACGGCCGCCAGGGTCTGCACCGTGTCGCTGATCGGGTTCATGTCGACATCGATTCCCCGCAGCGGTTTGCCCACGACGGTGATCTCGCCGGGGTCGTAGCGCACGTCGCATCCCATGTGGGCCAGGCAGTCGCAGAAGGCCACGTCGCCCTGGAGGCTATCGCGGGTGAGCCCTTCGACGGTCACCCGGCCGCCGGTCACCGCGGCGGCGGCGAAGAAGTAGCTGGCGGCTGACGCGTCGGGCTCGATCTCGTAGCGGGTCGCCCGATACCTTTGGCCGGCGGGAACCACAAACCGCGCGAGCCGCTCCTGCGTGGGAAAGATCAGAGAGAACCTGTCTTCGTACTCGACCTTGACGCCGAATGCCGACATCACCGCCAGCGTCATCCGGACGTATGGCTCGGAAACCAGCTCGCCCGCCACATGCAGGTGGACCCGGTCGGCAGCAGAAGGGGCCACCATGAGCAGTCCGCTTAGGAACTGGCTGGAGATGTTGCCCGCGACAATCGCCGGGCCGCCCGACAACCCGTTTGCGCGAGCGATCACCGGCGGGCAGCCGTTCTCGGATTCGCTTCGCACGTCGGCCCCCAGTTGTCGCAGGGCATCGAGGAGATCCTCGATGGGCCGCTCGCGCATTCGGGGCGTGCCGTCGAGCCGATACGTGCCATGGCCGCAGGTGACCACGGCCGTGAGAAACCGCATGGTCGTGCCGCTGTTGGCCACGTACAACTCGGCCCGGGAGGCGGGAAGCCGCCCGGCCGAGCCGACGACCCGGATCGCCGATCGGCGCGCGTCATGATCGACCGAAAGCCCGAGTTGCCCTAGCGCGTCGATCATCACGCGGGTGTCTTCGCTGTCCAACGCGCCGGCGAGCAACGATTCGCCTTCAGCCAGCGCCGCGCAAACCAGCGCACGGTTGGTGATGCTCTTGGAGCCCGGCGGCCGGACGGAGCCGTGAAGCGGCCCGGTCGGTTGGATTTCGATGGCATCGGTCACGGGTTGGCTTCCGAAGCCCGAGGAAAGGCGACTTTCCATAAGTGGGCGTCACTGCGGAAATAGATCGCCCCATCGGCCACGGCAGGGGAGGCGAGGATGCCCGAGTCGATCTGACTGGTGCCCACCAGCTCTCCTTTTTCGCCCAAGCGAACCACATGGACCAGTCCGTCGTGGTTGACCGCGTAGAGATGGCCGTCGGCCGCGACCGGCGTGGCCCAAATGGCCCCTTTGAGCCGCAACTGCCAGAGGATGCGACCGTCGGCCGCGTCGGCGCAGACGAGGATCGCCGGCGACTTGATCCGGTACACGCGGCCGTCGTGCACCACGGGGCTCGAATTGCCGCCGCGCAGGCGTTGCTCGTACCAGAGGAGCTCGACGCTGCGGGCCGTCGGATCGTATCGCAGGGCGTGCAGTCCGTTGGCCGGCAGGTAGACGCAAGCGCCGCAAGTGGTGCACGAGGCGATCGTGTGGCAGTCGGCCTCGTAAAGCCACAGCTCTTCGCCGGTGCGCGGATCGTGACCGGTGAACCGCCCTCGGGTCTGAAGCAGCACGATGTCGTCTTCGCGCGTCTTTCCTCGCAGCACGGTGGGCGAGCACCAGACGGCGTCGGCCGGGCGATCGAGCCGCCAGCGGGTCGCGCCGGTGGCCACGTCGATCCCGGCCACGAACGATTCCCCCTGGTTCTCCAACTGCACGACCACCACCTCTCCGAGCACGAGCGGCGAGCTGGCCATGCTGGCTTCGTTTCGCGTGGTCGGGTGGTCGTAGGTGAGCCCGCGCAGCCACTTCAGATTCCCCTCCAAGTCGAAACAGGCCAAATCGTTCGACGAGTAGAAGGCGAAGATCAACCGTCCGTCGCTGGCCGGGGTGTTGTCGGCCACGGCGCCGTACGGGTTGCAGATGGTGCTGCCGGTGGCCCAAAGCTGCCGCTCCCACTGAAGCTTCCCCGTGGCCGCGTCGAACGACAGCACGTGAAGCCGGTCTTGCCTGGGGCCGCTGGAGCACGTGACCACAACCCGGCCGCCTACCACGATCGGGCAAGAGGGCCCCCGACCCGGCAGCGGAACCTTCCAGGCGACGTTTTCCTCATCACCGAACGTCTTGGGCAGGTTCTTCTCGTCGGAGACGCTCCGGTTGTCCGTGCCGCGGAAGTGCAGCCAGTCGCTTCCGGAGCACGCTGCCAGCGCGAATAATGCCAGTGCCAGTGGAAGGCTTCTTTGTCTCATGCCGAATGCTCGATGGTCAAAGGATATCGGGGAACGTGCTCCGCTGGCTGCCGTGCTCGAAGTCCGCTACTCGCGGTCGCTGGAAAGGACGGCCCCTCCGGTCGAGTCGCAGAGGCGAAGCTGGAAGTTCCATCCCTGGGCCCAGTTTTGCGTCTGTTCGTTCTGGCATACCTTGATCAGGATCACGTTGCGCCCCGGCTTGAGCTTCGTCCGGCTCGCGTACTGATCCATATACATCCCGGCGTGATAAACGTTGTGCTCGTCGATCAACGTGCCGCCCAGCCACAGCTTGACGGCGTCGTCCGAGGCGAGGCGGAACTCGACCTCCTGCTCCCGGTCGGAGAAGAATTCCGCCGTGGCGTAGCCGACCACGTCCTTCTCTTCGCCCAGCGCCTTGTTCAGATCGACCCGGCCGAAATCGTGGTCGGTCTCGTAGTCGATCCACTGGACCTGGCCGTGCTTGCCCGGGTACGAGGCTTCCAGATCGATCTCGCGCTCGGGGGGATAGGCGACGTCGTATCCCTTCTCGCCGGTGTTGTCGAACGGGCCGATCAGCTTCCAGCGGACGAGGAACCCAAAGTGCCGCGCAAGATTGACCGCTTCGCCCTGCTTCCGGAGCCCGGCGGCCAGCAGGTTGATCTGGTCGAGGTCCCGGGCGGCGGTCAGGGCCTTGCGATAGAGCGGCACGGCCTTGCCCGGCTCGGTGCCTTCGGCCATCTGGGTCGCCTCACCGATCAGCCGGGCGACGGCGTCGCGGCGCAATTCCACGCTGGGGTCGTCGAGCATCCCGGGGATCAGCCGGTCGGAGGTGGTCGGATCGACGCGGACGAGCCACTCGTAGGCCAGGCGCCTGGCCCGGGGAGCACGCTGCCTATCCAGCACGAACCGCTCCAGCTCCTCGCGCGGCAGCTTGCCTCCGCGACGCAGCTCACGCTCGGCGATCGCGTCCACGGCACAGCGGATCCAGTTGGCGGAGAGCGGCCCAGCTTCGTCCAAGGCGGTCAGGATCGCCGGCAACTGCGAGACGTCGGCTCGCGCGACCTGCTCCCACGCCTCCTGGGCCTCACGATTGCCGGCCCCCTTCGGCCCGACGGCCAGGAGCCGCTTCAAGAGCGGTTCCAGATCCGCGGCGAAGGCGTGGGTCGTGAACGTCGCCGCCAGGCACACGGCAGGCAACAAGCGACAGAAAGGTCCCATAGCGGTCATTCCCCAGTGTGTGATTCTCCGGCAACCCGCGTGAGATTCTCCGGCAAGAGGGCCACGCTCGACCTTCAGCTACGAATGTCGGGGCACCTATTATATTGGCGTCGGTCCGGGTTGGGAAACCGTGGAGCCCGGCGATTGCGCCGCAGGTGCAAGAAAAATCTCGGCATTTGACGTGCCGCCCGCGCGTTTCCCGCACCGGCCCGACTTCTCCGGCCCTTGTGAACGCGAGACAATCGGGTCTAATACGAAGGGCCGTTCACACATCTCGACGGGTGGTTCCCATGAGCACCGGCTCGACGATTGGCTACGATTTCGTCGCTCCGCGCCAGATCGTGTTCGGCTGGGGGCGGCGGTGGGAAGTGGGCACGCTGGCGCGGACGCTGGGACGCCGGGCCTTTGTCGTCTGCGGCTCGCGGACTCTCTCCGCCCAGGGGACGCTGGACGAAATAGCCAAGGCCCTCCAGTCGGAAGGCGTGGACACGGTTCCCACGGAGACGATCTCACGCGAGCCCGAGGTGGACGATGTGGACCGTGTCGCGGCCCTGGTCCGCGAACGAGAAGTCGACGCAGGCGATTTCATCCTGGCGATCGGCGGCGGCGCGGCCATCGACCTGGCCAAGGCCGTGGCCGCCATGGCCACCAACCACGAAAGCCCGTCCGTCAAGGACTACCTGGAGGGCGTGGGCCGGGGCCTGAAGATCGCGGGCGAGCCGCTGCCGGTCCTGGCCATGCCGACCACGGCGGGCACGGGCACCGAGGCGACCAAGAACGCGGTGATCTCCTCGTACGCCCCGCCGTTCAAGAAGAGCCTTCGCGACAACCGGATCATGCCGCGGATCGCCTTGGTCGACCCGGAGTTGACGGTGAGCGTGCCCCCCGAGATCACGGCCGCCAGCGGCATGGACGCGATCACGCAGCTCTTCGAGAGCTACATCTCCCGCAAGGCCCAGCCGATCCCCAGGGCGCTGGCGATGCAGGGCTTGCGACTGGCGATCCCGTCGATCGCCGAAGCGGTCCGCGACGGCTCTTCGCGCGAGGCCCGGGAGAAAATGGCCCACGCCGCCCTGCTCTCCGGCTTGAGCCTGGCCAACTCCGGGCTGGGGATGGCCCACGGCGTGGCGCCGGCTTTGGGCGTCCACTGTCGGGTGCCGCACGGGGCCGCGTGCGCGCTGATGCTCCCGGTCGCACTCCGCGTCAACGCCCACGTTCGCCAAGACGATCTGGCACGGCTCTCCCGGGCGCTGTTCGGCAGAGAACGTTCGACGGGGCCCAGGGAGGCCGTCGAACGGCTCATTCGAGAAATCGAGAAGCTGTGTGAGACGGTCGGCGTGCCGCGCCGGCTCTCCGACCTGGGAATCCCCGGCGACAAGATCCCGGCGATCGTCGCCGGTAGTCGCGGCAGCAGCATGAGCGGCAATCCCCGGGAGCTTTCCGACGAAGAGTTGACCCGGATCCTCGAGGAGATCCTGTGATCCTTTGCGCCGGACTGACGCCCGCCTGGCAGCAGATCCTCGTGTTCGACTCGTTCCGCTACGGCGAGGTGAACCGCGCCAGCCAGGCCCACTGGTGCGCCTCGGGCAAGGTGTTCAATGCGGGGATCGCCGCCCATCATCTGGGCGGGCCGAGCCGCACGTTGGCTCCGGTCGGCGGGCCACCTATGGAGCAGATCGACCGCGAGTTCGGCCAAATGCGGCTTCCCGTACGTTTCGTTGTGACGCGCGCAGCAACCCGCGTGTGCACGACGATCATCGACCGGGCGACCGGCACGATCACCGAGCTGGTCGAGAACGGCCGCCCGCTCGGCACCGCCGAGCTCGACGAATTCCGTCAAGCCTACGCGGAAGAAGCCGCGAAGGCCGACGTGGCCGTGATCATCGGCTCGCTGCCGGTCGGCACGCCCGCGTCGTTCTATCGCGATCTGGTCGAGCGGACGCCCGGCGCGGCGATCCTCGATTTCCGGGGCGACGGGCTCCTGTCGGTCCTGGACTTGAAGCCTTACGTGGTCAAGCCGAATCGCGAGGAGCTTGGGAGAACCGTGGGCCGGCCGCTGGAGAGCGACGACGAGTTGGTCGCCGCCATGCGATCGGTCAACGAGCGAGGGGCTCAATGGGTCGTGATTACCCAAGGGAGCGAGCCGGTCTGGGTCACGTCCTCGACCGAAGTCTACCGCCTGCACCCGCCGCCGGTCGACCCGATCGTCAACCCCATCGCCTGCGGCGACGCCATGGCCGCGGCGATCGCCTGGGCCACGCGCGACGGCCGCGAGATCGTCGACGCGGTCCGGCTCGGCGTCGCGGCCGCGGGGGAGAACCTCAGGCAGCTCTTGCCTTCGCGGCTTAGTCCGGCGAGAGTGCGAGAACGGGCCAAGAGCGTGCGCGTAGAGCGACTTTAGGGGCGGCCGAAATACGGCGCACGCGTCTGGATGTAGTCCCCGGATGAACTTCGACGTTCAAAACAGGCAATCTCGCCCGGAGGGAACGCCTTCGTTGCGTTTCCCGGCCCGACTACGGACTCGGTGCCGGCTCGACTTGCCAGGCGTCGAGGCCCTCGGGCGTGGCGACCAGGAGGACGCGCTTGCCGTCCCACTGGGCGGCGCCCACGCCGGTCAGGACTTTGCCGTAGGCGAAAACGTCGATCGGGCCGCCCTCGGCATCGAGGATGTGGATCGTGCCGTCGGCGGCTGCCAGGAGCCATTGGTCGGGCTGGTCGGGCAAGAGCTTCCCGGAGGTCACGGCCTCAATCTGGTGTTCGTGTATTCCGCGGGGGAGCGCGTAGCTCCAGAGCTTCTTGCCCTCGAGATCGAACCCGATCGCCTCCAGCTTCCCTTCCGGAAGCGCGGTCAAGGCGCACAGTTCGGGTTGCCCGTCGCCGTTGAGGTCCTCTGCCCCAAGCCAGGCAATCACACGGTCGTCGAAGCTGAACTCGCCCTTCGGCTGGCCTTGGGCATCGAGCTTCACCAGCGCGCCCTGGGGGGGCCGGGCACTGTTGATCGCCAGTAGCTGGCGCTGCCCCTCGGCATCGGGTCCCAGGACGACCATGCGCATTGACTGGACCACCGACTTGTTAGACCACGTACGCTCACCCTCCAGCGAAACGCCTTGAACGCCGACCACGCCGAGGTAACTGACGGCCAGCTCGAGCGTCCCGTCGCCGTCCAAGTCGGCGATGCGGACGTCGGCGATTCCGGTGTGCGGGTTCTGGGGCGCGTCTTCGGGGAAGCTCCTCAGGAGCTTGAAGTCTTCATCCCACAAGTGGACCTGCTGCACGCCAAGCGACGAGCCGACGAAGTAGCGTCGCTGGTCGTCCCCGACTCCGGTCCGCAGGAAGAACACGGGCTCCTGGGGCGGCACGCCCAGCGGTTTGACGGAGACCACGTTCCCTTCGGTTGCGATCTCGGCGATCGAGTTCGCCTGTTCGAGCACCAGAAGCCGCGGCGGCTGCTCCGCACGCTCCAGCACGAGGATGTTGCCCGGCGCGGCCAACTCGGTGCAGCTCCAGAGCGGGGTGAGCTTGAGCGACTTCGGCTCCGCCCGCGGGGCGATCTCCGCCTTGGGAACCTCCGGTTGCGGGAGCACGTAGAGATCGTCCTTGACGCACGTTTGGAGCATCTCGGCGAACCGCTTCTTCCCTGCGCCGCGGGCCTGTTGATACTGCTCGACCGACTCCTGGTGGAGGTCTTCTCCGGCAAGCAGTCTCTCCAACCTGGCCGACAACCGCGCAGCGCCGAGACCCGGCTGATCACCGCCGGATTGACGGTGCTGCACTACGCCCTCGGCGCCGAGAACAAGCTGCGTGGGGTATGCTTGGACGTCGAGCGTTTCGAAGGCCGTCTGGTCCGGATAGCGGGCGATGGGGACGTTGACGCCGATTTCGCTGAAGGTGTCGCGAAGCTGTTGGTCGGTGACGTCCGGCTTGTCCACGCTGACGGCCACGAAAGCCACCTTCTCGTTGTCCTTGTACTTCTGGTACACCTCTTCGAGGTCCGGAAGGGTCATCCGGCAAGGCTGGCACCAGGTCGCCCAGAAGTCGAGCACGGCGATCTTCCCGGAGAGCGACTTCGGCGTGATCGGGTCCCCGTCCAGGGGGACGAACGAGAACTCGGGGACCTTCTGGCCGAGCCAGCCGATGTCCCCGGGCAGGAAGTCCTCCACCGGCTTGACCTCCGACGGCGCCTGAAACTGGAACGCCTCGGGATCGATCTCGCCGCCGAACTTGGCCTCTGCCAGCTCGGCCATCAGCAACAGGTTCTGGATGTCGTTTCGGGGGACTCGCTCTTGCTCGGCCACCAGCATTCGCAGGATCTCGGCCGGGAATTCAAACCGTCGAAGAACGTAGGTCTCTTGGTCGATCCACAACCCGCCCACCCCGTCCGGTCGCTGGATCCGGATGCGGTGACAAGCACGCTCCCCGACCATCCCCGGCTCGATGGTCTGGGGCTCTGCCGACTCGTGCAGCAGCGTCTTCAGCGGGTCGTCGGCCAGCAACAGGATCAACTGCACCGGCAGCCAGGAGAACGTCCGCGTCGGCTCCCGGATCATCGCGTCGGCCACGACGTGATTGGGGTAGAGCGATTCGATGGTGATTTCGGGCGGGGCATCCAGGCAGAGCACCTGGTCCGGCATGTTCCTCGCGGCGCCCCACAGTTTCTGGCCGTCGCAAACGACCAGTCCGTCGAACGCGTGAACACGGACCTTGTTGGGTCGGGCCAAGGCCACGCCGAAGTTCACATCGAGGCCCCGCGGCTGGCCACCCAGTTGATACCGGACCTGAAGGTAGCCCTTGTCGTCGTAGCTCGAGGCGCTCTTGTAGGCCGCGACCATTCGGTCGAGGACCTCGCGGGCGGAAAGCTGGGGGCCGGCCGTCGTGGCGGATTCTCCCAGCGGCGTCGTAGGCTGTTCCCCCGGGGCCGCTTGGCCCGTGCCCGCCAATGGCTCACCGGAAGGCTCGGTCTCTGGAGTCCCAGGCGTGTCCGCCTGCCGGCATCCAACCCAGCACGTCAGTCCCGTGCCGACCCACGCGATCATGAGGCAGGTGAACAGGACCCGCCGCACCGACCCTGTTTGGCGCTCCGACGATCTCATCAATGTCTTCCTCTGCTCGGGGGAACGGATACCCGGTTCCACTTCACGCAAGTAACATCTTAACCGGACGTTGGGATTATTCGCAAACGGGGCGTTCGCGTAAAGCTTGACCGTGCTCCGAGTCGCCGGATAAGATGAAGTTCATGATACCTGCGGCTTCACCTGGCTGCCCAATTTGCGTAGTTTCGCACAATGCCTGCCCAGTTGCGCTATGGGGCCGATTCGTCGGTCTGCCTGGAACTCCGAGACGGCGTCTTGCTGGCCGAGTGCGGTGCGCCCCAAGCGAGCCCGCTCGACGATCCGGCCAGCGCTACCGCCCAGGCCCTGGCTGAGCCGCTCGACTACCCCCCCCTGACGCAAAGCATGACGCCGGCCGATCGTGTGGTGTTGCCGTTGGGCCAGGGCCTTCCCCACGCGGATGAAATCGTGGCCGCGACCGTCCGATCGCTGGTCGAAGCGGGCGTGCAGCCCGACGGCGTGACCGTGCTGAGGACCGGGCCGGACGCCGCAGCCGGCGTGGGGGACCCCCGTCCGTGGCTCCCCCGGGAAGTGAAAGCGCAGATATCGCTGGTCACCCACGAGCCGGCACGCCGTGGCGAGCTGGCCTATCTGGCGTCGACCGAGGCGGGTGAGCCGATCCTGCTGAACCGGGCGATCACCGACGCCGACGTGGTCTTGCCCATCGGTCGCTTTCAGAGTGCTTCGGCGGCCGGATACTACGGGATTCACAGTGCCGTCTTCCCTACGTTCTCCGACGAGCGGACCCTCCAGCGGTTCCGCTCCCCCACCGCGCTCGACGCTCGCGGACGCCCCAAACGAAAACCGCGCAAAGTCGTTGACGAGGTCGGCTGGCTTCTGGGCGCGATCTTGACCGTGCAGGTCATCCCCGGCCCCGGCGATCGTATCTTGCACGTGCTGGCGGGCCGGACGGCGGCGGTCCGCCAACGGGCGACGGAGCTGTACGAAGCGGCGTGGCGATGTTCCGCGCCGCGTCGGGCGAGCTTGGTCGTGGCGGCCGTCGAGGGGGGCTACGCGCAGCAGACCTGGGACGCCGTGGGCCGCGCCCTGGCCGCCGCCGGCAGCTTGGTCGAGGAGGGCGGGGCGATCGCCGTCTGCTGTGACTTGGCCGACGAGCCGGGACCGGCCGTCCGGCAACTGGCCGCCACCCAACTCCGCGCCGAAGCGATGCGGTGGATCCGCAAGGAGCGACCGGTCGACGCGCTCTCCGCGACCCTGCTGGCGCAGGCCCTGGATCGGGCCGCCGTCTACTTGCTCAGCCGGCTCGACCCGTCGCTGGTCGAGGACCTCGAAATCGCCCCGATCGCCCAGGCCGACGAGCTGGTCCGCCTGGCCGGCCGGCACGACTCGTGCATCCTCCTGGCCAACGCTCCGCACGCCATGGTGAGCCTGGAGAAAGACGGTTGACGTGACCTGAACCGCTTGCGGCCCACCAAGACAAGAAGCTCGTAGCCCTGCGTGGCCGAATGCCCGACATCACTCAAAAGATCGCCCGGAACCTGGCCGACGTTCGCGCCCGGATTGCCGACGCAGCGACCACCAGCGGACGCAGCCCCGACGAGATCACGCTGGTCGCCATCACCAAGTACGTGGGCGAGGCGGAGATCCGGGCGCTGGTCGAATCCGGCTGCCAGTTGCTGGGCGAGAACCGGCCGCAGCACCTGTGGGAGAAGGCCGAGGCTTGCGCCGATCTGCCCATCCGCTGGCACATGGTCGGACATCTCCAGCGAAACAAGGTCCGCCGCACGGTTCCCGTCGTGGAAATGATCCAGTCGGTCGATAGCCCGAGATTGATCGCCGCCATCGATCGCTTCGCCGCCGAACTCTCCTGGCGAGTCCCGATCCTCCTGGAAGTGAACGTTTCGGGCGAGGCGGCCAAACACGGCTTCGAGCCCGGCGCCCTCGGGCCGTCCTTGGCGGAATTGGCCGGCTACGAGCACGTGGAGGTCCGTGGCCTGATGTGTATGGCCGCCTTCGAGGGCGGTCTGGACGCCGCCCGGCGCGATTTCGCCGCGCTCCGCAACCTGCGCGACCGGCTTCGCGCCGGCTGCCCGGATTGCGTGAAACTGGGCGAGCTTTCCATGGGCATGAGCGGCGACTACGAGGTGGCCATCCAAGAGGGCGCCACGATCGTGCGAATCGGCTCGGCCCTGTACGAGGGCGTGCGCTGACTTCCGCGGACGAGGGATGATCGAGGAGGGACGGTGGCGATCGCACTAGAACCGCATCCGGAAGGCGCGATCCTCCCGGTCCGCGCCCATGCCGGTGCCCGCCGCAACGAAATCCGCGGCGAACAAAACGGCATGCTCCGAGTCTCGGTCACCCAAGCGCCCGAGAAGGGCAAGGCCAACAAGGCCCTGATCGCCGTGCTGAGCCAGGGCCTCTCGTTGAAGAAATCTCAGATTGAGCTGATCTCGGGCGCGACCTCCCCGCAGAAGCGATTTCTCGTCCGCGAGGTGACGACCGACCAGCTCCAGGAGCGCATCGAGCGCGCATCTGACGGGTGAGGTAATTGTCCCCGGCGTTCGATGAAAGTAGCAGGAGTGGGTAAGGGAGTGGCGTCTACCCCTTTCAAGCTGTCACTGCTAGCGTTTTTACGTTAATCCGGGCTGTCAACAAAGGCTGGCAATCGCAAACAGCCGGGTTTTCAGGCACTTTTCCAATTCGTCCAGAGACGACCAGGGCCGACTGCGCGAGTCGCACACGCCACCGGTTGATGTCGAAACGAGCACAGACGCACGCGACTCGCTCGAAAGCCCCGAAAAACGTGGGATTCGTGCAGCTATCAGTGACAGCTTGAAAGGGGTAGCTGCTAGAACGTACGGAAAGCACGGCCATGAACCCGCGGGAAGCGTGGGCCATTTCTGTTCCCCTAACCGCGAAGCGGTTTCGCAACATAGCCCAGGGTTGCGAAGCTACCCTGGGTTGGCGGGCACCGAGTCCCCCCCAACCCCAACGGGGTTGCACCCCGCGTAACCCTCGAGCGGGCGCTGTGCAACCCCTTCGGGGTTGATGGGCGACGTCGGAACCGGGGACCGTGGGTAGCTTCGCAACCCTGGGCTGTGTTGTTGAACGCCTTCGGCGTACGGGGATGGAACACAAACGGGACACAATGTGGCGAGTGATTGACGGCCGTTTTGAGCAGCCCACACGGCGTGTGCCTGCTACGCCGCCTTCGCTCAGGCGATCACCTCGACTTCCATCCCCAGCAGCTCGCCGAGCTGCCGCATGGAGTCGGCGTAGTCGCCGTAGACCCACTGGAGATGATTGCCGTAGTCGAGTCGCCTCTTGAGGAACTCGTCGGCGCGACCCTCGGGCGGTTTGATCACCGCTTCGACGGAGCAGCCGACGAGGTCTTTACCCCAACCGCTGGCCCCGACCAGCTCGCCCCGGAGGACGAGGAGCTTCGTGGCCGAGGGATCGACCCGGGCCACGGTGAGCGTCTTCTCCTCGTTGTCCATGAAGTCGATGACCACCTTGGTGCCCCAGCCCCCGGTGACGAAGCGTCCCAGTTGATAGGGCAGGTCGGGCTGATCGTAGCCGTTCATCTTCAGGGCCGGCGAGCTGTGGTTGATGCGGAAGGTGCCTTCGCCCCGCGGATCGGAGTTGCCCTGGTGACACGATTTCCCCGAGACCGACATCAGCAGCCGCATCGCCAGGAGAGAGCCCAGGTCGGCTTCGCACGAGGACGCACACTGTTGATCCTTGAGCAGAGCGTGGACCAGACAGGGGACGATCTTCCACTTGTCGGGGAGCCTGCTGGAGCAGAACTCGAAACACTCGATGGTGAAGGCGTTCGAGCCGTGCCGCTTCATCAGGCGGGTGACGGCCTGGTAGAACTGGACGCTGCGCACGACGTACTGCCGGTCGATGAACGACTTGTCGGCGCCGCGCAAGAGCTCGTCGGCGAGCCTGCCGGCTTCTTCGGCTTTCGGCTGGTCGGCCATCGTGCGATCCATTTCGTCGGCAAGCTCTTGGTAGGTGATCTTGGTGACGACGATCCCGTGCCGCTTCTGGAGCGATTCCAGGTCCCAGATGCTCCCGACGGAGCACGAGGCGGGCAGCCCGAGGTCCGTGGGGAAGAGGACCCGCGTTTGTCGAAAGACCTTTCTCGCTCGTAACAGGGAAAGAGCGGCGTCGAGCTCCTTGCCGTCGGCGGGCACCAGCGCCTCGAAACCCATGTTCCGCGTGTACGCGGCGATGTCCACGTTCCGGCAGCCGAGGCCGGTGAGGAGGATGGGCCGGTTGGCGTATCGGGCGATCTCGAAGGCGGCGACGGACGATCCGGACGGATAGACGAAGTAGGCGTCGGCCCGTGCGAGGTCGGGCTTCAGTTGGTCGAGCTGCTCCGGCTTGAGCACGAAGTCTTCGGAGAACGTGATATGGACCGGCTCCAGCACCTGCACGTCCTCGCGCCGGCCGAATCCGCCCTCCTTCATCTGCTTGGCCCAGCCGGCAAATCGCTTCTCGGCCTGCGCTTTCTCCATTTCCGGGCTCACGGCGCTCCACCGGCACGGCCCCTCCCAGACGTCGCTGTGGAGGATGTTGGTCATCACGGGCTTGACGTTGAGCTTCACGTCGGCCGGGCTGGTCACGCCGTCTTGGGTCGACGGGGGAGACGACGCGGGCTGTGCCTCGGCCGGGTCGGGCGCCCCGGCGCCGGTCGCTGACGTGGTAGCAGCCACGACGCTGCCCAAACCGGTTCCCAGGAAATCACGTCGATTCATCGGATTCTCCTTCCACGAATGTCGGACGTCGTCCGCTTCGGTCCCCACCGCCGGTGGCTCGAATCGAGCGGATGGTCGTCGAACGTCAGCCCTTGTTGTGGCACATCCGATGCGAGATTGCAACGGATGAGGCACGGCGGCGAGCCCGATCTCCCGCTTCCCACAGACATCGCGGGAATGGCGAAAGACCCTTTCCCCGGAGCCGCGCCCGCGGCGCGATCATTCATCGGGAGGTGACTTGAGGATCAATTTGTCCGGGTGGCTCCGATCGATGCGGAAATCGAAGCGGTTGAGGAAGCTCAACCCCAGGAGACCATCGACGCCGACTTCCGACTCGTCCAGCACGACGGCCTTGACGTCTTGCGCGTCCATGGCGAGGACCGAAAGCTGGGGAATGGTCAGTTCGCGGCCGCGGATCTTGATTCCGCCCGCGAGCGTCGCCTCCGTCTCCTTCCCCAGTTGATCCGACAGTCCCGCCGCGTCGACCAGCGCCGGGGAAATGGAGACGACCGTCGCGCCGGTGTCGACGATCAGGAAGCACTTCTCGTGGCGGCACAACGTCGCCTCGACGATCAGGAGCCCGCTTTCTGCCGTCTCGTGCCTCTTGACGGCGTGCTCGGCAAGCTCGCGTCGCATTGCCCGAACCCTGCTGATCTTTGCGGCCAGCTCGGGCGTCTCGGCGTTTCGCTGCTGTTCTAGTAAGTCGGCGTAGAATCGGTTCAACCGCTTGAAGAAGGAGAGGTCTTCGCCGGTTTCGTTCCGGCGGTACTCTTCGGCGACCTGTTGCCGGAAGGCCGCCCGGCGGGAATCGAGCTCCTTCTGGCGTCTCTCGATCTCCTGCTGGTCCCGGGCGACCGAGTCGTTGTAGGCTGCTTGGCGCTCTTGGCAGGACTTGCCGAGCTGGTTGTACTGCTCGACGAGAGCGTTTCTTTGGGTCACCAGCGCGTTGTAGGCGTCGACCGCGGCCCGATCGTCGGCGCCGGGCGCGTCGGCCAGGCGGGTGTCCAAGTCCTTGATCTCCTTCTCGACTGCGCGCAGCGATTCCGACTCGGTTTCAAGCTCCGCCCGCGTGCCCTCGTGCCGGGCGTTCGTCGATTCGACCCATCGATTGTGCTCGTCGATGCGTTGATCCAGGGAGATAACTGCCTCGCCGAGCGGTGCGCTTCGGAAGTAGCGGTCCATCACCGCTTCGAACTCGGCGAGACGGTCAGGCTCGGCCTTCGCTTGTGCGGTCCCTTCTTGCCCGGGGGCGTCGCCAGAGGAATCTTGCTCGCCACCGGCCGACGGAGGAGGCTCCGGGTGAGAGTCCATTTCCACGGGTTCCCTATCCGAGTTGGCACATGAGATCACCGTACCGATCAGGGCCCCACCGACGATCATCCGAAGTGCGCGAAAGCTCATGGTGCCGCGTTCCCCGCGAAAGGGTCCATGTGCCAAACCCTTCTTCGGGGCACGGATGGACGGAGCGGAATCTCGATAGGCCCCTACGGGTTCCACATCAGCAACGAACTGTCGATGTTGACAGCGCCGTGATTGTCGTTCAACCGCAAGCCGGAGGCGTGCGAGGGATCGCCAACTCGCCTTCCCTGCTCGCGCACGCCTCCGGCTTGCGGTTAAACGAGTCTGCCGCCGATAGAACGGCGTTCACTCTTCCGGCGGCGCCGAGGATTCGGCCGGCTCGGACGTTTCGGCCGGTGCCGCCGGCGCACGAACCAGGGTCACCGTCCGCCGCATGTACGTGCCGGGCTCGTCGCCGTCTTGGGTTACCGAGAGCTTCGCTTCCAGGAAGTCGAACTTGGCCACGATCTTGGCCACGCTGGGCAGCAAGCCGAGGATCTCTTGAACCGGCTTGAGCTCTTCGGAATCGGCTTCCTTGCCTGCCATGCCGATGATCATCGGGGCCACCAGCCCCACCTGGCCGAGCAGTCGGGCCGTCTGGCGCGTGCTTTCGGCCAGGTTGGTGTAGCTGATGGCCCGGACCGGGCCTTCGACCTCCAGGTTGAGTTGCTGGAACGCTTCGGTGTCGGCGATCGTCTCGCCCTGGCCGGCCCGGGTGTCGAACACCTTCTGGACGGCCTTGGCGTTCGAGCCGACAAACATCCAGCCGTCGCGGAAGCCGACGACCGGCTGGGCCCCGAACAGGTTCAACAGCAGGGCCGTGACTCGCTCGAAACCTTCCAGCTCTGCACATTCGGTCAAATCGAGCTTCTGTGCCTTGACGAACGGGATCTCCTGCAATTGCTCCACGAGCCGGTGCAGAAGCTCGCGGATCCGCTCGGGCTTGTGGCACCGCAGCGCCAGCACCGAATCCTGGCCGCCGAGCATCGACGGCTTGTCGGCGGGAAGCGACACCGAAACGCGCTCCCCGCTGAACGCCTGGAGAATGTCGCGATCGAGGTAGACGTCGTGTTCCGCCTGAAGCTCCTCGAATCGCTCCAAGGCCGACTTGGCCTCCGGCACGTGCTCGTTGAGAAGCTCGACGATCCGCTCGTAGGCCGGATGCAGGTTGGCGCCCGTCGTGAGCGAGTAGGAGAGCGCCCCGGCGGGGACCCACGTCTGCCACTTCGCAAACGGCTCGCCGCTTCCGAAGACCTTGACGAGCACCTTGTGCTGGACGCCGGGCAGCACCTTTCCGTAGGCGGCCTTCCGATTCTGATTGCCCTCGGTGTACTCGACGGTGACCTCGTAATCCAAGACGGCCAGCTCGTCGCACAACGTCTCGACGAACTTGGCGGCGCGATCGGCGTTCGGGTCGCCCGCGCCCTTCTCGCGAACGAACGCCCCCAGCTTTCGCAACTCGCTGAACTGCTGTCTCGCGTCGTAGAAGACCAGGCTGTCCTCCGGCTCGGGAAGCCGGTCGAGGGCTTCTCGGAGCCGGGGGTCGTCGAACTTGCACTCGCCTTCGCCCCCGGTGAGCATCTTGAGGCTCGCTCGGGCGAGCTGGTCGCAAGTGGACAAGAGGAGGACGTCGTCGAGCCGGGCGACCGTCGGACGGAACGGCACTCCCGGCGGAACGGCCAGCGTGGTCAGCACGGCGTCGCCTTCCTCGGCCGTTTCGATTGTCACCAAGCCATCCGAGAATTCCTCGACCAGACCCATCAGGTTCTTGATCCCCTCTTCGGCGCCGGCCGCCGCTTCGGGCGTGAGTCGCACGACAACCAAGTGCTGCGATGAGGGGACCCGCATCACCTGGGCGTAGACGAGCTCGTCGGCATTGAGGATCGCCTTCCCGTCGATCGGGGCCGCCGCTTCCCGCAACTCCTCCAGGATCGACTTGGCCTTCTCCAGGTCCGCCTGGGGCACGCGGTCGGTCACGATCTTGACCGCCTTCTCGATGATCCCGGTCTCCTGGACCTTGTTCCAGACCTCTTGGAAATACTCCTTCTGGTAGTCCCGCTCGGGGTTGTGCTTGCCGTAGACGGCCATGAACGCTTCGGCCGGAACGGCGCGGCGGAGATCCAACGACGGCGACTCCTCCGCCGCCACGGCCAAGTGTGCCAGAAGCATCGGCACCGCACAGAAGCCTACGCAAAGTGTCCTCATTGCCAATTCTCCCTTTCGCTCAAGTGAAGACCGCCGTTTCCGTTCCAATCGAAGGAAACGCAAGGGCCGAACGTTCCCGAACATCATACCCGCCCACTTGGTTGCGGGACAGGGGTACAGTCCCTGCCATGCAACAGGCCGGGGAAATCCGTACGCCGGGAGCCCGATCGGCTACTGTTACCCGTACTTCGCGGCAGTCCGCAAAACCTTGGAAAGTCTGGCCGAGGTTTCCCGCTCCGTACGCGCATGCGGGCCTGTTCGCCGGAAGGGGTCTCCTCGAAGCACGTGCGTCCCGTGGTCGGAGTGCGATTTCCCGCTCCAACGAGGGTCACTCGGCGGCCGATCGGCCCTGGCTCGCGGCCGCGTCGAGGTCGCCGAGCATCTCGGCCCGATGTTTCTCGAAGGGCTCGGCCAGGTCGACCGAGGAGGTCAGCTCCCAGAGCGACGTCTTCATGTGGCGCAGGGCGAGCGTGCCGGCGATCCAGGGGGTCCCCCAGCCGCTTTCGGTGCACCACGCGCCCCACTCCCAGTCGGCATTGCTCGCCCAGTAGTCCCAGCGGCGGAAGTCGAACCCGCGATACCAGGCGCCGTCGAGCTCCGGGTGGTCGTCGGAGCGGATCTGGATGCGTGCGAGGAAGTCGGCCAGCTTGTCTTCGGCCTCGCGGTAGAACGGATCGCCGGTGGCCGCGGCGGCTTCGTGCAGGCCGATCACCGCGAAGTTGCAGGTGTAGAGCATGTCGGCCAACGCGTCGCCGTTCTCCTGGAGAATCGTCACCTCGCCCGTGCCGTAGGCCGCGTTGGACTCGACGGCCTGCTCCGTGCCGCCCAGCGTCTCGCGAATCGCCCCGCTTCCGTCCTGCGCGGCCACGAGATCGGAGGCCACCGTGCGGAGCCAGCGGCGGTGCTCGGGCGTGTCTTCGACGCGCACCAGCCAGGCCAGCGGCAACAGCGCCCGGGCGCGCTCGATTTGGGAGCTGCGGATCACCCAGTACCAGCGGTCGGGGTAGGCCTCCATGAGCATCCGGATGGCCGTCTTGCTCTTGTCCAAGAAGGGCGTGTAGCCGGTCTGGTCGTAGGCCCAAAGGAAGCACGCCCAGAGCCAGCCCTCGTAATGGGGCGAATAGCGGACGTAGTCGCCCTCCCAGTACGACTTCCACCCCCGGCGCTGGAGCTGCTCTTCAGTGACGCACGGCTCGCGGTAGCCGTGGACCCCGCTGGTGCGGAAGTTGGCCACGATGCACCGGGCCACCGCGTCGTTCCATCGCGGCTCGTCCACCAGCCTGGCGGTCGCCAGCACGGCGAGCAGGGCCCGGGCGTTGTCGTCGCCCCAGTACTTGCCCGGGTTGTCCAGGGCCCAGCCGACCAGGCCGTACGAGGGGCTATCCGCTTCGGCGCGGGGGCCTTGGGCGAGGACCGATCGAACGAAGATGTAGTCCAAAAGGTTCGCGGCGATCCGCGCGCTCGACTGGCTTTCGCTCGTCGCGGCGTCGAACGCCAGGGCCATCGCCACCTCGCCCGTGCAATCGTTGCGCACGGCGTAGCGCATCGGCTGGCTGCCGTCCAGCCGGATCGTCGAGCTGTAGCCCTCGGTGATTCCCAGCGATCCGTCGCCCACCGGCCAATCGTCGCCCGGCTTGTCCCTCACCGTGTTGTAGGTGAGCGCCCAATCGAGCGCTTCCTTGGGCCAGTCGGGATGGCGGAGGAACCTGCCGGTCTTGAACCAGTCGGCGGCCCGGGTCACGGCCTGCATTTCGGCGTCGGCCGGGAGCGGCTCGGCCGCCGAGTAGGCGGGGCGCACGGTCGGCGTCCATCGCAACGGCGGCACGGCCCGGCCCGGCCCGAGCCACGCGAGCACCATCCTCCAGATCGCCGCCCAGGCATCTTGCGGCATGTAGCGGCCCGTGACGAAGTGGCTGAGCTTGGTGGTGCTCACCAGGATGCTGCCGTTTGGATGCTCGAACAGGATGGGCAGGGTGGGCGTGTCCTCGAGTCCGAATACCGCCCGGTCGACGCCGGCCACCTTGGCCGCAACCAGGTGCGCTTCCGGCGCCTGAGCCTCGACGAGATGGCAGGCGTTGATCATCGCGATGCGCATGGGCGGAAGCGCCTCGCCGAACGCATCGGACGTGACGACCACGCGCTCGAGCCGCAGGGCCTTGGCCGGGCCAACGTCGATCCCCGGCAGGGACGTGGGATACTCGACGTACACGCGCAGACGCTTCTTCGCGGCGGTCTCGAACACCTCGGGGCCGACGTCGGTCGTCTTGGCCGGATAGCCGTCGGCGAGGATCAATAGCCCGGAGCCCTCCGCCGCGGCGCGGACCGCCTCGTCGGGCGAGTCGAATCGCCGGCAGGGGATCCCGCATGCCCCGGCCACGCGGACGAGGTCGTTGTCCGATCCGCCGCAGAAGGAGAGCACGGGTTGTTCGATCGCTTCCGCTCCCCCGGCAAAGTCGCATCCGAAGAGGACGAGCACCGTCAGCAACATGGATCGCGTTTTCATGGGACACCGTTCTCGGATGGTTCGACACGGCGGATGATCGAAGCCGTCGCTTCCCGGCGTTCGCCTCGGGCCGCCTATTCTTTTCAGGGCCCCACAAATCCCCTACCTCTCGCCGGGCAGGATGGAACCTATGGCCTGCCTTTACCGATGTCAAGCTTCCAGCCCGTGAGCGGTCTCCCATTTCCGAGCCGCCTGCTGAGGATACCATGTCTCGACGATGGGGCTGGCGGAATCGCTGAGCACAGAACGACTCCTCTTCGAGCAAGCACAAATGTATACTGGGCTTGACGAAGGGGCTCGGAAGAATTCGGAGTCGGCGCCGCACCGGCGCTGCGAAGCCGAGCTTTTCGCCACGTGTCTTGAACAGCTTGAACAGCCAGTCGGTTCCGCAAGTGAAAGCCTCTTCTCTACTACGGATCGTCGTGGCGGTGCTCCTGGCGGCGGCCATCGGGGTGACGTTCGTCTATCTGCCGGCCGGGGAGTACCTCGGCCGGTTCCTTGGCTGGGTGGAAGGCTTGGGCGTCTGGGGGCTCGTGTTGATCGTCGGCATCTACATTGTCGCCTGCCTCCTGTTTCTGCCCGGTTCGATGGTCACGATGGGAGCCGGATTCCTGTTCGGCGTGGTCGGGGGGACGGCCGCGGCTTCGATCGGGAGCACGCTGGGTGCGACGGCGGCGTTCCTGGTCGGTCGCACGCTGGCCAGGCCGTGGGTCCAGCGGAAAGTGGCGGCGCACGCCAGGTTTCGGGCCATCGACCGCGCCGTGGGCGAGCACGGGCTGAAGATCGTCTTGCTGATTCGGCTTTCCCCCCTGTTTCCGTTCAATCTGCTGAACTACGCCTTCGGGTTGACCCGCGTGTCGCTCCGCGACTACTTCCTGGCGTCGTGGATCGGCATGCTCCCGGGCACGTTGATGTACGCCTATCTCGGCTCCGTGGCGAAGAGCCTGACGGAGCTCGCTTCGGGGAAGGCGGAAGGGGGCGTCGGACAACAGGTGCTCTTCGTCGTGGGGTTGGTGGTGACGGTCGTGGTCACGGTGCTGGTCACCCGGATCGCCAAGCGGGCCTTGGACCAGGCGGTGCCCGGCGTCGTTGAGGAGCCAGCGCAGGCGGGAGGAGAAACGCATGTCTGAAGCCCCGGCCGTGTTGCCCGACGACGTCCGGGGGCCGTATGATTGCAGACTCGGGCCCACTTCGGGCACCATGTGATCGGGGATAGCGGCAAGCTGTCTTGGCTGCCGCGAGCCGCCACGAACAAACTGGGTTGCCCCAGCTTGGGCTGGTCGTCGCAGACCTGGCGGTCCCGTCAAACTTGTTGAAAACCCCGGAAAGGAAGCGCGACCGTGTCCCTCGTGCATGAAGGCCATCCGCTGGCCCAGGCGTCCCGTCAGCTCCAGATCCTTCGTCCCCGTGCGGGGGAGAAGCGATTCGACGCGGCGCTGCGAGAAAGCGACCTCCATCCGCTTCGCGCCACGGGCATCGAGGTGCTCCAGCTCAACCTGGGCAGGCGGTGCAACCTGACGTGCCGGCACTGCCACGTGGACGCCGCGCCGGATCGTCGCGAGGTCATGTCTCGCCAGACGGCCGAGGCGTGTCTCGACGTGCTCGCCCGAACCGACGTCCCGACCCTGGACGTCACGGGCGGGGCGCCCGAGATGAATCCCAGCTTCCGCTGGATCGTCGAGGAGGCGCGGCGTTTGGGACGCCACGTGATCGACCGGTCGAACCTGACCCTCTTGATGGCCCCCGGCTACCGCGAGTTGCCCGCGTTGCTGGCCGGGCAGCGCGTGGAGATCGTGGCTTCGCTCCCCTGCTACCTGAAGGAAGACGTCGACCGCCAGCGCGGCGACGGCGTGTTCGCGAAGTCGATCGAGGCGCTTCGCCAACTGAACGCGCTCGGGTACGGCCAGGCGGACGGCGAGCTGATCCTCACGTTGGTCTACAATCCCCTCGGCCCGTCGCTGCCGCCGGCGCAGAAGACCTTGGAGGAGACGTACCGCCGCGAGCTTTGGGACCGCTACGGGATCGTGTTCAACCGGCTGCTGACGATTACGAACATGCCCATCGGGCGGTTCTTGCGCGAGCTGGTCGAAGGCGGGACGTACGAAGAGTACATGGAGACGCTGATCGAGGCGTATAACCCAAAGGCCGCGGCGGGGGTGATGTGCCGGACGACGCTCTCGGTGGATTGGGCGGGCCGGCTGTACGACTGCGACTTCAATCAAATGCTCCAGTTGGGCCTGGGGCCCAAGCTCCCCCGGCAGATCCACGATTGCGACGTCGGAGCACTGGCCGCCCGCCCGATCGTCACCGCCCAACACTGCTACGGCTGTACCGCCGGCGCCGGGTCCGGCTGCCAAGGGGCGATCACGTGATCGCCACCCTGCCAACTCCCGACCCACGCGGTCTTCCGGAGACATGAGCCACCGCCTGATCATTTTCACCCGGTACCCGGAGCCGCAGAAAAGCAAGACGCGGCTCATCCCCACGCTGGGGCCCGTGGGGGCGGCCGTGCTCCAGCGGGAGATGACCCGGCATACGCTCCGCCGGGCGGAGGAGCTTGCCGAGCGGGAGCGCGTGTCGGTCGAGGTTCACTTCGACGGCGGCAGCCGGGCGTCGATCGAGGCGTGCTTCGGCCCCGAGGCGTGCTATCGGCCGCAATCCGGCGGGGACCTCGGGCGACGGATGAGCGAAGCCTTCGCGTCGGCCTTCCGCGAGGGAGCGACCCGCGCCGTGATCGTGGGCACCGATTGCCCCGGGATCACCGCCCCGCTGCTCCGGGCGGCGTTCGACCGGCTTGCGGATCACGACCTCGTGCTGGGACCGGCGCTGGACGGCGGCTATTGGCTCGTCGGACTTCGCCGCCCGGCGCCGCGCCTGTTCACCCAGATGCCTTGGGGAAGCGACCGGGTGCTCGAAGAGACGCTCGACGCCGCCCGGGAGATAGGGCTTTCCGCCTCACTGCTCGAGCGGCTCGCCGACGTCGATCGGCCGGCGGATCTCGAGGTCTGGGAGCGGGCACGGAACCGTTTCCGGGGGGACCTTGCCGACGCGCGGATCTCGGTCGTCATCCCCGCGCTCAACGAGGCGGGCTGGCTGGGCGATACGCTCTGCCCGCTGGAGCATGCGGCCAACGTGGAGACGATCGTGGTCGATGCCGGGAGCGAGGACCGTACGCCCCAAATCGCCCGAAGCCATGGCTGCCGACTCCTCACGACCGCCCCGGGCCGCGCCCGGCAGATGAACGCCGGGGCCGCGGAGGCGGACGGGTCGATCCTGCTCTTCCTCCACGCCGATACCCGATTGCCCGAGGCGTTCGCCAAGTACGTGCGCGAGGCGCTGATCCGTCGCAACGTGGCTGCCGGGGCGTTTCGGCTCCGGCTCGATGCACGGGGGTGGCCGTTTCGCGTGATCGAGCGGGCGATCAATCTTCGGTCGGTGCTTCGGCAGATGCCCTACGGCGACCAGGCGATCTTCATGACGGCCGACCGGTTCTATCTGACCGGCGGCTTCCCCGACTTGCCGATCATGGAGGATTTCGAGCTCGTGCGTCGGTTGCGGCGCCGGGGGCGGATTGCGATTGTCTCCGAGCCGGTGGTCACGTCCGCCCGGCGATGGCAAGCCCTCGGCCCCTGGCGCACGACCCGGCTCAATCAGATGGTCGTCCTCGGCTACCGCCTGGGAGTCTCACCGCGGCGGCTTGCCACGTGGTATCGCGGCAAGCGTCGGGCGCCGAGGGGCGACGCCGATTCCGGGTGAAGTCAGGAATCGTTGACCGCGCGGGCTGCGTCCGGGGATAATGTCTCGAGCCCGAGAACCAACGATTTCCTCGCCGACCACCTCGTTCACGAGTCTCCCGGTCGGTCCGTCGATCCAGCGGGAGGACGCCATGAGAAGACGCTTGATCGCTGCCGCCCTGATGGTGCTTTCGTTGGTGCCGACGACAGCCCCGGCAGGGACAACGGCGCAGACCGTTCTGTTGGAGGCCGAGGCATTCGAGAACCTCGGTGGTTGGGTCCCTGACTCGCAGTTCATGGACCAAATGGGGTCGCCGTTTCTTCTCGCCCACGGGCTCGGCACTCCGGTCGAAGATGCCTCGACGACCGTCGAGTTTGCGGCGCCGGGGACGTACCGGGTTCTAGTACGAACGCGGGATTGGGTGGCCCCGTGGAACGCGCCCGAAGCTCCAGGCCGGTTCCAAGTGCTGGTGGGCGGCGAACCGTTGCCCACCGTCTTCGGCACCGAGGGGGCCGAGTGGCATTGGCAAGACGGCGGCCTTGTGGAGATCCCCCGCGGCAAGGTCGCGCTGGGGCTGCGCGATCGGACCGGCTTCGAGGGGCGGTGCGACGCCATCCTGTTCACCACGGATCCCGGGCTCGTCCCGCCGAACGAGGACGCCGCGCTGGAGGCCTTTCGGCGCAAGCGGCTGGGCATTCCGGAAACGCCGGAGGACGTCGGGCCGTTCGACCTGGTGGTGGTTGGGGGCGGGATTGCGGGCACCTGCGCGGCGGTCTCCGCCGCCCGGCTCGATCTGAAGGTCGCCCTGATCCAGGACCGCCCTGTGCTGGGCGGCAACAACAGCTCGGAGATCCGCGTCTGGCTCCAGGGGGCGAGAAATGTCGAGCCGTATCCTCGCGTCGGCGACGTCGTGGCCGAGCTGGAGCAGGAGCGGTCGGCGCACTACGGCCCGGAGAATACGGCGGAACTGTACGAAGACGACAAGAAGCTCGCCCTGGTGCGAGCCGAGGAGAACCTCGCCCTGTTCCTCGATTGCCGGGCAAACGCGGTGGAAGCGGAGTCCGGCCGCATCCGCGCCGTCGTCGCCCGGCATACCGTCACGGCTCGTCGCTACCGTTTCCTCGGACGCTGGTTCGCCGATTGCACCGGCGACGGGGCGATCGGCATTCTGGCCGGGGCCGACTACGAGATGACCTGCCCGGGCCACATGGGCCGGTGTAACCTCTGGAACGTCGTCGAGACCGATCGGCCGGTCGCCTTCCCCCGGTGCCCCTGGGCCCTCGATCTGAGCGACAAGCCGTTCCCCGGACGCGGCGGCGACCCCCGCGGCATCCTCGCCCTGGGCGGCTGGTACTGGGAAAGCGGATTCGACCACGATCCGTTCGAGCGGAGCGAGTCCATTCGCGACGGGAACTTTCGGGCGATGTACGGAGCGTGGGATTGCCTGAAGAACGTCGACAAGGGGTATCCGAACCACAAGCTGAACTGGGCCGCCCACGTCTCCGGCAAGCGGGAGTCGCGCCGCTTGATCGGGGACCTTGTGCTCACGCAGGAAGACCTCGTCGGCGCCAAGGAGTACCCGGACGGCTGCGTCCCCACGGGCTGGAAGATCGACCTGCATCTGGCCGACCCGCGCTTCGTCGAGGGATTTGAAGGCGACGGCTTTGTCGCCAGGGCCCACTACACCGATTATCCTCGCCCGTATTGGGTCCCCTATCGCTGCCTCTATTCTCGAAACGTGGACAACCTCTTCATGGCCGGCCGGGACATCAGCGTGACGCACGAGGCCCTGGGTGCGGTTCGGGTGATGCGCACGGGCGGGTGCATGGGCGAAATCGTAGGGATGGCTGCTTCGGTTTGCAGGAAGCACGACGCCGACCCCCGCGCCGTGTACGGCGACCATCTCGACGAGTTGCAGGGGCTGATGCGCGAGGGCGTGGGAAAGCCGGCCGCGCCGCCGCCCGAGCTCGAAAACGTCGGCAGGAACGTCGCCCGCCTGGCCACCATCTCCACCTCCGGCGACCGCGACCCAGCCGGCTCGCCGCCGGCGCTCGTCAACGACGGCCGGGTCGATTGGCGCCGGAACGACCTCCGCTGGCTCAGCCACGCGCAGGTGCCGAACTGGGTCGAGCTGCGATGGGACGAGCCCAAGACGCTCGTGGCCGCTCGCGTGACGTCGGGCTACTGGCACGGCGGAAACGTCACCGACCCGATTGACTCGTTCGTCTTCCAGCACTTCGACGGCGGCATCTGGAAAGACCTCCCCGCGACCGACACCGTCGGAAACGCGGAGGTCGACTGGCACTGCCGATTCGATCCGATCACTGCCGCGCGCGTCCGCCTGCTGGTCCGCCAGACGCAGATCAACATCAGCCGGATCTGGGAGATTGAGCTGTACGAAGCGGGTCAAGGCTCGCCCTAAGGGCCTGCGCAGAAATGGGCTGACCAATTGGGTGGCACGCCCTGAGGAACGAAGGGCGTGGTGACTTCGCAAAACACGTCCTTCGCTGAGCTGGAGGGACGTGTCACCCTGACGAAAACTTGGACGAGTTATTTCTGCCCGGGCGCTACCCCACTCGATCTCTCCCGGCGGTCAGCCCAACCTTCCTCGCTCCTTACGTGCCGGTTTCAGTCTCGGGCGATCATTGGCGGAGTTCTTGTCCGCATTGATTTCTCTTATAGACGGGGCCGGTCGCCGAATCTTGAAATCCATCAGTTGGACTTGTGCCGTCGATTAGCGCGTCATATATCACAGGCTCTTACGCTGAGCGGGGTTTGGGGGGTTTCTCAGCTTAGACGTTTTCGCAATTCGGCCTTCTCTTTCGAGGCGAACCGGAGCGGCGCATGGCAGTAACGATAGAATCCGTCGAAGACATTCTGAGCCGTCGGGAAGGGAAACCGAGGGAACTCATTGAAGTCCTTCAGGACATCCAGGAAGCCGAAGGCCACCTCTCTGAGGATGCCATGAGTCTGGTGTCTGAGCGGCTCGGCGTTCCGCTGATCGAAGTCTACCGTGTTGCCAACTTCTATAAGGCTTTCAGCCTCTGCCCGCGGGGACGGCATCTCATCACCGTCTGCATGGGGACGGCCTGCCACGTCTGGGGCGCCCCGCGGATGCTGGACGAGGTGATCGGGCAGCTCGGCGTGGACCCCGGGGAGACCACCGAGAAAGGGGTCTTCACTGTGGAGACGGTCAACTGCCTGGGGGCCTGCGCCCTGGGGCCCGTCGTCGTGCTGGACGGCCGGTATCACGACCACATGACCCCCGCAAGCTCCGCAAACTGGTCCAGTCGGTCCGCGATGCCGACGAGGAGGAGACCCCCGCGAATGCCTACGCTGAATTCCATCGATGACCTTGCTGACCTGCGAGAGGAGCGGACCGCCGAGCCAAAACGCGGCAAGTGTGTGCCCTGCCGGGTGGGCATCGCCCGAATGCGGGAGATCGTCACCGACATCACCGAAGGCCGCGGCCGGCCCGAGCAACTCGACCTGCTCGTCGACCTCGGCGAGAGGGTGGCCGAGTCGCTCTGCGGCCTGGGCAAGACGGCGGCCAATCCCGTGCTCTCCACGCTCCGCTACTTCCGGGAGGAGTACGAGGCCCACATCCACCAGCGGCGTTGCCCGGCCGGCGTATGCCGTGCCCTGATCCGCTACACCATCGACCGAGACCAATGCACCGGCTGCGGCGCTTGCCGGACCGCCTGTCCCCACGAAGCGATTACCGGCGAGAAGAAAGAGCCCCATGCCATCAACGCCGAGGCGTGCACGAAGTGCGGCATCTGTCGCGAGACGTGCAAGTTCGACGCGGTGACGGTCCTCTGAGAAGACACTCGATGCAAGAGTACGTGACGCTTTCGATCAACGGGGCTCAGGTCCGCGCGGTCAAGGGCATCACCGTGCTCGATGCCGCGCTCGAATACGGCGTTTGCATCCCCCATCTCTGCCACATGCAGGGCTTCTCCGCCCTCGGCGCGTGTCGGCTGTGCATCGTCGAGGTCGTCAAGAACGGACGCCGGAAGGTGACCACCTCCTGCACGCTTGGCGTCGAGGAGGGATTGGCCATCGTGACCCATTCCGAGAAAATCGTTCGCCTGAGGCGAAACATCGCCGAGTTGCTGGTGGCGGAGACCCCCAATTCGAAGGCCATCCAAGACCTGGCCATCCGTTGCGGCGTGAAGGAAGTTCGCTACCCCTTCCACAACGTGGACTGCGTCCAGTGCGGCCGTTGCGTGCGGGTGTGCGAACAGATGTGGCAGGCCAAGGCCCTCGGGTTCGTGGGCCGGGGAAAGGACCGTCACGTCGACTTCCCGTTGGCCAAAAGGCCCGACTTCTGCAAACGATGCAACAGTTGCATCGATCTGTGCCCCATGACCATCCCGCCGTGTCCCGGGCCGTGGAAGCCCGGCGAAGAACGCCTCTGCGGTCTGTGCGAGTCGCAGCTCTCCATGGTCGAGACCATGCCCGAAAGCTGTGTGGAGTGTGAGCTCGGAACCAGCTTCGGCTGCACCCGAGCCCCCGCGTAAACCGCCCCGTTGCTTCTCTGTTTCTCCTTTTCCCGCCCAAACTTGCTCGGGATCTCAGGGGCGTGAGTGCCGCGATGATATTACCAAAACTAATACTCACTATTAGCAACTTTCGGTATTGAAATAATAAGGCAGATCGATAGAATGGAAGGCCGGGATAAGCAGATGGGTTGATACGCCCACTCTGCGCAATAGTCGCTTGTTGCGGTCAGGGGCGGGGTAGCGTCGCCCGAACCGCAACGGTCCCGCCAAGCCAAGCTGCCTTCAAGAACGTGTCGAGGGAGGACCAAGGTGAATCTACAGAAACCCAACGCCAATGACGCCACGGTTTCCAAGAACCGCTCGCGAAGCGTGGTGCCCCAATCGGGCCTCTGCTCGCGTTGCGTGGACGGCTGTATCGGCAACTGCGAGGTGTTCCAGGCCACGTTCCGGGGCCGCGAGCTGATCTACCCCGGCCCGTTCGGCGACGTCACCGCCGGCGGCGACAAGGACTACCCCGTCGACTACTCTCACCTCAACATCCAGGGCTACGCCCTCGGCGGGAGCGGGCTCCCCCAGGGCACGCAAGCCAACCCCGATACCTGCACCTTCCCGGCAGTGAGCGTCGAAACCGAGTACGGCTGGGACCGCAAGGTCCGGATGGCGGCCCCCGTCTTCACCGGCGCGCTCGGCTCCACCGAGATCGCCCGAAAGAACTGGGAGCACTTCGCCATCGGAGCGGCAATCACCGGCATCACCGCCGTCTGCGGCGAGAACGTCTGCGGGATCGACCCCGAGCTGGAGCTCGATTCCCAGGGCAAGATCACCTCGGCCCCCGACATGGACCGCCGCATCGAGACCTACAAGCGGTACCATCGCGGCCTGGGCGAGATCCTCGTCCAGATGAACGTCGAGGATACCCGGCTCGGCGTCGCCGAGTACGTCAGCCGCAAGCACGGCCTCGACACTATCGAGCTCAAATGGGGCCAGGGCGCCAAGTGCATCGGCGGCGAAATCAAGGTCGACTCGCTGGAGCGGGCCCTGGAGCTCCAAAGGCGCGGATACATCGTCACCCCCGACCCCTCCAACCCCGTCATCCAAGCCGGCTACCACGACGGCGCCATCAAGCAGTTCGAGCGACACAGCCGCCTCGGCTTCGTCGACGAAGCCGGCTTCCTGGCCGAGTGCGATCGGCTCCGCAAGCTGGGCTTCAAGCGGATCACGCTCAAAACGGGGGCCTACGGCCTCCGTGAGCTGGCCATGGCCCTCAAGTGGGGGAGCCAGGCCAAGATCGACCTGTTGACCATCGACGGCGCCCCCGGCGGGACCGGCATGAGCCCCTGGCGGATGATGGAAGAGTGGGGCATGCCCAGCATCTACCTCCATTCGGCCGCCGTACAGTTCGCCGACAAGCTAACCGCCAAGGGCCAGCGCGTGCCCGACCTCGCCTTCGCCGGCGGCTTCAGCGCCGAAGACCATATCTTCAAGTGCCTCGCGCTCGGTTCCCCCTACGTCAGGGCCGTCTGCCTGGGCCGGGCGATGATGATTCCCGGCATGGTCGGCAAGAACGTGGGCCGCTGGATGAGCAACGGCGGGCTCCCCAAGACCATCTCCCAGTACGGCGGCAAGGTCGAAGAGATCTTCGTCTGCTACGAGCAGGTGGCCGACCTCGTAGGCAAGGACGAGATGAAGAACATCCCCCTCGGCGCGATCGGCATCTTCTCCTACACCCAAAAGCTCGCCGTCGGCCTCCAGCAGATGATGGCCGGCGCCCGGTGCTTCAATGTCCCCTCGATCACCCGTCGAGAGATCATGAGCCTGACCAGGGAGTGCGCCGACGTGACGGGCATTCCTTTCCTGATGGACGCCTATCGCGAGGAAGCCGAGGCGATTCTCGACGCGTAAGCGCTGGCGGCAGGTGGCAGCTTGCCCGCCGCCTGCCCAACGCCGCTTCTTCATAAGACCGGCCCTGCCGCTGCCACAGGGGGGCCGGTTTTCGTTTCTTGCAGCGATCATCTGCCCCCGCTCCCAGCGCTCCGCGCCGGGAGAACGCGCCATACGCCCGCTGCTGGCAGCACCCCCTCCCGTCGACTATCATGGACGCCCGGAGAAAGCCACCTGCACCCACCACGGGAGGATCTCGACCATGCAACACGACAAGACGAGCCGGCGCCAGTTCTTCCAGCAGTCGGTCGCCACCGGGACCGCGGCCGGAGTCGCCATCTCCGCGATGACCGCTTCCAGCTACGGCCGGGTCCTGGGCGCCGGCGAGCGGATCCGGCTGGGGTTGATCGGCTGCGGCGGGCGGATGAACGGGCTGGTGAACTACGCCAAGGGCGCCGACGAAAACGTGACCGTCACCGCGATCTGCGACGTCTGGCAAGCCAAACGCGATCAGTGGGCGGACAAGATCGAAAAGATGTTCGGCGCGAAGCCGCAGCCCTTCGTCGACTACCACAAGCTGCTCGCCGAGGCCGACGTCGACGCGGTCGTCATCGCCACGCCCGCCCATCAGCACTGCGGCCAGACGATCGACGCCGCCCGGGCCGGAAAGCACATCTACGTCGAAAAGCCGTTCGCCCCGCTGATGGAGAGCCTGGAACCCTTGAACCAGGCGTACGACGTGGTCAAGGAAACCGGCATCGTCATCCAGCACGGCACCCAAGGCAGCAGCGCCGAGGAGACGTTCGCCCTGGCCGAGTTCCTCAAATCGGGCAAGCTCGGCAAGGTCTTTCGCATCGAGTCGACGATCAACCACTACGTGCCCTACTGGAACCGCTACAAGGGCCCCGAGCAGGAGCAGGAGACCGACTGGAAAGGCTTCCTCTACGACAAGACGCCTCGGCCGTTCGACGCCGACCAGCACGCCTCGTGGATGGGCTATCAGGACTTCTCCAGCGGCCCGATCGGCGGCTGGATGGCCCACTACAGCAACTACGTGCACGCGGTGACCGGCTCCGGGTGCCCGGCCACCGCCACGGCGTTCGGCGGCATCTACGCCCCGACCAGCGACCGGCGTCGCACCGCGCCGGACAACGTCTGCGTGATCCTCGAGTATGCCGAAGGCTTTTACACCCAGTTCGTCACCCACTTCGGAAGCTCGCTCAATAACGAGACCACGTACTTCATGGCTGAGAAGGGGCTCGTGCAGACGCGGTTCGGCCACTGGCCGGGCAATCCCGTCTATTCCAGCACCGGCGTCGACGACGCGATCCCCGAGACCAAGCTCCTCGACCACGACCCGCCCTATCCCGGCATCGCCCACATGGCCGACTGGTTCGGGTGCATTCGCGGGGGCGGCCAGACGCACGCCAACATGGAGATGGGCTACCGTCAAGGGATCGCCATCGTGATGGGCGACACGGCCGCCCGACTCGGCCGGAAGGTCGTCTTCGACAAGGAGAAACGCGAGGTCCGCCCGGCGTAGCGCGCAGGCTTGCGACGACGTGCGGCGGCGATCGAACGTTCCGTGCGGTTGGGGTCGGTTTGACTCTATCGAGCGGTTTTCGGCGGCCGCCCGGTGCCACGCAACGCGCGGGCCCACAGCCACCCGTGGGGCGCACGGGGTGCCACTCAACGCCGTGAACCCTTACCGCGTCCACGCTCGTTCCCAAGCTCCGGCTTGGGAACGCATGTACGGGAACCTTCTCCAGAAGCGGAGCTGGAACGCATGTGCGGGAGGCCTTGCTTCCCCTTCTGCGAAGCGGAGCTTCGCGGAGGGAGGTTCCCAACCTGGAGATTGGGAACCAGTAACGCCGTGAACCCTGATCGGCGACAGACCGCGGCAGACACACGGCAGACGCCGGCAGACACACGACGCTCGCGCCGTGCGCAGCCCTGAAAGGGCGTGATACGACAGCCCAGGGCGCAGCCCTGGAAGGTCGGGCGGCCCGCACAATCCAAGCCCTGAAAGGGCGCGATACCCGTCGCGGACCCGCCGCGTATCTCGCCCTTTCAGGGCTACCGCCAGGCCGCCCCAACCCAGGGCTGCGCCCTGGGCTCCCGTATTCCGCCCCTTCGGAGCGTTGTGCCCCTGTCCCCCGGCACAAGGCCGCGCGTAGTGCGGAAGCTATCGTCCGGCTGATCCTTGTTGCATGGACCTCACCCAGACGCAGGGTCGCTCGACTCGCCAGCCCGCCTCACGGGCCCCCAGCCACCGGTTGTTGCACCCGCCCCGCCCAGAGGCAGGGTCGGTCGAGCCGACGCTCCACGCCGAATCGAGCCGCTCGCCCCGCCGGGGCCGGGAAAAACTGGAAGCACCCGGGGGCGCCCAAAAATCGCCTTGCGGCTCGGCGCTAACATGGTAAGATCGAACACGTTAGGCCGAAAACCGAGTGCCCGCAAGCCCCTGAAATAGCCCGTCCAAGTGTCCAACAATGCCGTCCATGACAAGCCCTAAGTCCTTGCCTCGAAACGCGTTGCGTCGAAACCATTTGTTGGACGGTTTTTCTTGGTCCGGCCAAAACTTCCAAGTGCTTTCGTACCCGGGGCTTGCGCGAGTGACCTTGTCCAAAAAGGCCGTTTTCCCCAGTACATGGCGTGCGCGCAGGTGGCCTATGACCCTGTAGCACCTGCGCTGGAACCCCAGCGCATTCACCATGGAACCCCAGCGCACTCCCCCTCGGGCCCCAGCGCACTTGCGCGCACGGTTAATTGGCCGTCACGCCGCAACAAGCGAAGTGCATTCACGGCAACTGGTGGGGGTAGCACCCCTCATAGGAGCCGACATCGGGCCGACGACAAAGCTGGCCCTGTCCAACAAAGCCCGCCACGCGCCCCGGCCGCCGAGGCGCACGACCTTCGACGCTCGTTCCCAGGCTCCGCCTGGGAACGCACTAACGCGAGGCTCCGCCTCGCCCCAGACGCAAAAGCCGAGGCAAGCCACCGTGAAACAAGCCGGCGCCGCAGGCAGAGCCTGCCAATGCCTTGCGTTCGCAGGCGGGACCCTGGGAACGAGGAAAGGCGGTGCCGCCGTCCGGGCGCCCAACACGACGCGCCGGCTGCGTGCGGCCTTCCAACCCGTGCGGATGGCCCACCGTCTTCTTAAGCGGTCGCCCGTCGGCTGTATTGCCGGATACAGGTTGACTGCGGCTGCGCACTGGCGAGACGCCCGTGCCACGCGCCCTCGAGTTTAATGGCACCGCAGAGCCCCATGAACAATACCCGCGGGCGCCCGAGCAACGCTCCCCAAACCATTGCACCCCCGCGATTTATGTGCTACAATCGCCGCCCTCGGGTGGGAAAGTTATTTCCCATTGTTCCCGCGCTTCGCGTGGGAACGCACGGGTGGACGCTTCGCGTCCGTGTCTCGCAAGGAGACTCTGCCAGACCGGAGGCCGCGATGACCCGAGACCGCTGCCGCGTGTACGAAGCGGACCACCCGTGCTTCCTCACTTGCACGATTGTCGGCTGGCTGCCCGTATTCACGCGCCCGGAGAGGTTCCAGATCGTCTGCGACTCGTGGAGGTGGTTCTGCGACCGGCAACGGCTCAAGGTGTTCGCGTACGCGATCGTCGAAAACCACCTGCACCTGATCGCGTCCGGGAGGCAGCTTGCCAAGGATATGGGCATGTTCAAGTCCTACACGGCTCGGCAGATCGTCGACTTCCTGAGAGCCGCGGGCGGCAGAAAGCTGCTGTCTCAGTTCAAGTGGGAGAAGGCCGCCCACAAGACGGATCGAGCGTGCCAGGTTTGGCAGGAAGGCTCGCATCCGGAGGAGATCCAGAGCGAGGAGATGACGTGGGAGAAGATCCAATACATTCACGATAACCCGGTGGCGCGGAGTTACGTCGATGATCCGCTTCATTGGCGGCATTCCAGCGCGCGGAGTTACGCGGGCGAGGCGGGGCTTTGCCCTCTGTGTACGGATTAGCGATGAGTTGGGCGAGGGAGGACGCGAAGCGTCCGCTCGTGCGTTCCCACGCGAAGCCAGGCAAACTGGCAGGGACTACCCCGGCGTCACCCCAAGGAACCCTGCCTCGAAGAACCCACGACCACCCAACCAAAACACCCCGAACCCACCAAACGCCCCTCCACGCGCCCGGACTTTTTCAGCAGTGTCGCGCGGGCCCCAGGGTGAGCGCGCTGGGGCCCCAGGGCGAATGCCATGGGGTTCCAGCGCAGGTGCTACCGGGTCACAGGCCACCTGCGCGCAAGGTAGGTACCGGGCGAACCGCCCTTCTTGGACGAGCTCACTCGCGCAAGCCCCGGGTACGAAAGTACTTGGAGGTTTCTGCCGACCCAAGAAAAACCGTCGAACAAATGTTGTCGACGCAACGTATTGCCGGGCATGGGCTTAGGGCGTTTCATGGACGGCATTGTTGGACACTTGGACGGCGGATTTCGGGGGCTTGCGGACATGCGGTTTTCCGCCTAACACGGTCGAGCATACCATGTTAGCGCCGAGCCGCAAGACGTTTTTTGGGCACCCCGGGGTGCTTTCAGTTTTTCGCGGCCCGGGCCGGCCGAGCGCCTCGATTCGGCGTGGAGCGTCGAGTCGAGCAACCCTGCCTCCGGGCGGGGCGGGCGCAACAGACGGTGACCGGGGTGCCCCGCACCGAACCGGCGAGCCGAGCGACCCCGCCTCCGGGCGAGGCCAATGCGATAAGGATGAGCCGGACCATAGCTTCCGCATTTGCGGAGTAGTAGGCACACGCCGTGTGCCGTAACCGGCGGACGGCACACGGCGTGTGCCTGCTACTGAAGTCGGGAAGTTGTTTTTCGGCCGATCCTTTTGCCGGGGTCTGGCGCCGATTGGGGTCAACGGCGTTGGGTGGCAACGCCGGCTTGCCCAGCAGTGCTCCTCACGTCAAGTTGAATTGGCTGGGTCCTGGCCGCCGTTCGTCCCTCCAATCTCAGGAGGAGCCGGCAGCGCCGCACAGGCCAGTGGTGCTAACGTGCCGCAATGAAGCTCTCGTCTTCTCTCTTCTTTCCACGGTTCACGTCCACAAATGCCGGTCCAGCATCCGGTAGTTGATCGCCTCGTTGAGGTGCATCGGCTGGATGGTTTCACTCCCGTCGAGGTCGGCGATTGTGCGGGCGGTGCGAAGGACCTTGTCGTGGGCGCGGGCGGAGAGGCCGAGCTCGGTCATCGAGGCCTTGAGGAGGTTGTTGCCTTCGGCGTCCAGCCGGCAGTGCTGGCGGGTCTGGCGGTGGGTCATGTCGGCGTTGTGCCGGGTGGCGACGCCGCGGAAGCGGGCGGACTGGATGCGCCGTGCGGTCGCCACCTGCTCCCGCATCTGGTCGCTCGACGTGCCGGGGACGTTGCCCGATAGCTCGCGGAACGCCACGGCCGGCACCTCGATGTGGATGTCGATCCGATCCAGAAGCGGCCCCGAGATCTTGCTCATATACCGCTCGATCTGCGGCACCGAGCAGTGACACTGCCGCCCGGGATCGTTCCGGTAGCCGCAAGGGCACGGATTGAGCGCGACGACGAGCATGAAGTTCGCCGGAAACGTCGTGCTCGAAAGCGCCCGGGCGATGGTCACCGTGCCGTCTTCGAGCGGCTGACGCAAAACCTCCAACGTGCGGCGGTTGAACTCGGGCAGCTCGTCGAGGAAGAGGACGCCGTTGTGGGCCAGGCTGATCTCGCCGGGCGAGGGCGTCGAGCCGCCGCCGACCAGACCCGCGTCGCTGATCGTGTGGTGCGGCGAGCGGAACGGCCGCGTGGCCAGAAGCGGCTTGCCGGGCTGGAGCCGGCCCAGGGCGCTGTAGATCCGCGTGGTCTCGATCGACTCTTCCGCCGCCAGGTCCGGGAGGATCGTGGGCAGGCGCTTGGCGAGCATCGTCTTGCCCGAGCCGGGCGGACCGAGCATCAGCACGTTATGCCCTCCGGCCGCCGCGACCGTCAGCGCCCGCTTGGCCACCTCCTGGCCGCGGACGTCGGCGAAGTCGTCTTCGTAGCTGGCGAGCTGGCGGAACAGGTCGTCCAGCCGCGAGGGCTCCGGCTCGATCTCGATCTGACCGGCGAGGAAGCCCACGGCCTGGGCCAGGCTGGCCACCGGGATCACCTCGACGCCTTCGACCACCGCGGCCTCGGCGGCGCTCCCGGTGGGCACGAGCATCCCGCGGAGCCCCTCCTGCCGGGCGGCCGCGATGGCCATCGACAGCGCCCCCTTGGTCGGCCGGGTGCCGCCGTCCAGGGCCAGCTCGCCGACCACGGCGTACCGGTCGAACAGATCCGACCGAAGCTGCCCGCTCCCGGCCAGAATGCCCAAGGTGATCGGCAGATCGAACGAGGCGGCCTGCTTGGGCAGCTCGGCCGGGGCCAGGTTGATCACCACCCGGCTCC
>DATKZH010000121.1:0-41139 GCA_035528065.1 Thermoguttaceae bacterium | reverse complement strand
AGACGCCGCATGTTCGTCTTAGCCCTGAGGACTCTGGCAGCCACCGCCGCAGCGGCGGCCGTGGCGATTGCCTGTTTCTGGTCGTCGTTGTTCAAGGACGATTCGGCGGTAGCCTTCGAGAACGTACTCGAAAAGGTCGCCACGGCCGAGACGCTCCATCTTCAGGTCGTCCGCGATGGAGAAACCGACCCGGTTTTCGCCACGCGAACGAACCGGCTGCGATGGAACCACGCCGACGGCACCTACCGGATCGCCCACGGCAACCGGTTGTGGCAGATCGACGAGCAGGCCAATCGGGCCGCCGCGAAGCCTTGTGTCTACTTCCCCGCCGACCGCCCCGGGCTCGACCTGCTGGCGCTGTTGGAACTTCCGGCGCCGGCCGATCGCAAGGCCCTGCTCGGTGCGCGTCCGACGCAGCAGGTGGTCCGCGACGGCGTCCGGTGCGACGTTTACCGGATCGAGTTCCCCGCCCCCGACGGCAACATCCGCCTCGAAGCCCTGGCCGACGCCGACACGCAAATGCTCCGCTCGTTGGAGGCGACGGCCGATCGCAACGGCCGGCTGGAGCCGATCGCCCGGCTCGACGTGCTGGCCGTCGACAAGCCGCTGCCCGAGGACCTCTTCGTCGTTGGCAACACGCTCACCGAAGACGGCCGCGTGGGCAAAATCACCGACGTGCAGGGGATCGTGTCCGTCAAGCCGGTGATGCACAGCCGTTTCACGCCCGTCGACGGCCGCATCCTGCTCAAACCGGGCGACTGGGTGCGGACCGATCGCCGCGGGGCCAACGCCGTCGCGCTGCGGCTGGTCAAGCAGACCGACGTCACGCTGGGCCCCGGCTCGCTGGTCGAAGTGGTCCGGCCGAACCTGATCCGTGTCTCCTCGGGCACGCTGAAGATCACGGCCGAGCCCAAGGCCCCGCTGGAGGTCGTCGGCCCCGGCGGACAGACGGTCAAGGTCGAGGGAACGCGGCTCTATCGGATCGACGGCGAGGAAGTCGTCGATCTCACCGGGCAGCAGGTCCCGCTCTGGCTGGCCGGCTTCGAAGGGACGACCAACAACGAATCGGTCGGCTCGCTGATCGCCAACGTCGACGGCCAGAACAAGCCGCTGACGATCGGCCACCACAAGGTGAACGTCACCATCCGCGACCAGATCGCCCTGACCGAAATCGACGAATCGTTCGTCAACCACACCGACAGCCGCACCGAAGGCATCTTCTACTTCCCGCTGCCGCAGGACGCCTCGATCTCCGGGTTCGCCATGTGGATCGACGACAAGATGGTCGAGGCCGACGTGGTCGAGAAACAGCGCGCCCGGGAGATCTATGAAACCATCCTCCGCGAGAAGCGCGACCCCGGCCTGCTCGAATGGACCGGCGGCAACATCTTCAAGGCCCGCGTGTTTCCGATCTTTGCCCATTCCCGAAAGCGGATCAAGATCACCTACACCCAGGTCTTGCCGCTCCGCGGGAACAGCTACCGTTACAGCTACGCCCTGCAGAGCGAGATGCTCAAGGAGAACCCGCTGGAGGAGCTGGCGATCGACGTACGGGTCTATTCGGCGATGCCGCTGGCCGAGGTCGCCTCCCCGACGCACATGGCGCGGATCGATCGCACGGAGCACTCCGCGCACGTCGAGTTCACGGCCCAGGAGTACACGCCCGATCGCGATTTCGAGGTCGTGGTCGAGGTGGACGGGCGGCAGTCGGAGCTGGTGATGATCCCGCACCAGCGTGGCAAGGACGGCTACTTCATGCTGCAACTCACTCCGCCGGCGGAAGACGGCCAGTGGCAGCGGGACGTTTTGCCCGACGGCCAGCCGATGGAGGTGCTGATCCTGGCCGACACGTCCGCCTCGTTGAGTCGATCCGACCGGGCGACCCAGTCGACGTTCGTCGCCTCGTTGTTGCAGTCGCTCACGCCGGAGGACCGGATCAACCTGGCCGTCTGCGACGTTGATTGCCGATGGGTCTTCGAGGAGCCCGTGCCGGCCGACGAAACCAACGTGGAGCTGGCCCGGCGGTTCCTCGACGATCGCGTCTCGCTGGGCTGGACCGATCTGGACAAGGCGTTTGCTTCGGCTTTGGAGCAATCCGGGCCGAAGACCCACGTGATCTACGTCGGCGACGGCATCGTCACGGTCGGCGACGGCGATCCGGTGGCGTTCGGTAAGCGACTGAAGCGGCTTTACCAGGATCGGGCCGGCACGTTCCACGCGGTCACCGTGGGCAGCAGCTTCGAGGCGGTGGTGCTGCGGACGATCGCTTCGCTCGGCGGCGGGTCGTTCCGCCAGATCTCCGGCCAGCAAGGCCCCGAAACGATCGCCCGGGAGTTGCTCGGCGAGATCGCCCGGCCAGGCATCCGCGACTTGAAGGTCGCCTTCCCGGGGCTGGAGATGGTCAAGGTCTATCCGGAAGTGTTGCCCAACATCCCGGCCGGCTCGCAGCAGATCCTCTTGGGGCGGTACCTGCCGACGGGCGAGGACCAGGCCGGCGAAGTCGTGGTCACCGGCACGCAGGACGGCCGGCCGGTGCGTTTCCGCCAGCCGGTCGTGCTCGAGGACGGCGTGCAGAGCAACTCGTTCATTCCGCGGCTCTGGGCCCGAAGGCACCTCGACGCACTGCTCCAAGAAGGCACGTCGCAGCCGATCCAGGACGAGATCATCGCCCTGTCGGAAGAGTACAACATCATCACGCCGTATACGTCGCTGTTGGTGCTGGAGAGCGACGAAGACCGCGAGCGTTTCGGGGTGAAACGCCGCTTCCAGATGACCGACGCCGAAAAGTTCTTCGCCGAAGGACGGGAAAACGCGAACTTCGAGCTGAGACAACAGCAGATGCGCCTGGCCGGCAACTGGCGGCTGGGTCTCCGCCGCAACGTGCTTGCCGAACTGATGGGATTGGGACGCGACGCGCAGATGTTGTCGCAGATGTTGCCGCAGTGGGAAGGGATCCCCGCTCTGAGGACTAACTTCGTTTTGGGAATGGAGCTTGTCAGCACGGACGGGACTGTTTTGACCACAGCAGGCGAACGCTCGGGGCGACTCTGGGACGTCAACGGCCCGATGAGGTTCTCCTGGGGGGAAGACCAAACCTTTGACGGGCGCGTGGACGAGATACTAGTCGCACATGAAGACGAACCGGGCGGCGAAATCGAGGGAGATTTCAAGAAGGTGGTCGACGCCGAGGGGTTTCCGGAATTCGAGGGCGAGCCGGGCATGGCGCCGCCCGGACAGTCGATGAACCGAATTGTCGCATCGCCACGACCTGTTCTTGGAAATTGGCAGGCCAGCTACGATTTCGATGGGGCAGGATCCGTCGGGTTTCGGCTCGGGCTCGAGTACAACGGCCGCTGGCGGGCTCCCAACCGAGGCTTGTTCGCCGTCGCAGGCGGCACGCTCAACTTCGAACGCTACGGCCAGTCGGGCTACTATCCGCAGAATTACACGCAGTGGGTCAACACCCTCTTCCCGCATCTACCCGCACCGCCGAAGGAAACGGTCGAACAACCCCAACCCGCCTGGCCGGCCGAAGCGAAGGCCCTGGCCGAGAGCCTGCTGCGCAACGGGCAACTCGCCGCGCTGGACGGCGGGCTGCAAGTGCAACGGCGCTGGGAATCCTTCGACGCCCGCTGGAACAACCTCACGTCTCGCTCCCAATCGCTCGCGTTGGCATCTCCCACAGCCTGGCTCATTCTCGACGGGGGAAACGGTTCGAACGAAACCGTCAGTTGGTGCGATGGGCGGGAGCGAGGCGTTTTCTCCAAAACCTTCCAACTCGGCCGCCTGCGGGATTCCCAGAGCGAAGACCTCGGCAACCCGCCGCTGGGCCTGGAAGGCTATGCCCTGCGATCGATCGAGCGCACTTATCCCCGTCATTCGGTCGAGTTGAAGCCGCAAGGCAACGCGCGGTTGCTTCTCATCCTGACGGACCCCGACGTCCCGCACAGGCAGGACCACGTGCTGATCGACACGGCCCGGCACGTGGTCCTCTCGATCGAGAGCCGCTATCAGGGTAACGTCACCTCGTCCACCCGATTCGAGGACTTTGTGGAAGTGGCGGATTGCTGGTGGGCCGGGCGGATCGAGCACCTCGACGCCCAAGGCCGCCGCACCGTGCTCATCACGCAGGAGTTCAAGTTGCTCACGGCCGACGCCTTCGATCAGCAATGGAAAAAGGAGTTGGCCGGGCGCGACCGCGTGCAATTCCTCCACGAGCCGCCGGTGAGCACCGCCGACGCCAAGCAAGCGGACGCCGACGGCAAGGCCACCTTCGACGACCAGTTCGCGCTGCTGTTGCACTTCGCCGGCAACCAGCAATGGGACCGCGTGATGGAGCGGCTGGACAAGGCCGAGCAGTCGGCCGCCGGAAAGCCGGGCATGCGATGGGTCCGCGATGCGGTACTCAACGTCAGCCGGCGGCGGGAGGAATTGAGGGAGAGGATTCTCGGGGAAGCGGGCGCGCTTGCGAAGCCGCAAGCGGCTGATTACTTTCTCGCCGAGCACTTGCGGGGGCAGGCGTCGGGGATCTTCGAGGCCAACGAGATGCTCGCACTGCTTGACGTCCTCAAGCCCGTCTACGAGCGTCAGGCGGCCCATCTAAACGCGATGAAACAATGGACCCAGCAGCGGGTCAACTACTTGCAGCAAACGGGCCAGTCGGACCGGGCGCTTGGGCTGCAACGGCAACTGGCCGAAGAGTATCCGCACGATTACAGCGCCCAGCAACAATACGCCCAGGCATTGGCCAACGCCCGCGACTACGCGGCCGCTTACGCCTGGCTGGACGGCGTGATCAGCGACGAGGCCAAGTGGTTTCCGTATGAAGAAGAGTCCCTGCGAAACCTCTACGCGCAGTACCTGCGGCAACAAGGTCGCTACCCGGATCTGGCCGATTACCTGGCCGCGTGGATCGATCGCGACCCGCCGAGCAGTTCGCCCTATTCACAGTATCTGACGGCGCTGATCCGCACCGACCGGGTCGAGGAGGCCGACGGGTTGATCTCCCGGTGGTTGGAGGAAAGCCGGGCATCCGGCCCGCTGAAGGCGGAGGTGGGCGCCCGGCTCGACGCCGCGGCGGGCGCCGCGCTGGGCCGGGGATACAACCTCTACACCGACCGGATCGAGGAGCGGTGGCTGGAGCCCTTGGCCGCCGCCGCGATCTTTTTCGCCCGGCACGAAAGCCGCGCCGTGGTCGCCGAGCGGATCATGCAGGATGACCGGTTCCACCAAACCGACCAGTGCCGCCGCGTGCGGAAATGGGCCGCCGAGACCCTGACGACGCAGATCGAGGAACTCACGCCCGACGAGATCCAACGGCTGGTCAACTGGATCGCGCCGAACGACCCGGCGGTCGAGGCCCCCACGTGGAAACTCATCGCCGACGGGCTGCGGCAGCGCTGGCTGGCCGAGAAGGATGCGGAGGGCAGGAACCGGCTGGCCCAGCCGTTGCTGTACGTGCTCCGCAGTCACCGCAATGCCGAAGAGTTGCTGGAATTCCTGCGGCTACAGGTAGAGAAACACCGGTGCCGGAATTCCTACACGCAACTGTTCGACGCCCTGCTGGGCCAGCCGTGGTCGGCGGCAATTCAAGCCGAAGCGTTCGCCATCCTCGAAAAGCAGTCTTACGCGGCCCCGTCGGAGGATCAACTTCGGATCCAGGTGGAGGCGCTGTATCGGCTGACCGACCGGATGGTCCAGGCCCGTTACGAAGGCTTGATGGGGGCCGTCGAGCACCAGGAGGAACTCTCGCGCAGCGAACTGCGGGACCTTCAGAGCAAGAACCTTCGAACGGCCCGCGAGGACTTTTCCGAGTGCCTGCAAGAGGAGATGCCGAAGCAGCCCGAGGCGCTCCGCCCGTGGCTGGAAGTCGAACGGCTCTACCTCGACGTGCGGCTGGGTCGCAACCTCGACGAAGTGCAAGAGGCATGTTGGGAGTTCGTCGGCCCGAAGCCGCCGGTCATCGACGCGAACGCCGATTCCCAGCAGCGGTTGGAAGAGGTGCTCCGCCACCGGTATCTCGTCATGCTGGCCAATTTGGCTGCCCGGAAGGACGCGGACCCGCAACTGGCCGATCGTCTGCTCGGGTATCTCGATCGGGGCATCGAGGCCGACGCGCAGGACGTCCGTTGGAAGCTGTTCAAGTATCAACTGCTGATCGCCCTGGACCGGCCGGACGCCCTGGTCGAGAGTCTCGAAGAGTGGATTCGACCGGAAGACGCCGACAACTTCTGGCGTCTGTCGCTGGGCCGCATCTACGCCGAGCGAGGCCAGATCGACAAGGCCATCGAGCTGTTCGAGATCGTGGAGGCCGCCGACGAACTCGGACCGGCCGAGTACCGCACGCTGGCCGACTGGTACATGGTCGTCGACGACCGGGCGGCCTACGAGCGGGCACGGATCGCGGCCTACCAGTTCACCGAGGAATGGCAACTGAGCAACTGGCTTTCGGCCAAGCTGAGCCCCTGGCAACGCGACGACGGCAAAGTGCCGGACGATTTCGACGAGGAGGTGCTGCTGGTCTTCGCCGCCCTGTTCGAGAAGTCGGGCTATCCGCAGAATTACCTGGGATACCTTCAGCAGTTCTACCAGGCCACGCACGAATTCCGCCTGCTGGCCGGCCTGCCCGACGCGGTCGTCGGTCACACGGCCGCGAAGGTCTATCCGTTCCTGGGCGGCATGGGGTCGGTGCTCTCGGAAGTCCGCAAGGAAGCCACCGCCGATGCGATCGTCGCGCGCCTGGTTGAAGTCCGCGGCCGGGCGAAGACGGACGTCGACCACCGGGCGCTCGATCTGTTGGAACTGCTGGTCGAGCGCCGTTCGGCCGAAGTGATCAACCAGCCCGGGCCGCACGTCGAAAAGGCCCTGGCGGCCATGCAACGGGCCTTCAAGCGGGCGTGGAGTCCCGGCGAGCCGCGATTGATGGCCGACTTCCTCGCCGGCCTGGGCGCCATCACCCAGCAGGAACTGGCCGACGAGCAACTGCGGCAGTTGGAGGCCCTGCACCGGCAGGCGACTCCAGGCTCCGTCGATCGGCTGCACATCGCCTATCGCCTGGCCGAGACCCGGTGGGGATACTCCCGGCACGATGCGGCCATCGATCTGCTCGATGCGGCACTGATCGAGTACGAGGATGCCAACGACGGCGTCTTGCCGGTCGACGCCAACGGCCCCCTGGACTCCCTGATCCAGTACCTCGAATCGCAAAAACACTTCGCACGTGGCGAAAAGGCCCTTCTCGATCAACTCCAGCACCCCGTTCACAAGCAGCAAACGTATTGGCTCACCGAAAGGCTGTATCGGCTTTATCGCGACGCCCTGCAGTCCGACGGCGACGTTTCGCTGGGGACCGGGGAGGTGCTCTACCGGGCACTGGAACGCAAACTCCGCGACGAGTTGGCAACGGCCGACCACGACCACCGCTACGCCCTGATCGACCGGCTCTGCGACGTCTATCACGTCGCCCGGGACAAGAAGTTCCCGAGCATGACCGCCGATCTGCGGGCCTTTGCCTTCACCCACTTGCCAGGCGTGCTCGAGCAGCAGACCAGCAACTACCAGTCGATCGTCGGCCGGGTGGCCCACACGCTGCACGATCTGGCCGGGGCGCGCGACGGCCTGGAGTTCCTGATCGAGCGGATCGAGCAGGAGCCGAGTTGGTTCCGGCTGGTCAACGACGACGGGTGGCGACATCACGCCTCGAACCTGGGGTACTGGCGAACGGAAGTGAAACAACTGGACGACCTGGAAGACCGGCTGCTGAAGATCGTGGTGGCCGAGTTGCGACGGGATCTCGACTCCGGCCAGGGCCGCAACCGCTCGATCTACTGGCAGAGCAACTGGTACTGGACGGAGAAGGAAGACGTCTTCGCGCAAACCGCCGAGGAAGTCTACGCCCGGCGAAAGCAGTCGGGAGCGGCGGTGGAGCACATCGCGGATTACCTCTGGCACGGGCTGCACCATTTCGACCGCGCCATCGAAATCATGATGACCGCCCACAAACAAAAGGTCCTGGGCGAGCAGGGACAGCGGACGCTGATATCCTATCTGCACAACCGGGATCGCCACGCCGAGTCGATCCCGATCCTCCGCCCGCTCGTCGCTCTTCGGCCCGACAGCATGGATTATCGGGTGCTGTTGATGGAGGCGTACTTCCACAGCGACAAGCCGGAGGAACTCGTCGCGCTGTGGCAGCAGACCGACGAGCACTTCCACCAAGGCGGCCGCTGGACGGAGGGCAACATGGCCGCGTTGGCCTGGGGCTGCCTGGACACGCGGCTCTACGAGCAGTCGGCCGCCTACTACCAGGAGTTGGTTTCGCTGCACAAGCGGACCCATCCGGGGCGCGGCGTCGGCGACGGTACGCTCTCGACCTACTGTCGGGAGATGGCCCGGGCATACGCCGGCTTGAAGGACACGGTCGGAGCGGTCGACGCGGCCTGCGAGGCGATCGTCTGTTGGGGACCGCAGCACGACGAACGCCGAGAGGCACTGAATACGCTCAGGCAGGTGCTCCGCGACTCGCCCGATCTGGACGCCTACGTGGCCGAGCTGGATCGCCAGTGCGAAGAGGCCAAGCAGGAGAAGCCGATCGTCCGCAAAGCGCTCGGCGAGGTCTACTTCGACGGAAATCAGTTCGACAAGGCAATCGCCCAACTGAAACTGGCCTGCGAAGTCGAGCCCGACGACCAGCAGACGCACGACAAGCTGATCGAGTGCTACGACAAGCAGCAGGACGAAGAAGGGGCCGTGCAGCAGTTGCTCGATTCGCTGCAACTTTTGCGACGCGACATCGGGCGGTACAAGAACCTCGGCACGCGTTTGGAGAAGCTCGACCGTCTGCAGGATGCGGAACGGGCGTACACCTCCATCGTCGAGATGCTCCCCAGCGAGTCGGAAAGCCACACCATGCTGGCCGAGATTCGCCAAGGGCAAGACCGCTGGGACGAAGCGATCGTCCACTGGCGGCAGGTCGCCCGAATCCGCGCACTCGAACCCACCGGGCTGCTGAACCTGGCCGGCGCCCAGATCTACCAGGAGCAGTGGGACCAGGCGTTGGAGACCGTTGGCGAACTCGACGGCCAAAGCTGGCCGCCACGTTTCGGCGACGTCCACGAGAAGGTCCGCCAACTCGAGCGGCAAATCGAAGACGCACGGGAGAAGTGACTCGCGAACGGCGCGCCTGCCCACAAAAGCAGTGCCGCGCCGACGCCGCTCCGCCAACCCCAAACGCCGCTCCGCCAACCCCAAACGCCCGCCGACTGCGTTCGGCGGGGTCCGTTCCCCTCAGAAAAACTTCTGCTGAATCCCCAACCATCCGGCAAACGCGAAAAACGCCAGTCTGATCCGGCCCCGAGAACAACCGCCCAGAGAACCGGCCACGCTGCCTTTGGGGGAAAAAGGTTCCGGCTGGAGGGCCGCGCTTTTGGCACCTCAGGTAAACTCGACGGGCGGCCAGCTCGGCCGGGAAACCGCATATCGGCAGAAAAAACATGTGGAACATGGGAAAACTGCCCTGCAAAGGCCGAAGATTAGCGGATGGCGTATTTCCGACAGTATTTTTATGGAGATTTTCGTCCCAAACCACCGCCAGGCGTCTCGCCCATTTCGCAGCGGTGCGATATACTTCCAACATGGGCGGTGTGGTGGTGCTTCTTCGGTAGCCGTTTCCTGCCAAAGGTTGGTCTGGAAAATCCTTCCGGAGGATAACCTTCGCAGCCGCCCTGAAGGAAGCAGCCGCCGAGGGACTGTCGAAAAGTAACGAGGGATTGTTTTTGGCGATTATTCTTGGCACGATTTCCAGTCCCCGCGCTCTTACTAAGGTCCTATGCCCACAGGAGTTAGAGTGTTCGTGCATACGCCCTGGAGGGTCGAAACAGGCCATATTGAATAGGGGGGGGGCTTTACCTTGAATACAAATAGAGTAGGATTACGCGAAAGAGGTAACCGGAATGTCCTTTCCGTCGTTCCGATTGCTCGACCGATCAGATCCGAAGCATATATACATGATTAGGGTGGAGGTCCACCCTTTTTCAACTACTCTCGAGCAGGTGTGTTTTGTTGGGAGACCCTGATGAGTATCAATCTTTTGGTTGTCGATGATCATCCGGTGGTTCGTACCGGACTGGCCTGTTTGTTGGAAGGTACGGACATCAAGATCATCGCCGAAGCAGGCAGTGGCGAGGAGGCGGTCAAGCAGGCCGAGAAACATCGCCCTGACGTGATCCTGCTCGATGTCCGGATGCCCGACGGCGACGGTTTATCCGTGCTGGACAAGCTCCACCAGAAGGCCCCGAAAAGCCGCGTGGTAATGCTCTCGATGTACGACAACCCGACGTACATCGCTCGGGCCGTCGCGCTGGGTGCCTGCGATTACGTGCTGAAAGGTGCCCCGCGTGAGAATCTGATCGACGTGATCACGGCGGCAGCCAAGGACGAATCGCCCAGCCCGTCCGGCGCGCTGCGTCGCGTCGCCAGGTTGATGCGAATCCGCCAGGTGATCGACGACGACGACGTTCCATTGACCCAGCGTGAAACCCAGGTCTTGCGTCACATCGCCCTGGGCCTGAGCAACAAGGAGATTGCCCGCTCGCTGGAAATCAGCGTCGAGACCGTCAAGGAACACGTCCAGAACCTCATGCGGAAGATCGACGTTCGCGACCGCACCCAGGCGGCCGTTTGGGCGCTGCGCAAGGGCCTGGTGTAAGACCGGCGGCCGACATCCGACTTTCCGCCTGCCCGTTTCTCTGCCGGCGCAGCGAGCGGTCGTTTTTTGGCCGGTCACTGCCCTGCGGACCGGGCGAGCCGTTCAACTCAACAGCAACTCCAAGTCTTCTGCGGTCAGGGTGCGGATAACGCTGTTGTCGGCCGAAACGATCGCATCGGCCAGGTCGCGTTTGGCTTTCTGCAGCTCCAGGATCTTGTCTTCCACCGTGTCGCGGCAAATGATGCGATAGGCGAAGACGGGCCGGGTCTGACCGATGCGGTGAGCGCGGTCGATGGCCTGGGATTCCACCGCCGGGTTCCACCACGGGTCGAGAATGAACACGTAGTCCGCCGCCGTCAGGTTCAAGCCGTGCCCGCCCGCCTTCAGGCTGATCAGGAACAAAGGGCACGCGGGGTCGGCCTGGAAGCGTTTGACCCTGTCGGCCCGTTTGCGGGTGCGGCCGTCGAGGTATTCGTAGACGATCTTCTCGCGGTCCAGGTGCTGGCGGACGATCGAGAGCAGGCTCGTGAACTGCGAAAACACCAACGCTTTGTGCCCTTCGGCCATCACTTCCCGCAGTTGCTCCAGCAGCGTTTCGAGTTTCGGGCTCAGGATATTCTTCTGTTTCTGGTCGAGCAGCCCCGGATGACAGGCCGCTTGGCGCAGCCGCAGCAGCGCCTCGAGCACGTGGATCTTCGCCTTATCGAGCCCCAACTCCTTCACCCGGTCGGACAATTGTGCGCGATAGTATTCGCGCAGGTCGTCGTATGCCTTGCGCTGCTTCGCGGACATCTCGCAGTAGAGCGTCTGCTCGGTCTTTTTCGGCAGCTCGCTGAGCACCTGCGCTTTGGTTCGCCGTAACATGAACGGGCGCAGCGCATGGGCAAACAGCGCCAGCGACCCGTGGTCGTCCTTGCCGTTCTTCGAGAACGCCTTGAACTTTGCCGAGCGCCCCAACATGCCCGGATTGAGAAACTCGAACAACGACCACAGTTCACCCAGGTGGTTTTCGACCGGCGTGCCGGTCATGGCCAGCCGGTGCTCGGCGCCCAGCAGTCGGGACGCCTTGGCGGCTTGGGAGTTCTGGTTCTTGATCGCCTGGGATTCGTCCAGAATGGCGTAGTCGAAAGGCATCTCCTTGAGCGTGACGATATCGCGGCGGAGCGTTCCGTACGTGGTCACCAGGAGGTCGACGCCTTCGGCCGATTCGAGTCGCCCCTTGCGGTCGGTGCCGGTGTAGTTCAGCGTGCGCAGGTTTGGCGTGAAACGCGCCGCCTCGTCGATCCAGTTGAACACCAGGCTCCTGGGCACGACGACAATCGACGGTTTGCGATCTTCGCCCTTCTTCGGACGCCGCAAACGGCGCGACTGCAACAGTGCGAGCACCTGGACCGTCTTGCCCAGCCCCATGTCGTCGGCCAGGCATCCGCCGAGGCGGAACTCGCGCAGGAAGTGCAGCCAGCCGAGTCCCTCCTTCTGGTATCCACGGAGCTTGCCGTGGAAACCCCGCGGTTCGGCAGCCGGCTCGACTCCGTCGAAGCTCCGTAGCTTGCTGCGAAAGGCGGCGAACGAACCGTCGACCCGCACGTTCTCCTGCTCGGCCAACAGCGCGTCGAGCAGCATCGCCTGGGATGGAGCGAACCGCAACACGCCGCCTTCGCCCTTGGCCATGTCCGCCAGATAGCCGTACTTCGCGAGCCACGCCTCCGGCAGCATCCCTTGCGACCCGTCGTCCAGGCGAATGTACTTGTCCTTGTTGCGCAGCGCTTTCAGTAAATCGGGCAGCGACGCGGTCACGCCCTCGAAATCGACCTGGCCGTCCAACTCGAACCAATCGATGCCGGACGTGACGCTGAGGTTGAACGAACCGGGCCGCCGAATGCGCACGCCTTCCGACTCGACGATCCAGCCCGCTTCGGTCAGCCTGTAGACGACCTCGGGCAACCGCTTCTGGTGGAAGGACAAATCGAACTCGCGGCCGTTATAGGAGTTGCCCCCTGTCGCCCGCAAACCGAGGTCGGAGAGTTGCCGGAGCAACTCGGCTTCCCTCGGGCGATCGCGCAGCAAGGCGCGGTTCGTCTCGGCGTCGAATCGTCCGGCCACCGGGTCGTGGAGGTCGAACTTGTGCTCGCCGTAAACGAAGCCGCAGTTGGCGTAAAGTTGATTGTCGGTGTAGTAACCACGCGCTTCGGGGGACTTGATTTCCAGCCTTCCCCGTGGCATCCCCTGCAACTGCTCGACCTGCAATGCGGCCGGCAATTCGATTTCCGGAAATTGCGGCAGACGGTAGAATGCGTCGAGCAACTGATCTCGGTCTGCATAGGGCACCTCGATCGCCGGTTGCGTCCGCAGGCTGACAATCCAACCGAAGTCGCCCCGTGGCACGTCGAATCGCGCGAGCCTGTCGGGAAACAAGACCAGGCCGGTCGCCATCAACAACACGGCGTTCTCCAGCGGCTCGCTATTTCCACCGCGCCAGACGCGGCCGGACAGCCGCCAGAGTTGCCGCCGGCCGTCGTCTTCGGCGCGGAGGCGGAATCGCCAGGGATCGCCGCCGTCCCACGCGATCGGCTTGCCCTCCTCCCCCGGTCGCGAAGAATTCGACAGCCAAACGAATCGCCCGGTCGCGCACAACCTCGGCAGCATGAGATCGTACATCGCCGGTGCGACGGCAGCCCGGGAGAACGATCGGTAGTCACTGTAATAGTAGTGGGCGTAAGACGACTCGTCCGACGCCTGGTTGCCGACCAGCAGTTCGACGAGGCGGCCGTCTTCCTCGTCGATGAACTCCGGAACGTCGTTGACGTGAACGCTCAGCTTCTTGATCTTGCCGAAGCCGCCGTTGTTCCTGGTCTCGCGTTGCCGGAAATCGACGATCAACTGGCCGCTGTTGAGGGTCTCGCCGACGTTCAATACGAACCACGCTTCGCGTTGCTTCGGCATGCTCGGTAACGCGGCCCCCTTGGCCGTGGCCTGCCTCGTCGCGTGGTCGGAAACCGCTCTTAACTGTCCCTGCCAGATCGAGGTCGGGGAACTGCGATTGGTGTGGCGAATCGGAGCGCCACGGACGTCGAACCGGTCCGGATGGCCACCATGCACGGTCGGCCCCGCCACGGCGTCAGGCTCATCGTCCTCCCAATCGTCGTCCTCCCCGTCCAATTCCTCGTCGTACTCGTGAAGCATACTTGCCCGGCCCGGTGGAATGACGCCGCCAAGTCCCTCGCGGTCGATCTTCAGCAACGTGGCCCAGATGTGTTTGCAGAGATAGCCGTCCTCGTAATGCGGACAGGTGCAGGTTGCGGCGCCCTCGCCGTCAACGGCGTTCGACCAATCGATGTCCACCGAGTAGGGAGTGCGCCGCGAGCCGGCGACGTCCGCCGCCACGTGCTGGCCGTCGGCCTGGCGAATCCGTACCCGACCGGAGTCGAAATACGCACGGCCGCGACTGATCGTAGTGGACGAGAAGGAACTCGCAAAGACATCGGCAATCGACACGGGCGCCTCCGTGCTTTTGTGGATGGTTGTCATCAGCGAACTGCCGGCCGCCGGGGCCCCCCAATCATTCCCGGTATTACTCAACAGGCGGACTTCGGGAATGGAAGTCGCTCGGGGACGGCGACGCGATGCGTGGACGGCCGAGCCGAACGAAGTCCTCGTTCCGCCCGAATGATAGCAAAAATGCCGCAACCGGCGAAGACCCCGCCGCGCTGTTCGGCTCCTCGCCCAGCCGCACGCGAATCCGGGCCCTGACTTGACTTTCGGGCACCAGACGGTAGACTCGGGGGCGTTCCGCTGGGACACGCGGCAAAGCGTGCGCGGCGGATGGGTAGGCCGGAACAAGCGCAGCGCAGTTCCGGCATTTGGTGGGGAAAGGCCGCAGGAAGCTATGTGCCGGAACTGCGCTGCGCTTGTTCCGGCCTACTTCGTTAGTCTGGTCCAATTTCACGAAGGGGGAGAACATGATCGGCACGAAGGCAACACGGTTGATGGTGGCTGCGATGGCGGTCCTGGCATGTCTGGCGGCCCGGTGGAGCGAAGCCGCGTCGCCGCAGGCCCCCGAGCCCGCCCCGCCGCCGGAGAAAGCCGGGCTCGCCTCGCTCTATCCCGGCGACGAAGGCATCGAGAACGATCCGCGCGTGTTGTTCGTCGATGATTTCGAGACGGGCACCGCGGAGCAGATCGGCGCCCGCTGGGGTAGCATCCGGCTGACGGAAAACATCGATTTGACGGCCGATGTCCACGCCGCCTCGCCGGGCGAGCGGTCGATCCACATCGCCCGCAACGGCCACCTGTTCACGCACACCAAGGGCGTCGATACGATGTACGCCCGGTTCTACGTGAAATTCCACGAGAAGATCGGCTACATCCACCACTTCGTCCACCTCGTGGCCGACCGCACGCCGCAGCCGTGGCCCAAGGGCGACGCCGGCGAGACCCCGTCGGGCGACGCCAAGTTCTCCACCGGCATCGAGCCGACCGGCCGCTGGGGAAAGTACGCGCCGCCGGGCGTCTGGAACTTCTACACCTACTGGCACGAAATGCAGACCAAGTGGGGCTCCGTGTTCGACGGCAAGCAGGAGTTGATCGAGCCGGGGCAGTGGTATTGCGTGGAAGTGCTCTTGAAGGCGAACTCCGACCCCGAGAAGCACGACGGCGTGCAGGCATTCTGGGTGGATGGCGAGCTGTACGGCCGGTTCGACGGCTTCCGCTGGCGGATGACCGACAAACTGAAGATCAACAGCTTCTGGCTCCTCTTCTACAACACGGATCAACCCGCCCGGCACAACAAGGACCCGAACCCGGAAAGCCGGGTGATGGAGGTCTGGTTCGACGACGTGGTGATCGCCACCGAGTACATCGGGCCCGTTGCCGGCCGGCCGCGCGGCGGGAAGAAGAAGGCCACGCCCGGCCGCAGCGCGCTGTCGACCCCCGGCCTGCTGATCGCCGAACCGGGCGAAGCGGTCTACCGGCAGAACTTCGAGCAGGGGCCGGGCAACTTCCAAGGCGGCCGGGTGACCGCCGGCGGCGTGGACGGTTCCAAGGCCTTTGCGTTCGGGCCGCAAGGCGCCTCGTGCTGGCGTGACTACTCGACGCCGGTCGAAGACTCGACCAGCATCCGCTTCAAGCTCAAGCCCTTGGGCGACGCGCAGGACGTGCAAGTGATGATCTGGTCGAAGAAGCACCAGGATAACTGCCGCTACCGGATCGGCGGCTTGAAGCAGGACGAGTGGCGGGAAATCGAGTTTCGGGCCATCGAAGCCCACGTCGGCTGGGGCATGCAGGGTCCCAGCCTCGAAGGCGACGTGCTGGACAACGTCAAGATCTTCTTCCAGGGCGCCGCCGACGACCGGATGCTGCTGGACGATTTCGAGATCCTCGAGTGATCGCCGAGTGATCGCCACTCCCCCTCTCGCGTCTGCGGAGGAGTGGCCGGTGGTGGGGGCAGTCGTTTTCTTCCGGGGAGAGGGGCGAAGCTCGACGGCCTGTGCCAATCTGTGCTCTACCCGGCTTACCAACCCACAACCATGGGCCGGGTGTACACCGTCGCGATTTCCGGGTATAAAGGTTTTGGCTTGTCGAACGATCGCGTTTTCGCCGCCGGTTCTCAGGAGACCGACCCCCCGAAAGCTCTTTCGTCCGTCCCGCCTGGCGGGCTCCTATATCAGCCCCTTTCTCTTTGGCCCAGAAAGTGAAAGATCGGGCCGGCATCCCCCCTCACAGGAGATCTATGGTGGGACGGAAATTGTATTGCGGAAATCTGAGCTACAACCTCTCGAGTTCGGACTTGGAAAAGTTGTTTTCACAGTTCGGCACGGTCCAAAGCGCGCAAGTGATCACGGACCGTGACACGGGCGGCAGCAAAGGCTTTGGTTTCGTGGAGATGGCCAGCGACGCCGAGGCACAGGCGGCGATCAACGGTCTGAATGAAACGGAGCACGACGGCCGGGCACTCACGGTGAACGAGGCCAAACCGCGCGAGGATCGCGGTGGCGGTGGCGGAGGTCGCGGAGGTCGCGGCGGCTACGGTGGCGGTGGCGGTGGTGGCGACGGTGGACGAGGCGGCGGCGGACGAGGCGATCGGGGCCGCCGGTACTAGACCGATGCGGACGCGGTGCTCTGCTCGGCGCACCGTCTGCAAGACCGCCGGCCTGGTGTGCCGAATGCGCGGGGTGTAAACGAACCCCCCGGGGGTACGCGCGCATTGACTGACAATCTCATCAACCTGAGAGAACCTATGGCAAAAAACCAAAACACCGTCGAGAAACGTCGGCGAGAAATGGAAAAGAAGAGAAAGGCAGAGGAAAAGAGGCAGCAGCGCCGCAGAAAGAAGGAACAAACGGACGAGCATGCTGTGCCGGACACGCCCTAGGCGGGCGACGGTTGGAACCGATTCGAGACACTACGTCTGCGAGAATTGCCACCGGCACTCAGGGAATCGCAGATGGATGAATGGGAAGTGGTGGTCGTAGGGGGAGGGCCGGCGGGGCTTCTCGCGGCCCACCGGGCAGCGGCAAGGAACCGTGCGACGCTCCTTCTGGAGAAGAACCACAGGCCCGGCTCGAAGATCCTGATCTCCGGCGGCGGCCACTGCAATCTCACCCATGCCACCGACGCCCGGGGAATCGTCGATGCCTTCGGTCCCCAGGGCCGGTTTCTCCACTCCGCGCTGGCCGCCCTGGGGCCGCAGCAACTGGTAGACCTGATCGAGGCGGAAGGGGTCGCCACCCAAGTCGAACCGGACGGCAAGGTCTTTCCCGCCAGCGGGAAGGCCGGCCACGTGCTGGCCGCCATCGTGCGCCGCCTGAATCGAAGTGGCGCCACCTTGGCAGTCGAAGAGCCGCTGGTCGATCTTCGGCCACACGCGTCCGGCTTTCGTTTGGTCACCGCCCAGCGGACCCTCTCGGCGAAGAAGGTTGTGTTGACCACGGGCGGCTGCTCCTATCCCGGCTGTGGCACAACCGGCGACGGCTACCGTTGGGCTGCCGCACTGGGTCACACGATCGTCGCGCCGCGCCCCGCCTTGGTTCCGATTGTCACCGACGCCACCTGGGTGGCGGATCTTCAGGGAATTACCATCCCGGACGTGCTGCTCCGGGTGGCTGGCGCCGGAAGCGGCCCGTCACCCGGCGGGACAGGCGCGAAGCGGGACAAGCTGCAAGGCCAGTGGCGCGGGGCACTTCTGTTCACTCACTTCGGCCTTTCCGGACCGGTAATTCTCAACGCGAGCCGGGTGGTCAGCGCCTGTCCCCGGGGCAGGCGTCCCCTGTTCGAGTGCGATCTCGTGCCCGGCGTGAAGGAGGAGCAACTGGAGGAGATGCTGGCGGCCGCGTCGACCCGGTCGGGCCGTCGCGTGGCGGCACTCTTGGAGCGATGGCTGCCCCGCCGTCTTGCCGACGTCTTGGTCGTGCAGGCCCGGGTGGCGCCCGACCGCCGCGCGGCAGAGCTCTCGCGGCAAGAGCGGCTACGGCTCGTTCAGGCCGTCAAGCGGCTGAGTATCCGCACCACCGGAACGCTGGGCTTCGAGAAGGCCGAAGTCACCGCCGGCGGGGTCTCCCTCAACGAGATCGATTCCCGCACCATGGAGAGCAAGCGAGTGCCCGGACTGTTCGTGGCCGGGGAGCTGCTCGACGTGGACGGCCCCATCGGCGGATACAATCTTCAGGCCGCCTTCAGCACCGGCTACCTTGCCGGTGAGAGTGTCTAGAGGTCGTCAATTCGGTCTTCAAGGGCCACTGCATTCGGGACGACGCAACGCGGGAACAGATGGCTCGCATCTACGGGCGCGCTGCGAAGCAAGTGATTTCAGAGTGCCAACATCTCCTCTGAGTCCTTCATGGCTTCTCCCTTTGTTCGCTGGCCGCTCTACCACTTCGTCGCGGAAGGTTGGTGAGGCCGCCGCCCAACTGATTGACGAGTTGCGAACGCAGGATGGATGCTCCGCCTGCCATCTGCCAAGATAGTCGCAAGAGGTCGTCGAGGCGGGAAACAATCTGAGAATCCCGAAAAGGGACCGATACTTGACGCACGCGGATGCATTCCGCCGGAGCGCACCCGGTCCTGTCGCCCTGACGCGCTATTGCGCCCAGTGAGTCCGGCTCTCGTCCGTTGGAGGCTCGCCTGCTCCCAACCCGGCACCGGTGCCGAAGACGGCGATCAGCCTGCAATCTGGGGGGCACGAGTGCAGATTCCGGCGCTTCGCCATACGCCGAGCGGAACGGGCCGGCCGTCATGCCGGGGCGATGCGGACGCGGCGCCCCTCAACGGTGACGCGCCCGGCGGCGATCAGGTTGAGCACCTCGGGGTAGGCTTCGCATTCGGCCTCGAACACCCGGGCGGCGAGGGTCTTGGGGGTGTCGTCGTCCATCACGGGCACGGCCTTTTGCACAATGACCGGGCCGTGGTCATACTGGTTGTCGGCGAAATGGACCGTGCACCCGCTGACCTTGGCCCCGTAGTCGAGCACCGCCTCGTGGACGAAGTGGCCGTACATCCGCTCCCCGCAAAACGAGGGGATCAAGGCGGGGTGGATATTGATCACCCGGTTGCTGAAGTCCTCCGGGATCGTCACCCGCTTGAGGAATCCGCCCATCACGACCACGTCCACGCCGGCTTGGCGGCACTGGTCGAAGATCGCCGCGCTGAACGCATCCGGCGAGTCGAAATCCTTTCGGCGCAGGACGGCGCTGGGGATGCCGGCCTTTTCGGCGAACTGCAATCCACCGGCCTTCGAGGTGCTGGAGACGACCAGCAGGATTTCTGCGTCGAGCGTGCCTGCTTCGATTTTCTGAATCAGGTTGCGCAACGTCGTTCCCCCGCCGGAGATGAGCACGGCAACACGGACGGGGCGGGTCGAGCTTGAGGCGTTCACAGTCCGAGTTCCTGTTCACCGATGCGCCGGGGGGTGCCGGGTCACGGGTCCGGTTTCGCAACCCCGGCACAGAGTCCGTTACGCCGGATGGTTTGGCGCATATTGTGGGGCACGTTTCCAACGTGCCTTTGGGTTGCAGGCACGTTGGAAACGTGCCCCACGTAACGTACCCCACGTATAGGGATTCTTCTGCGAATCGTCAAGGGTCCGAGTCGAGACCACCGTTCCTAGCGCGACGGTGAAGGCAGGCAAGGATCGCCGAGAACCGGTCTTCGCTGGACTCGACATGACGGACGATCTGCGGTAAGAAAGGGGTTGGAGAGGTCCTCCCGGGCCGGACCGCCTCGGCGCGATTCCGCCCGGCGAGGAGGACGCTCTGGAAAAGGAATTCTCGTCTGAGAACAGGGTCACACGAACCGATGCCAAGAGTCATTGTCCTGGACAACTTGTCTCAAGAAGGTCTCGACTTGCTGGGGGCGAGCCCGAACATCGAGTATGAGGTCCGCACCGGCTTGAAAGGGGAAGCGCTTCGGGAGGCGCTTGCCCAGTTCGATGGGGCGATCTGCCGAAGCGGCGTGAAGATCACCGGCGAGGTGCTCCATGGCAACCGGCGCCTGAAGGCGATCGCCCGGGCCGGCGTGGGGACCGACAACATCGACCTGGAAACCGCCACCCGGATGGGGATCGTCGTGATGAACACCCCCGGCGGCAACACGATTTCCACGGCCGAGCACACGATCGCCCTGATGCTGGCCCTGTCGCGCAACGTCTATCCGGCCTATCACAGCCTCATCGAGGGACGGTGGGACCGCAAGCAGTACATGGGCACCCAACTGGCCGGCAAGACGTTGGGGATCGTCGGCCTGGGCCGCGTCGGGCAGGCCGTGGCGGTTCGCGCCCAGGCGATGGAGATGCGGGTGCTCGGATACGATCCGTTCCTATCCGCCCCGCGGGCCAAGGAGCTGGGAATCGAGACTTGCCCCTCGGTCCGGGACATGTTCCCCCGCGTCGACTACCTCACCGTCCACACCCCCTTGAACGACGAGACGCGGGACATGATCGGAGCGGACGAGATCCGCTTGATGCGCCCCGGGGTCCGGCTGATCAACTGCGCCCGGGGCGGCATCTTCAACATCGAGGCGCTGGTCGAGGGGCTCACCAGCGGGCACTTGGGCGGCGTCGCCCTGGACGTTTACGAGGGCGAGCCCTGCACCGACAACCCGCTGTTCGGCATGCCGAACGTCCTCTGCACGCCGCACCTGGGAGCAAGCACCGAAGAGGCCCAGGCCCACGTGGCCGTGGAGGCCGCCGAGCTGTTGATCGATCTCTTCACCACCGGAGCGATCAAGTCGTCGGTCAACATGTCGCCCTTGGACCCGAAGACGCTGGAGAGCCTGCGGGGGTATCTGAATCTGGCTTACCGATTGGGGATGCTGCTGGCCCAGGTCCATCGCAGCTCCCCGACGAGTTGTCTCTTGAAGTACGAAGGGGAGGTGGCCAAGAAGGACTGCCGGCTGGTCTCCGCGGCGTTTGCCGCCGGGCTGTTGGAGCACGCCATGGAGTCGGACGTGAACATCGTCAACGCCGAGGTGCTGCTGCGGGAGCGGGGGATCGAGCTGGTCGAGCAGCGGTCCAGCGACGTCGGCGAATTCAGCTCCCTGATCACCGCCGAAGTGGCCAGCCAGGAGCGGACGGCCGTGGCCTCCGGCACCCTGTTCGGCAACATGCCGCGCCTGGTCAAGAAGGGCGACTTCCGCCTGGAAAGCCGGCTGGAAGGAATCATGTTGATGTTTACCCATCGGGACGTGCCGGGCGTGATCGGCCAGATCGGTACGGTCTTCGGCAAGCATCGCGTCAACATCGCCGACATGGCGGTCGGCCGCCTCGTGAACCAGCCGGGGGGAAACGCCGTCGGCGTGCTCACCCTCGACGCCCAACCCCCGCCCGAAGCCCTCGCCGACGTGCTGGCCCTCGAGCCCTTGGAACAGGCCTGGGTGGTCAAGCTCCCCCCCGCCGACAAGCTCCCACCCTGGATGGCGGGGTGAAAAAGGGGACGGCTCGGTGAAGACGCTCAACGTCATCGGCTGCGGCAGCGTCGGAAAAACGCTCGCCCGCTTGTGGACCGAGCACCGCGTCTTCCAGGTGCAGTCCATCCTCAATCGCTCGCTGGAAAGCGGCCGCCGGGCCGCCGATTTCGTGGGGAGCGGCCGAGCGGTCCCCAGCTACGACGAACTCCGACGGGCCGATCTGGTGATGATCTCCGCCTCGGACGAGGCGATCGAGACGTGCTGCCGGCAACTCGGCGACACCGGGATCCTCCGCGACGGCGTCGTGGTCTTCCACTGTAGCGGCTCGCTGCCTTCCACCCTGCTGGAGCCCGCCAAGGCCCGAGGCGCCTTGATCGCCAGCGTACACCCGGTGAAGAGCTTCGCCGACCCGGCCCGGGCCGTGGAGACCTTCGCCGGGACGTTCTGCGCGATCGAAGGCGACCCGCCGGCGTGCGACGTGCTCGGCGACGCGCTCGGCCGATGCGGGGCGATCACGTTCCCCGTCGACCCGCAGTTCAAAACGGTCTACCACGCCGGCACGGTCTTCGTCTGCAACTACCTCTGCGCCCTTCTGGAGGTCGGCCTGCGGTGCTTCGAGCAGGCGGGCATCCCCCGAGAGACGGCCCTGGAGATCATCCGGCCGATCGTCCACGGGACCATGAGCAACGTGTTCGAGCTCGGCCCGGTGCAGGCCCTGACCGGCCCGATCGCGCGGGGCGAGTCGTCGGTCGTCGAGCGCCAGTGCGAAGCCCTCGGCGAGTGGGACGCGCGGGTCGAGCGGATCTACAAGGCCCTCGGGCAAGTGGCGGTGGAGCTTTCGGCCGCCCAGGGGAATGCTGGAGCGGATGCGTTGGATGCGATCGACGAATTGCTGAACCAGGAGGAAGGTCGTTCCTGAAGGCCTGCTTTGCTTGGGGGTTTGACAGGGCCTTCTCGCTCTGGTAGGCTGAATCGGGAGGGGAGAAGGTTGAGGGCGTGCCATGAGCACCGAAATCTCGCCAGAAAACGAACGGTTCATCGAAAAGCAGATCGCAAGCGGGACCTTTCGTACGCGGTCGGACGTGTTAGACGCTGGCGTTGAGCTTCTCCGGATGCGGAACGAACTGCTCGATCGTATCGACGAGAGCCGGAGGCAACTCGATAGCGGCCAGTACACCGAGTACGACGAGCAGACCCTCCAGAGGCGGTTTGAGGAACTCAAGGCGCGAGCACACAACACGGGCCATGGCGCGAAATGAGCCGCTACCGGCTTTCTCACCAGGCGGACCGCGACCTTGAGGAAATCGCGGACTACCTGGGCGAGCGGAACCCGGCTGCGGCAGTGCGGGTCCTCGAAGCCCTCCACCAAACGTTCACTCTTCTCGCGAAGTCCCCGCTCTTGGGTACGCTTCGGGAAGACCTCAGGCGGGATCTCCGTGTTTTCCGGTCAAGGAAGCCGGCAGACGGCTATCTCGTCTTCTACTACCCGATTTCCGAGGGTGTTGAAATCGCGATGCTCCTCCATGGATCGCGTGACTACTTGGGGATGTTCGCCCGCGGAGAGCGATAGCACGAGGGAGCTGAGCGCGTCGTCCGGTGGGCCGCAAATCAATCCAGTCCCTGCCCTGAGCCGGGTCAATCGCTATGCCTCGGGCACCAGTTCCGGCGGGACCACGCAGGCGACCGTCCACCGCCCCTCTTCCCGCACCAGGCCGACCAGCCCGCCTTGGCGGAAGCGGACGGGCTGGCGCTCGGCGTCGCCGGTCAGCAGGAGCCCGGCCAGCCGGCTCAAGAACGGCAGGTGAGCGACGAGCATCACGGAGCAAGGGCAGTCGGGCAGGGCGTCGGCCACGGGCTGCACGTCGTCGTTGGGTCCCAGGCCGGGATACGAGGTGATGCTCTCGGTGGGCTTGAGCTTCTCGGCGAAGATCTCGGCCGTCTGTTCGGCGCGCAGCTTCCCGCTGTGACGCACCTGTCCCACGACGATCCCCGCTCGCACCGCCCACGCCGCCACGCGCTCGACCGTCTCCCGGCCCTCGGCGGTCAACGGCCGCTCGGGATTCTTCTCCTTCGGCTCCGCCTGGCCGTGTTGAACCAGGTAGACGAAGCGCTCGGTCGGGTCCGGCTGCTGATCTGCCATGTTGGCGACTCCTTCGACCATGTTGACCACCGGCGCGTCGTTCCCACGCCTATTGACCATCGTTCCCACGCTTTGCGTGGGAACGCCCTACTCGGACGCTTCGCGTCCGCAAGGTGCGACGGTTCGTGCATCCACGCCCTTTGGCCACGCCCGGACGCGAAGCGTCCGACCCTACGTTACGACGCGAAGCGTCGTAACGATGGCAAGCGTCGTAACGATGGCACGATAGCAAAAACGGTCTCGCCTCGATACAGCTTACAGCTCGGCGATCTTCGGCAGCACCCACGGTTTTCGGTACTCGGGCCGCGTGAGGTATTGGCTGGCCTCCTCGTCGCCGCGGAACGTGTACGTCTGGGGGTCGAAGCGCAGGCTGCGCCCGGCCCGCCAGGCGGCGTTGCCCAGGTGGCAGAGGAGGCTGGACGGGTGGCCGACGGTTTCCAGGTCGGCGGCCGGTTTTTCGCGGGTTCGCATCGAGGCGAGGAAGTTTTCGACGTGTGCCGCGGTGGCGTCGCCGCCCTCCTCCTCGGCCACCTGCTTGCCCTTGGCGTCCAGCGCCCGCCAGCGGCGGTTGCCGATGACCATGTATCCGTCGTCGCCCAACACGGCGGCCCCTTCGCGCTCGCCGTCGAGCGGATAGGGCGACCAGATCCGCATCTCGTAGGTGAGCACGGACTGGCCGAAGTCGTAGGTGACCATCAGGTTGTCGGGCCACTCCTGGTCGTCGTCGAAGTAGTGTTTGCCCCCATGGGCCGAGACGGCGGCGGGCGTGGTCGAGAGCGACTTGCCCTCGGCCGCCAGCGCGGTCGCCAATCCCCAGCGTGCCTTGTCGAGCCGGTGCACGCCGTCGTTGCCCAAGTCGCCGGTCCCATAGTCGAAGAACCATCGCCAGGAGCCGTGGAACCGCCGGGGGTTGAACGGCCGCAGGGGGGCCGGCCCGAGCCACAGGTCGTAGTCGACGCCGGCCGGCGGGTCGCCGTCGGGCGGGTGCCCGATCGAGCCCTGGCGCGAGCTCTCCCACGCCTTGGCAAACCGCACCCGGCCCAGCTTGCCCGAGGCGATGTATTCCATCGCCTTGTGCATCTGCGGCTCGCTGCGGGCCTGGGTTCCGAGCTGGACGATGCGCTGGTACTTCCGGGCGGCGGCGACCATGGTGCGGCCTTCGAGGACGTTGTGCCCGTCGGGCTTCTCCACGTACACGTCCTTCCCGGCCTGGCAGGCCATGATCGCGGGGATGGCGTGCCAGTGGTCGGGCGTGCCGAGGACCAAGGCGTCGAGCGACGGGTCGTCGAGGGCTTCCCGAAAATCCTTGATCGCCTTGGGCCGTCGCCCGGTCTTCTCCTCGACCCACTTGGCCCGCTCGCCCAACACCCGCTCGTCGAGGTCGCAGACGTACGTCACCTCGACCTCGGCGAGCGAGGCGAACGTCTGGAGCAAGCCGCCGCCGCGTCCGCGCAGCCCGGCTGCGGCCACCGAGATCCGATCGTTGGCCCCGCCTTGTCCCCGCGCCCGCGATCGGCCGGCCATCACGCCCGCCAGGGAAAGCGCGGTCGCCGCGCCCGAGCGCTTCAAGAAACGTCGTCGGTTCATCGTCCCCTCCCTTTGCCGCGTTCGATTTCACGTCGTCGATTCGGTCGGAAAGCAGGATTCTCTAGCACCGTTTTCGGGCATCCGCTAGCATAAGTCAATGTTTCGACGAAACGGTCCGCGGGCTTTCCTATGTCTCTTGACGAGGACGGGATGTTGCTTTTCGCCAAGCGAGGGATTCGATGGTTGCGGGGCCGCGGCCGGCTACCGGCTGCCGCGGTTTGGCTGGCGATCTGGATGGGCGTGACGTGCGCTTGCTCCGCGGTGGAAGCGGCGGACGACGTGCCCGCCGCGCTGCGTCCCTGGCTCGGGCCGCAACGGTGGGAGCGAGACACCGAGGGGCCGGTGATCGCGCTCGGCCGGCCGGGCGACTTCGACGACACGCACGTCTTCGCGCCCTGCGGGGCCTTGGAACGGGGCCAATACTCCTTGTGGTACTGCGGGTCGCCGGGAACGGTGCAAGAGCGGGTCTTCCGGCTCGGCTTGGCCACCAGCCGCGACGGGCGGCAGTTCGACAAGTCGCCCTCGAACCCCGTCTTCGAGTTCGGCGACGGCAAGCACTCCGTGCTCACGCCGGCCCTGCTGCGCAGTCCCGACGGCAGCGTGCTGCGCCACGAGGGCAAGCTCCGCCTCTGGTTCAGCGCGACGCACTTCGCCGGCCCCACCGGCCTGCACACCCTCCACGAGACCACGAGCACCGACGGCGTCCATTGGCAGGCGCCCTCGCCACCGCAACTGGAGTACGCGTACGCTCCCACGGTCATCAAAGAGGGCGACGTCTATCGCCTCTGGTATACCGACGTCTCGGCCGACCCGTGGACGTTCCGCCACGCGGCCAGCCGCGACGGCCGGCACTGGCGCGTCACGCCCGACCCGGTGCTCGTCATCGATCAAGCCTGGGAGCGGGATCGGCTGGTCTATCCGACGGTGCTCGAGTCGGGCGGCGTCTACCTGATGTGGTACGGGAGCTATTGGTCGGAGCACGCCGGCAAGACGGCCATCGGGTTTGCCGCGAGCACCGACGGGCTGCGGTGGCACAAGAGCCCGCACAATCCCGTGCTCCGCCCCGATCCCCAGCGCCCCTGGGAATCGCACTACACGACCAGCCAGTCGGTATTGCGCCTGGAAGACGGCGGCTTTCGCATCTGGTACGCCAGCCGCAAGGAGCCGCCGTTTCGGAACAAGTATTTTGCGATCAACACGGCCCGATGGACCGGGCCGTCCATGGACTGAAGGCTACGACCGCAGCGTCGCCGTGAGCCGGAGCGGATTGCGGAGCAGGTCGAACGCGGCGAGGATGCCTGGGCAAACGACGTCGGCGGCCAGCAGCGTCTCCGCCGCCGCCCCCTCTTCCTGGACGACCGCGATCCCCAGCGCCGCCCGCTCGAGCATCAGCCGGTCGTTCCGGCCGTTGCCGATCGAGACGACGCGGTCGGAGCCGAGCGCTTCGACGTACTTGCGTTTGGCGATGTCCTGGTGTCCCTCCGGAAGGACGACCAGCTTGCAGGGCGAGTCGGCCAGCCGGCTGTGGACCTTGCCGAACGTGTCGGCGGTGACCACGTGGATATCGAGGTCCGCGGCCAGGACTTCGAGCGACTCCTCGACGCCCTCCAGCAGCTCGCCGTCGCAAGCGAGCGTGCCGTTGTAGTCGAGCACGAGGTGCTCGAGCTGGAGGTTCTTGTAGCCGGGAATGGAGATCTCCAGCATCGCACACCCAACCGCTTGCGTCTCTGCCGGGCTACAGTGCCCGGAAGTCGCCCGTCTCTTCGACGACGACGCGATGTCCCTCCACGTCGGCCGGGAACCGGGCCGCCAACTCGCCGGTCCTCCGGGCGACCAGGACCTTGATGCACGGCCGTCCCTCGGCCTCGCCGACGGCCGTGCCCACCACGCCCGGGATCGCCATCCACTCGACCGTACGCTCTCGGAGGACTTCTCGGATCGGCCTCATGGGCAGCACCTTGCGCGTCTGAGGGCGACGGACTGCTACGAATCGGTGAACGATCCTTCTGAGCAACGCGTGGGGCTATTCGCCGGCAGGCGGGGTGCCGTCGATCGAGACCTGGAAGGCCGCCAGCACCAAGCCAATGGGATTCGCAATTCCCAGACTTCCCCGCGTGTTCCCGGCAAACAGCAACCCCACGGGACTCTTGCCCGGGTCGGTCACCACCAGCGAGCCTGAATCCCCCGGTTTGAGGAACTTCCTGCCGTCGATGAGGATCTGACCGACGAAAACAGCGGTGCCGACGTCGTAGCCTACTTCGACGGTAACATTCACGAGACTGACTTCGCCCTTGGTCAGCCCGGTGGATCGACCGTATTTCTGGACGGCCTGGCCGACATCTGCGCAGACAGTATGCTCCCAATCGGCCCATTCGGGCGTCCCATAGCCGTCGATCGGTGTACTGTTTCCAAGCGTGCGACAATCGCCGACGCCCTCATAGTCGGCCGTCGGCACGATCGCAATCGCCGCGTCGACGTAGTTGGTGGCTTCGCCGCTAAAATCGATCGGGACGGAGCCGACAATCTTGCCGAGGATGTTGTCCTCGGTGGCCACACCACCATCATCTGCGGGGTCGTCGATGCGGCCCGGCTGCACCATCCGTTCTCCGCGTTCTACCGCGTTCGGATTACCTTCAGAAGATACTCCATAGTGCCAAGGGTCGAACACATGAACATTGCTCAGTGCGTAACACTCCACCGTCTCCTCCACGATCGCGAAGACCTTGCAGCCAATGGTGCCCGCCGACCATGAAAACTCGTTGCCGGTCGAAACGCCGATCGGGACGGGATCGTCGAAGCGGCTGGTCGGATCAACGGCGGGGAGCGGCGGCGGCTTCTTCCCGGCGGGTCGGCCCGGGATGGCAAAGAACAGGCCCGTGACCTCCACCTCGACGGGAACCCCCTCGAGATTCGCGGGAATTCCCGCCACGCCGCCCCGGGCGGTGAGGACCTTGACCGCGGGTTGGCCCTGGGCGTCCAGTCCGACGGCCGTGCCCACGACGTCCGGCAGGGCCATCAGACGAGCCGTGTGTCGCTCCTGCGCTTGCATGGCCTTTTGAAGACCGGGCGGCTCGGCGGCCGACGCAGTCGGCGCAGCCGCCGGCAGGACCAGCAGCGCAAGGGCAAGCGCCAGAAGCGTCAGAAACAGTCCGGTGCGAAAGCGAGACCACTGCATGACGTCCTCCCCTGAAATCGAGACAGGTACCGCAGAAAGCCGGCGCTAATGTCAGGACCGTATCGGGCTAGCTGGTGCCCGTCAATCCCTTCGACGGGGGGGCAGGTACGTCACTGGGGGACTGCCGTTTGACCTGAATCGTCGTCCGCTCGGACACGTCACTCGGCTTCCATCACCACGCGAAACCCCACGTTGAACACGCGCTGGTACGGCTCGTACGCCAAGCGGAACGCGGAGCGGCAACGAGTGGGACGATCGTACCAGGAGCCGCCGCGGACGACCCGCTTGCCCGGAGCGGCCGGGTCGTTGCGACCGTCGTCCTCCCGATAGGGGTAGGGTCGCATCGTGGATCGGGTCCATTCCCACACGTTCCCGTGCACGTCGCAGAGGCCCCAGGGGTTCGGCTGGTAGCTGCCGACGTTGGCCGAAACGAACCCGCCGTCGTTGAACCGGTCGTCCTTAGGCACCCAGTCGTCGTACTTGTTGGGATCGGGCACCAGGTGGACGCGGATGTACGTGTCCAGGGCGAATTCCCGGAGCTTGGCGTCGCCCAGGTTGGCGAAGCTGGAGAAGTCGGCGTCGAGGTCGCCGTACCACATCGGCGTAGCCGTGCCGGCACGGCAGGCATGCTCCCATTGCGCCTCGGTCGGGAGCGTGAAGTGCCGGCCCGACCTCGCGCTCAGCCAATCGCAGAAGGCCATCGCCTCGTCCCACGACAGCCGAACGGCCGGCTGCTTGGGCCCGTTCATCGGATACCCGTGGATCCCGAACTGGTAGCCGTGCATCGGCTCGACGCCGCTATCGTGTCCGGGATCGAACCGGGCGAACTCGGCGTTGGAGACCTCGAACCGGCCCATCCAGAACGGCGTTTCGATCTTCACGGCGCACAGCGGGCGCTCGTCCGGGTGCCCGCCGGCATCGCCCATCACGAACTCGCCGGCGGGGATGCGGACCAGCGCGAGCGCCACGCCCTCGCCCAGGTCGATCGTCTCTTCGACCGGCCCTGCCTCGGCCTGGCGTCGCCGGGCTTCTTGGGCATCGAACGGCCAGCCCCGACACGCGACGAACGCTGCCGGCGGCTCGGCAAGCGGCTCCGGCGTCACCGGCCGCGTGTCGTACTTGGCCGGCTCGGGGATCGCCTCGGGGTCTTCGTCCACGCCGGTGTACCGCTTTTTCAGCTCCCGGGCCCGCGCGGCCGGCGGCTCGACCGCCTCCTTGCCCGCGATCTCCGTCCACGTGCCGTGGTAGGGGGCGTTCAGGTCAATCCAGGTGGAGAGCCGGTCCCATGCTTCGGGCTCGAGCCGGACGCCATAGTGTCCCTTGGAGAGAATCTGGCCGAGCTCGGTGGTGCTCGCGTGGAACTCCATGGGCGTTTGCAGCCGGATGTTGCTCTCGATGCCGGGCCGGCGCACGTAGCGGTGCAGCTCGGCGTACGACGCGGAGAACTTGCCGCCGAACTTGGGATTGACGTGCCCGGCGATCCCCGAATTCCAGTCGGCGATCATCTCCGCGCCTCGCAGGTCGGCCAGCCCGGGGGCGTCGTCGCGGGGCCGGCCGTCGTGGCAGACGACGCAGTGCTTGTCGAGGACCGGCTGGACCTCGCGGGCGAAGTTGAATCCGCGGACCGGGCCGTACCAGGGGGCGATCTCGGCGGGCTGGCCCCGGGCGGCGAGCGTCCGCTGGTTGGGCGTGCCCGTGTTCTGCTTCTCGTGACAGCCCACGCAGGAAAGCACTTCGCCGGGCATGGCCGTGAACCAGCTCCGCATGATCTGGAGGGCCTGGCCGTTTTCGTCGAGCGGCTGGACGGCGACGGGCGTGTAGGCGGGCACGCGGAACAGGGCCGAGCCGTCCGACTCGACCGGCACGGTGCCCAGCACCCGCTTGATGTCCCACGGCCCGTCCATCCCGATCGAGCCCAGCAGCCCGCCCATCCCCCGGTAGCTGAAGTGGTACGAAAGCAGGCGGAGGTTCTTGACCGTGCCGCGGGGAATCCCTTGCAGGCCGCCGCCCACGTAGATATCGCTCAGGTAGACCAGCGCGTCGCGGCGCTCGGGGTCAATCCGGTCTTCAATGACCGGCGGGACCGGCCGCTTCTGAACGGGCACGGGCTCGAGGAGGGCGTAGCCTTCCGTCTTTTTGATCAGCGTCATGTTGTCGAAGACGTCGACCAGGTAGATGCCCCACCGCGACGCGGGCGTCGGCTTGGCGGAAACGAGGAAGTATTTCTCGCTCAGCGGGAAGGGATGGAGGAACTGCGGCCACGCGCCGTCGGCCAGCGGGTCGAGGATGATCGGCTCGACCTTCTTGCCCCAGCCGGGAATCTCCTGCACCACGCCGTCCGCCTCGTGACGCCCCAAGGCCGGGTCGAGGATCAAGAGCCGCCCGGAACGCGCCACGCCGTGGTGACCCGTGGCGATGCCCACGACCTTGGTCGGACGCCCCGGGATAGGCCGGGCGTAGAAGAACGAGTTGGTGAAGAACGAATTGCTGCCGTAATACTCCATCTGCCCGGTGCCGTCCGGGTTCATGTGGAAGAGGATCCGCGAGTTGGAGTGGGGCAGATCCGTGTACTCCCAGCGGAGGTACATCACGCGGCCGCCGTTAGTGACCACGGGGCACCAGTTGTCCTCCTGGTCGACGGTGAGCTGCCGGATCGAGCCGTCGCGCTCCAGTTGGTAGAGGTTCGCCGCGTACGAGCTGCCGTACACGCACGGCACGCCCACGTACGCCGCCGTCGAGGCGAACACGATCCGACCGTCGGGCAGGTAGCAGGCGTCGTAGTTGTCCACGTCGGGCTCGTTGATCAGGGGCAGCTCGCGCAGATCCGAGCCGTCGATGCTCATCTCGAACACGCGCCAGCGCCCGTTGCTGCCGGGCATGGAAAACAACATCCGGTCGGCGTCGTAATGAAGCTCGACGTCGCCGAGGAACCGCCCGCCGTCGGGGCGGTAGAGAGTCGTCAGCTCGCCGTCGGGCCGAACCGGCGAGAGCACCGCCAGGCGATTGTCGTAGCCCGCGGCGGGCAGGCTCGAATTGCTCTGCCAGTTGGCCGGGAGCCCCAGCTTGCCCTCTCCCCGCTCGACGAGGAGCAAGCGGTCGAAGTCCAGAAGCGGATTGGCCAGCAGGGCCTCTTGCTTCAGGGCGGCGAACTCGGCGGCGAGGGCGTTCCGCTTCGACTGCTTCTCTTGATCGGGCTCGCCGGCTTCGTCCGACAGGGCATCCTGGGATCGCTTCAGGGCGTCGAGGCGGCTCAGGTACTGCGCGCCATCGGGATAGCGGTCCTGGAACGTCTCGATCAGGTCGACGACGGCCGTCCGCAGCGCCCGCCACCGGTCGCTGGGGACGCCCGGTTCCGGACTCGGCGTCGGGGTGCCACTGCTGGCTTGTCCAGCAGTGCTGAAAGCACCGACCACGACTTGCTGCCACTTCGCGGCGTCGCCGAGGTACGTCAGGATGTTTCCGGTGAGTCGTTCGAGGTTCGCGCGATGGGCGTTGTCGGCGTGGCTGTAGTGGGGGAGCCGCCAGCCCAGGACGATCACGCGGCCCTTGCCCACTTCGTATTCCACCAGCGGGTTCTCCGCGCCGGCCGCTGCCCGGGCCAGCAGCATTCCCGAGCGCGGCCCGCCCGAGCCGTGAAAATCGGAGTAGGCCGAAAAGCCCCCGTCGTTGATCGCCACGCTGAGCTCGCGGGGGTTTCCGCCGACGCTCGGGGGCAAGTCGATCCCCTCGGCCCTCAGCCCGTCGAAGATCGGGTGCCCGGCCTGCTCGGGGATCAGCTTGGCCACGTAGTCGTCCTTGCCCGGCCCGCCGAGCCGGGGCTTCGCCGCCTCGATTTCCATCGAATGGACCATCGCCAGGGCGGCGCCGGAGAGAAACAGGGCGTGGCCGTCGCTGGCGTGCTTCTTCAACGCTTGGAGCGATCGGGGATCGTCGAGCGCGGTCGTCTGGTCGGCCGAATCGCCCTGGTGATGCCAGACGACGCGAAACCGGTCGAGCGAGACCGGTTGGCCGCTCGCGTCGACGAACGTGCCGTCTTGTCCGGGAAGGATGAGCACGGCCGACGCCACCTCCTTGGCCAACGCCCAGGCCGCCTGCGACTCCGGGCCGAGCTGGTCGGGCGAGGTTGCCGATACCAGCAGCGCAACGCCGGAATCCGCCGCCGCGACGCCCGTGGCCGTGAGCGTCGCCACCAGGCAGAGGACAAGTGAGAGCGCCGTGCACGTCAAACGCAGGCATCGCAAACGCATGGTCTAATCCTCGTCTTTCGCGGAAAGAGCGTCCGCCACGAGTGGAACGTTTCCCTCACGCATCCTGATCTTCTCAACACGGACCCGGAGGCGCCCCTTGCCCACCACGATAGTTGAAATCGCGGCCTACGGATAGCCCTCGTCGGACACCGGACTTCCATGGATCCTCGCTTGCATCGTCCCTGGGGAACGTCCCGTATCGCTGCTTCGACGCCCAGGGGTTGCAACCCCTGGGCTTGGAGGGGGGCTCGCTTGCTGTGCGAGAGTGAATAAGCATTGTTCGACGCGGCCAGGCTCCCTTCGACGCAATTGACGCCCGACGCGCCACGGGATACGCTGGGGACCGATTTCGACGTCCCGCGTTGCCGGCTCCCACGTCCACGGCGGTTGGCTCCGGCAGCCGAGGCCACGAGCACGAAGGTCGGACCGATGCCGGACACGCCGAGACTCTCGTCGGAGACCGTCGCCCGCGCGGCCCGCGAGCTGGTCGGAACGCCGCTGGGCGAGCACCGGCTCGCAGCCGTCGCCGCGCTGCTTGGCGCACTCATCTCGGAGATGGCTCCGATGCGGGCGATGGAGATCGCCGAAGTCGAGCCGGTCACGATTTACGACGCGAGGGAGCCATGACCGCGCATCCGGCAAGTTGTCTGGAGATCGCCGCCGCGGTCCGGTCCGGCACGCGGACCGCACGCTCGTTCGTCGAAGACGCCCTGCAGAAGGCCGAACGATACCAGGAGCCGTTTCACACGTTCATCACGCTCACCCCCGAGCTGGCCCGCGAGCAGGCCGACCGCGTCGACGAGAGGGTCCGCCGCGGATCGCAGTTGCCGCTGGCCGGCGTCCCGTTCGCCGTCAAGGACCTGATCGACGTGGAGGGCTTCCGCACCACGTGCGGCTCCCGGGCGTTCGCCGATCGGGTGGCCGGCGGCACGGCCACGGTCGTCCAGAGGCTCTTGGACGCGGGCGCCGTGCTGGTGGGCAAGACGAACATGCACGAGTGCGCCTTCGGGTTCACCGGAGAGAACCCCACGTTCGGCGATTGCCCCAACCCGTGGGACCCGGAGCGGTTCTCCGGCGGGTCGTCGAGCGGGTCGGCGGTGGCCGTGGCGTTGGGCATCTGCCCGGTGGCCCTCGGGTCCGACACGGGCGGATCGATCCGCCTGCCGGCCGCGCTCTCGGGGATCGTGGGGCTGAAGCCGACGTACGGCCGGGTGAGCCGCGCCGGGGTCGCGCCGCTCGCCTGGAGCATGGACCACGTGGGACCGCTGGTGCGAACCGCCCAGGATGCGGCGCTGGTCCTGGAAGTCCTCGCCGGGGAGGACCCGCGCGACGAGACGTCGAGCCGCGAGCCGGTGCCCCCGTATACGCGAGACCTCGACGAGCCCCTCCACGGCCTGAGGATCGGGCTCCCCCGCGCCGGCTTCTTCGATTCGCTCGAGCCGGACGTGGCACGGGCCGTGGAGGCCGCAAGCGCCGAGCTGGCGTCGCTCGGGGCCCAGTGCGTTGACGTCACGTTGCCTTATTGGGACGAGGTGCTCGGCGCCCATCGGGCGATCATCTTCTCCGAAGCCGCCTCGTACCACCAACCGTTCCTCGTCGACCGGGCCGACCAATACAGCGAGCCGGTCCGCCTCCAGCTCGAGGCCGGGCTGCTCTTGCCCGCGGTCGACTACCTCAAGGGGCAGCGGGTCCGCCGCGTCGTCCGCAGGGCTTGGGCCGAAACGTTCGCCTCGGTCGACCTGCTCCTGACGCCCGCCTCACAGGCCGTGGCCACCCGATTCGGGGCGCAAACGGTCGACCTGCCCGGCGGACCCACCCTGCTGTTGCACGCCTATCTGGGCCTGCTTCTGCCGCTGAACGTTTCCGGGCACCCGGCGATATCGGTTCCCTGCGGGTTCTCCGAAGACGGCTTGCCGATCGGCATGCAGTTAGTGGGAAGGCCCTTTGACGAGGCGACCATCCTCCGCGTGGCCCACCAGTATCAGCAGGCGACCGACTGGCATCGCCGGATGCCGCCCGGGGGCTGACGGGATTCGGCGATCCGGCTGAGGGGCGGGTGCGGTTGGTGTGCCGCCATGCGAATCCTCCCGAGCGATGGAGATACGTTGACGGGCCGGCGATCATTCTTCAGCCTGCGTTCCGTTCGTCTTGCCCTGTTTCTGGCGCGCCTCGACTTGCTCGACGACCAGCTTGGCCTGCTCCATCAGCGGGCGGCTGTTCGACTTTCGGGCGGCGGACAGGGCCAGCTCGGCCAGGGCTCTTGCCTGCTCGATCTGCCCCTCGACGACGGCGTACTCGACCAACCGAAGCGCGGTCTGGACGATGGCCTGTTGGGCGCTTGACCCTCGGGCGTTCTTCGCTGCGGCGGTCAGCGCTTCCGCCTTCACCGCCAGGACGTCGATCACGTTGAGACCGGCGAGTCGCTCGATCGCTTGAAACGCCAGCTCCGCGTCGCCGGCGGCGATTGCCATGTCGCGGGCCTCGCGGAACAGGGCCGACCGCAGCTCCGGGTCCTCGGTGGTCGCCTCGCCCGCGCTGAAGAGCTCGCTCGCCAGTTGAGCCTTTCCGGCGGCGCCGGTCGCTTGGGCGTACTGCTCCTTGAACTTCTCCTTGACGGCCTGCTCCGCCTCCTCCGGCTTGGTGGGACCGGCCCGGGGCGCGGAAGCGTCCCCCCATGCGGTCAGCTCGGGCATCAGGTCCTCGACGTCGACGCCTTGCTGCGCGGCTTCGGCCCATAGCTGACGGGCGCGCGCCGCGTCGCCGTCCGGATCGACCAGGTGGTAGGTGCCGACGATCACCTTGGTTGCCGGGTCCTTGGCGAACCGTGCGTCGGCCAACGCCTGGACGAGCTTGGAGGGGAGGTCGTCGGTCGGGTAGGTCCGCACTCGCCCTGCCACCTTGAGCGTCAACTCCTCGGGGGTCGCTTCCACGACGGCGACGATCGTCTCACCCACGGGTAGCGTGTCGGCCGGCTGCAGCTTGCCGACGATTCCGCGCATTGCCTTCCAGAACTCGTCCAGGTGGCCCAGCAAGGTGTCGAGCCGATCGACTTCCGCCTGCTCTTCCGGCGTTTGAGCATCGGAGGCGGCCGATTCGAGATGCGTGCGCGCGGCGGCCAGGTCGTGTTCCGATAGGGTGACCCGCGCGACGGCCAGCGACTGACGAAATGCCTCTTGTCGCTCTCTATCAACGGGCGCTAGAGGTGCCGGTGGGTCTGTCGGCTGGGTCTCCCGGCCGGGGGGCTGCCCTGCCTCCTGCTTCGGCTTCCCGTTCGGCGCGGGTCTTGTGTCCGGTTGGCGTTGCTCCGGAGGCTTGCCTCCCGGCCCGGCGCGTGGTGGTCGCTTTGGAGCCGGTTGGCTGGAATCGCCGGGGGCGAGGTTCTTCGGATCGGCTTGCGAGACGGCCCGGTCGCCGGTCGGCGCGCCACTACGCCGTTGATAGAGCATGTAGCCGAACACCCCCGCCACGATCAAGAGGACCAGGGTGACGAGGTAGACGGCAATCTGTGCCCCGGAACGCGGTCTCCTGACGACCCTCCGCGAGGCTACCGAAGGGACCACCACTCCGCCTGGCTGCCCGCCGTGCGGGAACAAAGGCGTTGCCTCGGGATGAGGGGATGGTGGCCCCGGGGCGGGGCGCGCCGTCGACTGGATCGGCGGGGGCTCCGGCGCGGTGGGCTGCCCCGGCGGCTGCCAAGCCGGCTGGCCCGGGGTTGCCGGAGGTGCCCGCTCGGGTGCTACGGGAGTCTGCCCTTGCGGAGGGGGGCTTCCGGGGGTTGGATCGGACGGCTGGGCCTGCAACGAGGCGTCGTAGGCGGCCTTGGCGGCCGGGTCCAGGAGGCACGTCCTCGCCCCGGCCACCGCGTCGATCAGGCGTTGCCATTCGGCCAGGTGCGGCCCCGGACGGATACCCCGGATTCGGGCCGTCAGGACGTCGGCCGCCTGGGCAATGACCCCCGGGTCCCCCTCGAAAAGGTCGATGCCGAGCAACTCGTAGTGATTGCCCGGGGGTCGACCGCCCTCGATGCCTAGCCAGTCCCGGTAAGGGTTGAAGGCCTCTTCCATCGTGTGCCCCTCCACGAACTGGGGACCCGTAGCGGGAAACCGAATCGCGTCGCTTCAAGTAAGCCTACTCGAAGCTTGCCGTCGCCGGCAAGGGTCTCCCGGTCGAACGGGGGACGAAGCCGCAAGCGGCTCTCCGACGCCGGGATGGCCGGCGCCCGTCGCTCACCGCCCGCTGCCCGCTGCCATCGATTGCCCGACCCTACCTCTCATACACCACGCCGATCCCGACCATTTCGGGCGTGGCGACCGGCGTGAACGTGAGCTGATCGTACTCGTGCTCCGTGTGGTTCACGGCGCGGCATGCGAGATAGGCCATCCACCAACCGAGCCAGCATTGGGAGAGATAGTGCCCGTCGTGGTCGATCCGGGACCAGGTAGGCAGCAGGGAACAGGCATAGAGGCCCGTCTTCAGCCAGGGATCATCGGTCATCTGGGCGGCGGTGATGAAAGGCACGGCGCCGATGAAGGCGTGCCCACTCACCCCATGCGATTCCTCGAACGGCCTCCAGCGCGACTCATATTCGCTGTCGCCCGGTCGGGCCCCGCCCAGGCAATACTGGAGGAAGAGCATGCTGGGCGTGCCGACCAGATAGGCTCGCTCGGTTCGGAATGCGAGCCCACCCAGCACGCTGCCGCACGGCGTCTGGTCGTACATCCGGCCGACAAACACCATCAAGCCGAAAGCGGGGATGACGTACCGCCCGTCGCCGCACCGCCGCCAGACTTTCGCGAAATCGTCGGTGCTTTCGCCGTGCACGTCCTCCTGGTACCAGTCCCGGAAGTCGTGGTCCAACGAGGTGTTGGCCAAAACGCTTGCGCCGGCGATGCCCAAGAGCAGGTCGGCGGTCGAATCCCAGTCGTAGTAGTTCTCGCAATCGGTGCGCATCTTGCACCCGAGCTCTCGGAAGGTGGAGCACAGGATCGGTCGCCGGCGGGCCAGCCGGTTGCCCAGGCGACGCCGGGGGCGGATCGGCCTGGTCGCGAACGGGTCGATCCACTCGGTCTGGCACAGGCCGTCGTCAACTTGGCGCAAGATCTCGTCGTCCCAGACCATGCCCTGGTCGAGTCCACCGATGCTTTCGTCAGCCCGAGCGATGCCTGCGTCACCCCAATCGATGTCTGACTCGACCTGACCGAAGCCTCCGTCGACCCGACCGATACTCTTGTGTGCAACGGCGCGGGTGTGCGAGGGTGAGCGTAGCGGGGAATCGCGCCGGGCGATGAACCGGTTTCGGCCGCACGCGGTGCAGGCCGCCAGCAGGCAGACCACCAAAGTAGACGTCCAGATCGTGCCATCGCTGCCCATTGGTTGGTGGTTCCCCCCCAGAAGCCACAAGTTGTCCACAGAAGCCACAAGTTGTCCACGAGGCAGTCGCTGACCGCGTCGCGATTGGAGGCCCACACCGACGAGGTCCGCAGGAATTCCGACGTCGTCGGGCCTGCGGTGAGGTGTCGAGCCTGCCACCTTCGACGGTCCTGGGTCGTCCTTCTTGACCGTCAGGCAACCCACCGCTGTAGGTAGGCCGTGGGTTGTACCTCTTCATCGGAGCCGTCGCGATCACGACATTAGCTACTACCGGCATGCCGGGTAGAGTCGACCCAACCGGAAGGATCCAGCCCAGTTTGTCCAGCTTGATACGTTGCTTCCCTGGATTCGCATGCCAGCCTTATGGGCCAGGATCCCCCCCTCTTTCCTCAGTTGCCGGCCGGCGGCCCATAGCGTATCCTCGTTTACGGGGCCGATCGGGCCCTCCCGACGCGTTCGGCCGGAGTCGAGCCGCACGACACGGACGGGGATTCCCTATTATGAGGGCCCGTCTTCCGCTATTCTGGGGGTACACAAGATGTCGGACCGCATTCCGATGACCCGGGTAGGGTACGACAAGCTCAAGGGAGACCTCGCCCTGAAGGAGCAAGTCGAGATGCCTGAGATCCTGGAGAGGATTGCCAAGGCCCGCTCCGAGGGGGACTTGAGCGAGAACGCCGAGTTCGACGGCGCGATCGAGGCCCAGGGCATGCTCCAGCGGGAGATCAACGTCATTCGGGACAAGCTTTCCCGGGCGGTCCTGATCGACCCGACCAAGGTCCCCAAGGGCGAGGTCGCCTTCGGCGCGACCGTGGTCGTCAAGGACCTCGATCTGGGCGACGAGGAGGAGTTCACGCTGGTCGGGGCGGGCGAGGAGGACTACATGGCGGGCAAGATCCTCGTCACCAGCCCCCTGGCCCAGGGCTTGCTCGGCAAGAAGGTGGGCGAGCAGGTCGAGATCGAAGTGCCGGCAGGCATTACCCGGTTCGAGATCCTGGCGATTCGCTCTGGCGACGAGTGAAGAGATCCGCGGGAGCGCCGGCCGCTCCCGGCTCGTTTCCGGGCTTCGCCTGGGAACGCGTTATAAGCGACGCGCTTCCTCGCTCAGGTAGGCAGAGCCGGCAGAGTCCGCCGGGCATTGCGTGCCCAGGCAGAACTGGGCACGAGGCAAGCAGCATGTCTCGCCGTGATGCGCCCCCTTTGTCATTACCCGCTGTCGACGTTTTGCGACGCCGCCGAGTCGACGGTTGGCTGGCTGCTGGTGATTTTCGCGACTTCGTTTCTGGGCCTATGGCTGGGAATGTGGATCGGCCTTGGGGAATTGCCCGGTTTCGAATGGATCGCATGGGGGCCGTTGCTCCTGCTGTGGGTTTTCGTGTGGTTCCCGTACCTCCCTTTCATGACGCTGCTATTGTGGTACTTGCCTCACAGGTACGAGTCGCTTCGGCTACGACTCGGCGCTGCCGTCGTGAATTGCCTCGCTTGGGTAGGCTTCTGCGCCTGGGCATTTCGGTCGCTGCCGCGGTGGTGGGAAGCATAACGCAAATCGATCTGGTCGCTCGCCGATGTGGTCCTTTGTCTTCGTTTTGACGCTCCCGATGGCTGACGCCAAATCCGAGATCAAGGACGACGAGGTCGTCGTCTTCTACCCGACGTACGCGCGTCAGGTCGACGACGGCCGGGCCTGGAGCGTCTCCGTCCACGGGTCGATTTTCGAGCCGGAGGAGGATTCGCTCAAGCGGGAGGCCCTGCTGGCCCTGTTGCGCCGGCTGGGGGGGCTCGCCAAAGAGGAAGCGGAGACCCGTATCTTCAAGGAGCGGGCGAGGGCGTTCCTGGTCGACAACGAGGGCGGCAAGGGTATCGCGATTCGTTTGGGCGACAAGGTGTATGCGGCAGGCACTTCCGGCGCCGACGGCCACTTCACGGCAACGCTCAAGCTGCCGGCCGCCGAGGTCGACCGACTGCGTCGCGCCGACCCCGACGGCCCCGATTGGCTCACGTTTCAGGCGGTGACCCGCCCCGGCGACCGCCGCACGTTCGCCGGCCGGGTGCGGCTGATCGGCCCGGGAGGGCTCTCGGTGATCTCCGACGTGGACGACACGATCAAGGTGAGCATGGTCCGCGACCGGCGAGCCCTCGTGCGGAACACGTTCCTCCGCGAGTTCAAGCCGGTGGAAGGGATGGCCGAGCTGTACCGGCGGTGGGCCGACGCCGGGGCGGCCTTTCACTACCTGTCGGCCAGCCCTTGGCAGCTCTACGGGCCGCTCTGCGAGTTCATCGAGGACCAAGGCTTTCCGCCCGGCACGTTCCATTTGAAGCGGTTTCGACTGAAGGACCGCTCGGCGTTGGGGCTATTCGGCTCGCAGGAAGGATACAAGTCGGCGGCCGTCGAGCGGATCCTGGCCGATTTTCCCCGCCGGCGGTTCATCCTCGTGGGCGACGCCGGGGAGCAGGATCCGGAAATCTACGGGGCCGCCGCGCGGAAGCACCCCGAGCAGGTCGTCCGCGTCCTCATTCGCAACGTCGACGGATCGGGTCGGGAAGACGCCCGCTTCAAGGCGGCGTTCGACGCCGTCCCCGCGGACCGCTGGCGGATCTTCAGGCACCCCCAGAAGTTGGCCGACGTGCTGCCGGAGAACGCGGCCCGGCCGAGCGAGCGGCCGCAGGACTGACACCGATCGGGTTCCGTGCGTGCTCACGCGCGTTCTCAACTTCCGGGCGTATGCGACGCCGGGATTTGCCCGACCTCCGGCCCAGAGGATTTCCGCGGGCGGCCGTTTTGGGTACGATGAGTGGAGGAGGGCCGTCAAGCTCCTGAGGGGAGCCTCCCTGGCAGGGCTTGGCTTAGGATTGGCGGAAAGGCAACTTCCCGACTTCAGTAGCAGGCACACGCCGTGTGCCGTCCGCCGGTTACGGCACACGGCGAGGCTGTGATTTTTTTCGGAGGCCCACTGGGCATGCCGGGAAAATGACGCTAGCTTGGATATCGTGATGCGGTGGTCGCTGTTTCCCGGAGCGT
>DATKZH010000120.1:0-43725 GCA_035528065.1 Thermoguttaceae bacterium | reverse complement strand
GCCAACAGGTGCAATGCGCCGGTAATCGTCCGGGCGCCGAAGCTGTAGCCGATCAGACTTACGCGAACCTCCGGGTTCATCCGCCCCAGCGAGTAGGCCAGGTAATAGGCCTGCACGTCGCTGCGGTAGGCCTTGACCTGGACGTCCTGCCGGATCCCGCGGATCTGGTCGGCCGGCCACGACCAGATGACGAACCGCAAGGGGCGGTCGGGTGCTTCCCGCTTGAGCTTCTGCGACACGCTCCACCCTTCCCGCACCGCCTCACTGTGAGTGGTGCGGTTGCCGTGGATGTACACACACGTGGGTACCGCCGTGTCGTCCGTCGCCAGGAAGGCTTCCAGGTCGGCCGAGGCCCAATTCTTGTCGGCGTCCAAATGCCAGTACACGATCCGGTCCTCACCGTCGACGGGGTTCGACCAAGGGGCACTACGGGTGCTAATCAGCCAGACGTCGTGCGGTGCCTGGACCGCGGCGCACACGCCGGCGGCAAGAAACACGGCCAGTCCGACCGCCACGGCGGCCGGCACCCGCATCGCTCTGGTCCAACGAATCTTGTGCATGAGGGGCCTCCCGAAGTCAACGGGGCAACTGACGATTCGCAACTTCCGACGAGATCCGAGCCTTCGGCTCGTTTATGGAAGTGTAGCCTCTGTTTAACCTGGAGGGTAGCGAAAAATATACGGCCCGTTTCGGAAAATCGGCGCCGTTTCGTTTGCACATCATCCGGCGTGGTGTAGAGTTGTCTGGTCGATGGCCCGGCAAGGGAGCCGGTATGTTTCGACAGGAGATCCTCATGATGAAGAAGCTGCTAGTTCTAACGGCAATAGTGACGTTGACGGTCGGCACGGTCGGCTGCAAGTGCTGCGACTGGTTTCGACGGGGCGCCCTGTTTCCCACGACGATGGTGGCCCCGGAGGTGATGAGCGACCCCTGCTGTCCCGCCAACCCGTGCGATCCGTGCGGCTCGGCCGCTCCGTGTGATCCCTGCGCGCCCGGCACCTACAGCACGCCCCCCGCCACCTACAGCACGCCGCCCACCACGATCCTGCCCGGCCCGGGCCCTCTCACCACCTTCCCGAGCCAATAGGACACCCCGCACACTCGACAGGAAGATCACCAGGAGATGCGAGACTCCCTGAGCCCGTCCGGGCAGAACCCCGCCACCTGAGTCGCCCTGGGCAAGGCCGCCGCGACCCTCCTCGCGGGGCCACGGGCGTCCGGTCTCCGTGCCAAGATATCCTCCCGTTCCCGATCCATCGCACGCCGGTCGTGCCATCCTGAACACGGCCGGCTCCGATGGACGGGCTGCGCGGAGACTCACGCCCCCAGGCACGCTGGAGCCGACCAAGATCACTCCACCAGGGCGAACGCCTTCTTCATCGCCGCGGCGGTGGCGGCCATCGCCTCTTCGTTGGGCATGGCGAGGAGCTTCTTGTTGAACGGCTCGGCGCGGACCGGGCCGTTGTAGCCGATCTTGACCAAGGCGCCGAGAAACGCCGCGAGGTCGATCACGCCCGTGGCGGCTGGCAGCTCGCGGCTTCCGTCCATCTGCTCGTCGACGGGGATCCCCGCCGGCGCGTCGTTCAGGTCGCAGGCGACGACGTCGTGGCCGGTCAGCGTGAGCAGGTCGGCCTCCGTCTCCTCGGCCGTGTACCAGTGCCAACTGTCGAGCACGAAACCGACGTTGTCCCGGCCGATCTCGGCCAAGAGATCCTTGGTTTCTGCCATGGTATGCACGAAGGGGTAACGGCCCTTGGTCCAGGAGGTTTTGGGGCCCACGTACTCCAGCCCAAACCGCTGTCCGCAATCGCCGAGGATCTTGGCCACCTCGTGCAGCCGCCGTGCGTGCTGCCGGAAGTTGGCCACATAGGTGAGCGAGTTGTGGGTGGGTGAGATCCACGTGCCCACGCGGGTGACGCCGGCCCGCTGGAGCGCGGCTGCCAGGTCGGGCAACTGTTTGAGGTCGTCCTGGAACTTCGACTCGTCACCGCGGAAGTCGACGGGCAGCCCGGCCGCCCCCCAGACCAGATTCTTCCCCTTCAGATCGGCGAGCAGCTCCCCCAGTTCCGCGTCGGACAGCTTCGCCAGGGTCGGGGCCGACGGCTCGACCGACTCGAACCCGTACTGGTGCGCAAGCCGAATCGCCTCCCGCAGGTCGGCCTTCACGCCGATCGCCCCGCAGCGGAGGTCCATGGTGAATTTCCGCTTGCCCCCTTCCGCGGCAGCGGCCTGTCGAGACGCAAGAAGCCCGACGCCGGACAAGCCGACGGCGGTCGCCGTCTTCAGAAACCCTCGGCGGTTGAGATCGGCCATGATGCAGACTCCAGTCATTCTGAGAAACAAGCGGGAAAGCACCGGATAGCGCACACGACAACCTGGCACGCCGCGCCGGGGTCGTCTCCGCCCGGCCACGCTCTGGTATTCTACCTGAGCCAGAATAGCCGAAAGGAGAGGTCGATGCAAACGGCGGGCTAGGCTTCGACAATCGTCGAGCAAGCCGATTCCGGCACGCAGCTCGATCCCTATTCAAGCCTCGTGAAGGCCCAGGATGAGCTTCTCCAGGTCCCCAGCCAGTTGCTTGATGGTTCGATAATAGAGGCAGCGGTGCGCTTTCACGTCGAAATGGGGCTCTTCGCCGTCGCGGGCGACGAAGACGACGGGAATGCCTTTCCCCCACGCGTACCCGACCTCCAGGTAGACGTTGGGCCGGGCGCCGCTCAGGTCGGCGATCACCAGGTCGGCGGTCTCGATCCTCTGCCGGATCCGCTGCAAGATGTCGCCCGTGAACGCCGCCTGGTCGACTCGCTCGCAAATGAACCCGCATCGCCGAATCGGCCCGTAGATCCCGAACTCGTACACGTCCTCGAACTCTTCGGCGTAAGGCATGGCCACGAAGACGTGCCGCTTGGCCGGCGCGGGGCGGTCCTCGGCGCTGCGCGGCGGCTGCATCGTGGCCCCAACGAGCGGCCTGGGGAGCGAGGCATCTCTCGACCGCCCGTCGGGCGCTTCGCTCCGCGGCCCCGCGAGGCACAGGATCCTCGCCCGTCGTTCGTTCCGCTCGACGAACACGATCTGCTCCAACGTGGGCAGCTCCTTCGTCGCCAGCCCCTCCCGGAATCCTTGAATCAGGCTATCCAGCGACTCGACCGCGTCCAGCCCGTACCCCACGCCGTGGATCACCGTCGTCATCCGACCTACCGAGACACTCTGGCTCGCCAGGATTTCGATGCTCCGCGCGGTGAAGTGGCGCATCTCGTTGTACGAGAAGGCGGACAGCGTCGGCGTTCCCAGGAACATCACGCGCGAAGGCGCAATGGTGCCCCTCGTCTCGACCATCACGAAATCGTCGGGAGCAGGGTCGATCTCGTCCAATGCGGAGACCCCCGCCCGCGCGAGCGCCCGGGCAACCTTCAGGTCGACCCCGTGGAACCCCCGGGCATACTTCACCAACAAAACGTCGGACGGCACCGTGAGGACGTCGTCGTGCTGGACGCGAAACTTCGGGATCATCCTGAAAGCCTCGTTTGCACCTGCCGTCGATCTACAGTCGCACCGGGATACCGCGGGACTTGAGATACTCTTTCATCTCGCGGATGGAGAACGTGCCGAAGTGGGCGATCGAGGCGACCAGCACCGCATCGGCGTGGGCCTCGGTGATCGCCTCATAAAGATGCTCCAGCGCGCCCGCGCCCCCGGAAGCGATCACCGGCACGCCCACCGCGTCGGCGATCGCCCGGGTCATGGGGACGTCGTAACCGGTCTGCATGCCGTCGGCGTCCATGCTGGTGGGGAGGATCGCGCCGGCGCCGAGCGATTCGACTTTTCGGGCCCACTCGACGGCGTCGATGCCCGCGCCTTCCGTGCCGCCGCGGACCACGACCTCGAAGCCGGAAGGGAGCGCGTCGCTTTTTCGCGTGTCGATCGCCACCGTGATCCTCTCGGAGCCGAATCGCTTGGCCGCTTCCCGGACGAGCTCGGGCCGGCGGACCGCCGCGGTGTTGATCGAGACCTTCGAGACCCCGACGTCCACGAGCGCCTCGATGTTTTCGAGGCTGGCGATGCCTCCGCCGACGGTGAGCGGGATCGAGATCCCTTCCACGGTCCGCCTGACCGCGTCGATCATCGTCTTGCGGTTTTCGATCGTGGCGGTGATGTCCAGGAACACCAGCTCGTCGGCCCCCGCTTCGCTGTAGGCGGCGCCCGCTTCCGCCGGGTCGCCGACTTCCTTCAAATTCACGAAGTTCACGCCCTTCACCAGCCGGCCGTCTTTGACGTCCAGGCAGGGGATGATTCGTCGGTAGTCCATGGCTTGCTCCTTCTGGATGAGAGTCAGGATCGGCCGAAGAATAACCTTCACATCTGCGGAGTAGTAGGCACACGCCGTGTGCCGTAACCGGCGGACGGCACAGGGCGTGTGCCTGCTACTGAAGCCGGGAAGTTGTTTTTCGGCTGATCCCTAGCAGTCAGCTTCCTCCTTCGGCATTCGTCACTACTCCGTGCCGATGTCTTTGACGTATTCATCTCGCAGGGCCTCGAGCCGCTCGAGCACGTCCGGGTGCTCTTGGGCGAGGTTCTTCATTTCGGTAACGTCTTCCGCCAGGTTGCACAGAAACAGCTTGTCGTCCTTGCCGAGCGGGGCCTTGTTGCTGGTGTCGCGGGCGTTGCCCAGCAGCTTCCAGTCGCCTTCGCGCACGACCCACTGCGCGTTCGGACCGCGGCCGAGCTGCCAGTAGAACGTCTTGTGCGGGCTGGGGGCCTCGCTGGACATGATCACCGGCACCAGGCTCTTGCCGTCCAGCTTGACCTTGGGGAGCTCTGCGCCGCAGATCTCGGCGATGGTGGGGAGCCAATCGCAGCCGGTGGCCATCCGATCGCGGACCTCGCCCTCGGGGATCGTGCCGGGGAGCGAGACGATCGAGGGAATGCGGAGCCCGCCCTCAAAGAGGCAACCTTTCGCGCCCCGATACGGCCCGGCGTTCCCGCCGCCGCCGAAGGTCCGCTCTTCGGTCGAGTGGCCGTGGTCCGACTGGAAAACGACCAGGGTTTTCTCGCGCAGTCCCAGCTCGTCGAGCTTGGCCAGCACCCGGCCGATCCGCTCGTCCATGGTGGAGACGAAGGCGGCGTACATGTTCCGCGGGGCGGGCAGATCCTCGTACTGCTCGCGCCACTTCTCCGTCCCTTGAAGCGGATAGTGCGGCACGTTGTTGGCCCAGTAGAGGAAGAAGGGCCGGTCCTGGTTCTCCTCGATGAACTGCCGGCACTCCTCGGCCATCAAGTCCATGAAGAAGCGGCCGTCCTCCCAGATCTCCTCGCCGTTTCGCCACAGGTCGTGACGGTTGGGCCCGGCCCAGTAGAAGAAGTGCGAGTAGTTGTCGATGCAGCCGCCCATGTGGCCGAAGGAGTAGACGAAGCCCTGTCCGTTGGGCATCGTCTCGGGTGTGTACCCCAGGTGCCACTTGCCCACGTGCCCGGTGGCGTAGCCGGACGCCTTGAGCATCTCGGCGATGGTCACCTCGTCGGGCGACATTCCGGGCTGGCCTTTCATCGAGGGGCAGTTGCCGGGCACGCCGGCCCGGGCCGGAAATCGACCCGTCATCAGCCCGGCGCGGGAGGCCGAGCAGATCGCCGAGGGGGCGTACATCTGCGTGAACCGAACGCCCTGCCTGGCCAGCGCGTCGGTGTGGGGCGTGATCAGGTCGTTCGAGCCGTAGCAGTTGACGTCCACCGTCCCCTGGTCGTCGGTGTAGATGAGGAGCACGTTGGGCTTCCGGGCCCTTTCCGCCGACGCGGGGCGGACGCCCGGGCCGACGAGCATCCCCGCCGCCGCGATCCCGATCGCCACGGTAATTCGCCCAAGAACCGCTCGCCCTCGTGTCGATTCCACGGGAAGCTCCTTCATTTCTTCAGTGTGACACTGACTCTGTGCGGCACTCGCCGTCGTCGCATCCGCCACGCAAGGCGGCAAGCACGACGTGGCGGAGGAATCCTCCAGCTTCCACCGCCAAGCTCCAAGAAGATCGTCGCCAACATACCAGATTCGGACCATACGTCCACGGGTTGGCGCGAGCGCCTCGCGCGTTACGCATGAGGCAACGGTGTCGCCCCACGGCCGGAACCCCGGGCCGGGGGCGGGGTTTCATAGGACGGACGCGCAGGGGCGCGCGTCATAGACGCCGTCCGGCGGGGAATCCTCACTCGCCCATCCAAAACACCGCACCGTTGGGGGAAGTTGGCTGACCCCCGCGGAGTACTTCTTGCGCTACCCCGTCTTCCGGGCAGTCTGGCGGCGGATTGCGCTCGATGACGACGGACTTCGCCCCGTGCCGCAATAAACCTTGGCCGTCCGCGTTGAAAACGATAGGGGAAACCCCGTTGCGTCGACGAGCCGACCAGAACGATCGCTTCGCCACCTGGGCCCGCGAGCACGGAGGGGCCGTCCGCGGCTATCTGATGGCGATGGTCCGACGGCCGGACGTGGCCGACGATCTCGCGCAGGAGGTGTTCTGCCGGGCGTGGCAGGCTCGCGGCCGCTATCGCGAGCAGGGCAACGCCCGGGCGTACCTGCTGCGAATCGCCGATCGGCTGGTCTGCGACCGCCGCCGCAAGGCAGGCCGGGAGTTGACGCTGGACGAGGAGGCATGGAAGCAGATCGAGCCGGTCAGCCGGGCTGCGGAGCCGTCTGGGGCCCCCATTCAGGCGGAAGCGGCCGACCGGCTTGCGGCGGCCCTGGATCGACTGTCGCCCGTGCAGCGCCGGGTCCTGCTTCTGCGGTACTACGGCGAGTTGAGCTTTGGCGAAATCGCACAGATCATCGACTGCCCCTTGAACACCGCCTTGAGCCACTGCCGACGGGGTCTGATTGCCATGCGGAAGCTGCTTGTGGAGAGCCCCCTGTGAGCGATGAGTTGGACAGGCTACAGCGCCAGTTGGAGCGGGCGACCGCGTCGGAGTGTTCCACCGACGGCTCGCTCGACGCGGAGACGGCCTCCCTCCGAGAGGGTTGGGTGGCGCTGGGCGAGCTGCTCGAGGCGGCCGAGCCGTCGCGCGAGCAGCCACTCGAGCTGCGAGAACCCCTGAAGCCGGGGCGCCGCACCGGCCGCAAGGTGGCGGGCATCGTGGCGCTGGCCGCCTCACTCCTGGTCGGGGTTACGCTGGCCGGGAAGTGGATTCGAGCCAACCGGCCCGGTCGTCCGGCGACGCGCTCAGACGCATCGCTTGCCGAGATCGTCCAGGCGGACGGGGAGCAGTTCAACCCGGACGCCGGGCAACTCGAAACCGCGTCACTTGCCGACTGGGTCGACTGGGACGACCCGCTCGACCAGCAGATTGCCTCCGTCGCCCAGGAGGTGGTCCGCATCCAGCAGGACTGGGATCAGGTGGACGGGGCCTTCGGGCCGCTTTATTCCGGGCTGGAGGAGATGGCCGAGGAGCTTGACGAGAGCCCCCTTTGACATACGCAGGACGCTTCACCCCATTCGAGATCACGCTTGGCCGCGGACGAGATTTCGCGTGTCCCACCCACTTGAGGGAGATTTCGCCATGTCGCCCAGGAGGCTGACCGCCGCGATGCTGTTGGGCATTGGACTGGCGTCCGTGCTCAGTGGCACGGTTCTGTGCCAGGACGTGCCGCCGCTGCCTCGCCGAGAGGCTGGCGACGAACCCAGGACCAAGGCTCCTCCGCCCGACTTTCCTCCCGGACCCGGCCCTGCTCCCCAAAGGCCCATGCGCCGGCACCTCCAGCCCCCGAACCCCGCCGGACCGCCGGCGGCGATGCCGAACCGGCCCGGCCGGTTCGACCCGCGCGGCCCTCGTGGCCCCATGCATCCGGCAGGGCCTCCTCGCTGGCCGTTCCACAACTGGGACGCGCTGGAGAGGAACGATCCGGAGATGTACAAGCTGCTCACGGAGGACTACGAACTGGAACGGCGGACCCGAGAGCTGGCCATCCAGTACCGGCGGGCGTCGGGCGAGCAGCGTGTGGAGATCCGAGAGCAGATCAAGGAGTCCATCGACAAGCATTTCCAGGTCCGCCAAGAGCGGCGTCTGTTGGAGCTGAAGCGGCTCGAAGAGGAGCTCAAGCGGCTTCGCGAGGCCATCCAGCGTCGCGACGAAGCCCGCGAGACCCTCGTCGGCGAGCGGGTCTTGGAACTGCTGGGCGAGGAAGGCGCCCTCGATTTCTGAGGGGCTCGGTGCACCTGCGGAAGGGGCCCATCGCCCGAGAGAGGGCGAGGTCGCCCGAAAGGCCCTGACGCGCCCGAGAACCGGGAGGCCTCCGAAAGAGCTTGACAACGGCCCTGCCGGCGAGTCCATTCTTGGACTATTGCGTCCCTAGTCGGCCGAAGCCGGGCGCTTGGCGATCGCGCCGGTCGCGGCACGAACGCTGCCCCGTGACCGTATCCGATCGGCGACGCGAATTCGTGCCCTCCCGAGGAAGCAAGCAGTTGCTGCGCCGCAACAGTGCCCGTTGGACGTACTGTCCGGACGGAGGCCGTACGGCGATCGCCCGATGGCCGACGCACCCCCACAAACCGCGTATCCGAAACCGCAGATTCCCTGAGGTGTACTTTGGCCGAAGCCCCCAAGAGACAGCTCTCCCTGTTCGATTGCATGTGCCTCATCGTCGGGATCATCATCGGCGCCGGGATCTACAAGACGGCTCCGGACGTTGCCAAAGGGGCAGCCTGCTGGTGGGGCGTGCTGACGATTTGGGTGGTGGGGGGCCTGCTCTCCCTGTGCGGCGCGATGGGCTACGCCGAGTTGGCCACGGCGTATCCCCGCGAGGGAGGCGACTACGTGTACCTGAGCCGCGCCTATGGCCGATGGGCAGGGTTCTTGTTCGGCTGGATGCAGCTTGCCGTGGTCCGGCCCTGCGACATCGCGGCCATGGCGTTCGCCTTCGCCACCTACGCCCGGATGCTTTATGACCCCCTCCACAACGTGCTGGTCCCCTACGACAAGCTGCCCTTTGTGACGGCATCCCCCGAGGCGGCCGTTCCGTGCACCGAGCTCGTCTACGCCGGCTTGGCGGTTGTCGTGCTGACCGCGATCAACGTCCTGGGTGTGCGCGAAGGCAAGTGGACCCAGAACGTCCTGACGACCGTCAAGGCATTGGGGCTTCTGGCGATCGTCGGCGTGGCGCTGGCCGGACCTTCGACTCCGCCGAGCACCACGGCGGTCGGCGGCTTCCCCTTGAGCGTGGCGCTGATCCTCGTGTTGTTCACGTTCGGCGGGTGGAACGAGATGGCCTACGTGGCTGCTGAAGTGAAAAACCCTAATCGCAACATCGTCCGCGCGCTGGTCCTCGGCACGGCCGCCGTGACGGTGCTCTATCTGTTGGTGAACGGAGCGTTCCTCTGGACCCTGGGATACCACGGAACGGCGACTTCCGAAGCCGTCGCCACCGACACCGTTTCCAGGGTCTTTCCCCGGATCGGTGGCAGGGCGATCAGTGCGCTGGTGTGCATTTCCGCCTTGGGGGCCATCAACGGTCTGATTTTCACCGGCGCCCGGATCTCCTACGCCGTGGGAGCGGAGCACCGTGCGTTCCGAGCATTGGGCCAGTGGCACTCGCGGACCGGAACACCGGTTCACGCACTGCTGGTGCAAGGCGTCATCGCGATCTGCCTGATCGTGGCCCTGGGCTCTTTCGTGGATACGATCATCTACGCTGCTCCGGCCGTCTACTCGTTTTACATGGCAACGACGTTGTCGCTGATCGTGCTGCGGTTCAAGGAGCCGGGCGTGGATCGTCCCTACCGCGTCCCCGGGTACCCAATCGTCCCGCTCGTGTTCTGCTGCGTTTGCGGCTTGCTGATCTACAAGTCCGTTCAGTACGCCGTGTTGCCGGCCCCCATGGGGCTCGGGAAGCCGTGGATCGTGGCCGTCCCGTTCGTGGTTCTTTCGCTCGGCCTGCCGATCTATTGGCTCAGCAGGTCGCGGCCCGCGAGCCGAGCGGATGACGACGCCACGTGATGGCCCTCGCCCGGCGTTTGATCCGTGGGGCGTCCGCAGGGGTTCACACGAGCGCCTCCGCGCCATCCGGCGGCTCTGAGGGAAGGTCGGAGGCGCGAGGCTTGGCTCGGTGCCGGCGCCAGAGGATCACGCAGAGCACGCTGACCAGAAACGTCACCGCGGCCAGCGTCCCGTAGTTCACCAGCGTCCCGTGTTCGCCCAGGGTGCTCTCGATCTTGCCGGCGAACGCGGAGCCGGTGCTGCCGATGCCGAAGCCGATGGTGAAGCTCAGGCCGTAGGCCAGCCCGCGCCGCCGACGGGGGACGTACTTGGCGACCAGGCTGTTGAACAGCGGCTGGTGCATGAAGAACAACGGGGCGAAGAGCGCCGCCGCCCAGACGCGCATCCAGCCGGTGGCCAAGCCCATCCACAGCAGGCAGGGCGCGGTGGCCAGGAAGACCAGGGCCATCATCGGCTCCAAGGTGTTCGGCCGCGCGGTCCGTCCGGCGGTGTACTGCCCCAGGATGCCCAGCAGGAGCACCGCGCCGGTCAGAAAGTTGCCCACGCTGACCGGGTTCCATTCGGCGCCGCCGAGGCCGATCGTTTCGAGGAACGTCCCCAAGACGGCCTCCGGCCGTACGCCCGCGTCGGTCAGGTACCGCGGCATGAACGTCAGCACCGCCGCATAGACGAAGCCCGAGAGCGTTGCGGCCGCCATCAGCAGGAAATAGCAGTCCCAGTGGGTCTCGTCGTCGCCGGGAGGCGGCGGCGCTTTCGGATCGTCATTGCCGCGATGGTGCGCGTGGGGAAGTCGGAAGAAGAGGAACACGGCCAGCAGCACGCCGGGCACCGTCAACACCAGGTAGTACTGCCGCCAGGAGGCCCCGGTGGCCAGCACGAAGCTGGCCAGAAACGGGCCGGCCGCGATGCCCGCCGAGCCGAAGATCCCGTGATAGCCCAAGGCCAGGGGCCGGTTTTCCGGACTCGTCTCGTGCGAGATCAGGGCCACGCCGGCCGGGTGGTAGATGCCGGCGAACGTGCCCAGGGTGAACATCACGACGAACAGCATGCCGAGCCCCGGGATCAGCCAGGCCAGAAGCGCCGCCCCGCTGGCCCCGAACAGGTAGACCAACAGCAGTCGCTTGGCCCCGAAGTGATCCGCCAGCCACCCGGCCAAAAGCGCAAACAGCCCGAACGGCAGGCGCAAGCCGAGGCCCAGCCAGCCGGTCACGGCCGTGTCGACGTTGAAATCGTCGGCCACCAGTTGCTCCACGCTGGCAAACGACAGCTCGTAGACGTGCACCAGGGCGTGGCAACAGGAGATGAGGAGAATGAGGCGGAGCGTGGAGCGGGTCATGGGCGGTTGTCGGCAGTCGAAAGTGGCAAGTGGCAGGTGGCAAGTGCGGCAGGGGGAACAGGGAGTCGCTCGTGGGAGGTTCCCAGCCGCTTGCGGCTTCGCAGCCCCACGCAACCGCGGTTTCAACCTCAACGTCAGACCGCCCTACTCCAACAGCACTTTCCGATACAAGTTCGCGTAGCGATCCACCATCTTCTCGACGCTGAACTCGCTCAGCACGCGCTGTCGGGCGGCCTCGCCCAGGCGGCGGGCCCGGTCCGGGTCGCCCAGCAGGATGTTCGTGTGCCTGGCAAACGCCGCGCGACGCCGGGCGGTATCGAGATTGGGAGGCGAAACCAGGAACCCGGTTTGCCCGTGAACGACCAGGTCACGCGTGCCGGGGATGTCGGTGGCCACAACCGGCACGCCCACGGCCATCGCCTCCAGGATCGCGTTGGACTGGCCTTCATAGGCGCTGGTGGACCAGAGCACGTCGAAGTGGGGCATCAGGCGGGGCACGTCGCCGCGGTGGCCCAGGAAATGGACCTTGTCGCGGATCTGGACCTGGTCGCGGAACCTCCGCAAGCGATCTCGTTGCGGGCCGTCGCCGATCACCAGCAGATGGACGTCGTCGCGGATCACCTTCAACAGGTCCACCGCCCAGATCGCGTCCTTGATCCGTTTCTGGGGCCAAAGACGTCCCACGACCCCGACCAAACGGCAGTCGGACGGCAGTCCCAGCTCGGCCAGCAGGGCTTCGCGCGCAATACTGCCCGGGTCGGGCGGTTCGATGCCGTTGGGGATCACCCGGAACTTGCCGGCCGGAAGCCCGTGTCGCACGTAGAACTCGCGCACGCCCGGGCTGTTGACCGCGATCCGCGAGGTGGACCGCGCCAGGCGGCGGTCGATCGCCAACTCCAGCCAGCCCTTCCAGGGATCGACGCACCGTTCCCCGGCCACCAGACGCTTCACCCCACAAGCGATCCCCGCGGCGCGGCCGTACGAGTTGGCCGCGAACAGCCAGGTGTGGATCAAGTCGGGACGCAGCCGGGCGACCAGGCGTCTGAGCCGCCAGAATGCCCGCGGGTCGGCCCGCCACCGCTTGCCGATGAGCGTCACCGGGATCTCGGCTTCGCGGAGATCGGCCTCCAGCGGACCGCCTCGCGTCAGGGCGCAAACGTGCACGTCGAACTCCGCCCGCGGCAGCCCCCGGACCAGCAGGCTCATCTGCTTCTCGGCCCCGGCGCGGTCGAGCGAGGGAATGATCTGGAGGATGCGTTGGGTCATCGGGAAACCTGAACGGGATTGGCTCGCGCAAGACTCTCAAAAAGGTCCAGGTGTGCGTCGACCATTCGGGCGAGGGAGAAGCGGGTCTGGACGAGGTCTCGGGCGGCAGTTCCGAGCCGGACGGCCAAGTCCGGTTCGTCCAAGAGGCGGAGGACAGCCGTCCCCATCGCCTCCACGTCCCGATCGGGCACCAGCAGCCCGTCCCGGCCGTCGGTCACCAGCTCGCGGTTCCCCGGGACGTCGGTCGTCACGATGGGCAACCCGGCGCCCATCGCTTCGGTGATCGCGAGCGAGGGGCCGTCTTCCCGTGAGGGCAAGACGAACAGGTCGGCGGCGGCCAACAGCTCTTCGACGCTGTCGTACACGCCGGCCAGGAAAACGCGGCCCAACAAGTCGAGTTCGACGATCTGATCCTCCAGCCTCTTCCGGTGCGGCCCTTCGCCGACAAGCCACAACCGGGCGTCGGGATGAACGGCGATGACCTTCTGCCAGGCGGCCACCAGGTAGCCCAGCCCCTTCGCCTCGTCGAGCCGGCCGATCGAGACCGCCAGGGGCGCCTCGTCAGGCATTCGCAACCCGGGATTGGCGGCGAAGAGGGCCGCCCGGGCCGCGGCTTTGCCGGCTTGACTGCCGGCCGGCGGGATCGGCGCCCCGTTCGGCAGGTAGTGGATCCGATCACGTGGATAGCCCGCCGCGATCAGTTCCCGCTCGATCGCCCGGCTCGGCCCGACCAGGGCACCGGCCTTCATGCACTCCTGCTTGATCCGTCGCCCGCCGCCTGCGTCCAATTGCCACACACAGTCGCCCAAGCGACCCGCCGCCTCCGCGCGGAGGACCACGGGCACTTCCTTGCCTACCGCCTTCAACGCAGCGTAGGCCTCGCACCTCAACCGCGACACGCAGACCAGGTCGAAGCGACCCCGGTTCCGCCGCAGCCATCGGGCGATCGACCTCATGTAGCGGTTTGTGTCGCGCCAGCGGCCCGGCGGCCTGGCCAGCCGCACCACGGGCACGTCGCGAAACGTGACCTCGGCCGGCCAGCGGGGATGCCAGCGCGCCGTCAGCAACGTGACGTCCACCTCGCGCAACGCCAGCTCCGAGGCCAAATTGGCCATCACGCCGGCCCCCCTGCCCATCAGGGGCCAGAATCGCCGCGATATCAGCACCAGCCGCAACGGGTTCACTCGATCGGCTCCTCGCCCGGGTCGAAGCCCGAGAAGCGGGATTCCCGGTCCAATTCGCGTCGCATTTTACGGCCCCGGCCCCGTTGCCGATAGGCCCCGCATCCGAGGCACAAACCGACGAGCGACACCCCGCCTTGGCGGCCCGGGGGGTTCCTGGTATGCTTCAGGTGCAGGGCCGATTGCCTCTGTCGGACGACGGTTGGTCAATTCCACCGTCCGGTCTCGTTTCGCCACACTTCAGGGAGCTGCGTCCGTGATCAGCTCAGTCGAAATCACGCGGTTTCGCGGCATTCGGGAGGGGAAGCTTGAAGACCTCACGCCGCTGGTGGTGTTGGTCGGGCCGAATGGGTGTGGAAAAAGCAGCATCTTGGACGCCCTGTACATCGCCGCCAACTCGGATCCGGGAGACGCCATTCCGAGAGTTGTGGAGCGCCATCCGGGCGTGAATGATGGTCCGCGGTGGTTGTTTTGGAGGGCCGGGCAGCAATCGCCCGCGGAGACAGTCGTGCATACAACGAAAGGGTCACAGTCGCATTGCAGGCTTCACTTACAGCGGGCGTCTTCCGGCTGGGCGATTTCTTGGCGCGTGGAATGCAAAACCGGGAAAGCCAGCAGTTCAGGAAGAGGTGATGTGCAGTTTCACCGAGACGGGAAGCTGGAAAGCACGGCCTCCGGGATCGCCTTTCGCGAAATTCCGTCAGTGCGCTTTCTGCATGGCGATTCTGACACGACCGCTCCGTTGCATCAACTCTATTCCGAAAGCAGGCGAACAGGCCGCCGTGGTGAGACGAAGGGGCTCATCGTTGAACTAATTCCGGCAGTTGAGGATCTGGAAATACTTACGGAAGGCAACTCGCCGGTCCTGTACTTCGTGTATAAGGAAGGTGCAATCCCAGCCGCGTTGGCAGGCGACGGCATTTACGCACTCGTACATGTGGCTTTGGAGCTGGCTGCCTGCGCTGGCGGGCTCGTACTGCTGGAAGAACCCGAGGTGCATCAACACCCCGGAGCGATCCGGCAGACCATGCGGGCGATCCTGGCTGCCGTGCGCCGGGATATCCAGGTGATTCTGACGACGCACAGTCTGGAATTGATAGACTGCTTGCTCGCCGAGTCTTCCGATGAGGACATCGAGAAGCTTTCACTCTATCGGCTGGAACTCCAAGACGGGCTGCTGATTTCGCGTCGACTGCCGGGTTCGGAAGTCGAGTTCTCGCGCACCGAGGTCGAGAAGGATCTGCGATGAAGGAGTCGGTCATCCTATGTGAAGGCTACCATGACCGCGCCTTCTGGGCCGGCTGGCTCGAGCATCTGGCTTGTACCGACCCGGGCAAGCGCCCGGGCAAGAAGGGGAGAGGCCCGGTAGTCGACCCGTGGGGCGTTCGCGTGGTTGCCGGGCACTTCGGTTATCATTCGAAGAGCGGCAAGTTCGTCCGGATCTTCCACTGCGACGGCAAGAAGAACGTCCCTCGTGAGGCTCGCAACCGTTTGAAGGAGGAAGGCGACCGCCTTTCGAAGGGTGCTACAGAGCCGCGATTGGCGAGGCTGATCCTGAACGTGGATGCTGATGTGAACGCGGACGGCTCGCCGATCAAGACCGGCTTCAAACAACACGATCTGCGCTCGCTTGTGAAAGAGTATGATCCGTCGGCCAGCGAAAGCGAGGAAGGTGACGTCCTGCTATTCGAGGGAGCGGTGATCGTGTCGCTGGTACGCTGGGAGGCCGGCGACGGCCCCGCTGCCGGGCTTCCCAGTCAGCAGACGCTCGAACGCGTTGTATGCGCCGCGGTAGTAGCCGCATATCCGAAGCGGGGGCCAGCGGTTCACACTTGGCTGGAGTCGCGGCCGGAGGGACCCGCCGCCGGACCGAAGGAATTCGCTTGGTCGCACATGGCCGGTTGGTACGCGGACAGGGCGTGCGAGGGATTCTACCGACGGCTATGGGACGACGACAAGGTTGTCAACGAGCTGGAATCCCGCCTTCGCGAGTCCGGCGCGTGGCGAATTGCCGAGGCCCTGGCGGAATAGAGGCAGCACGGTCGGGTGCCACTGGCGTCTCGCCAGTGCACGGGCAAGATGCCCGTGGCACCCTGCTACACCGTGCAATCTATAATTCGTCCCGCTCAGTTCGACTTCAACGATCGTCCTCGTTCGAGATGCACTTGCCCGGTGGAACGCCAGTAGAGAATTCTTCCGGCTTTGACTTCGGACCAGGGGGCGCCGACTTGCTTCTGGTGGTAGAGCTCGGCGTGGGTCCAACCGTCGTCTTCGAGAATGAGGAGCTGCTTGGCGTCGTCGTAGGTCATGCGGGGTGCCCGGGCGGTGAAGGTGCGGCCTTCGACCACGACGTTGCCCGTCGCCACCAGCTCCATCGCCCGGCCTTCGCCCGTCGGTTGGGGCATATCCGTCACCGTCAGCTCGTGGCAGCCGAGCAGCACGCCGCGGGGACCGAGCGCTTCGAGGTCGTCCGGGTCGAGCGCGGGCTCCCAGCAGTCGACCGGGGCATAGGCCGCCTGCACTTGATCCCGGAACGTCATCCGGCGATTGGGGACGTTGCCCTCGAGCGGACCTTGGAAACGGACGCTCAAGTATCGCAGCGGGTCGGGGTCGCCGTCGTTGGTGGCGGACGGGTCGGCGTCTGAGCCTTCGTCGCGGCGTGCGGCCAGCAGGTCGGAGGAGCCGCGACGGACGGTGGTCATCCAGCCCGGGCCGTTGGCCGTGCTCTCGCCGCTTTGGAGGTCGATGTCCAGGTTGGCCATCTGGAACCGATCCAGCGACGACTGCCCCTGCTCGGCGAAGGAGCGGTTCTGCATGAACACGCTCCCGTAGCAGACAATCCGCTGCACTTCCACGCGATCCGGGCGCCGGTCCATGCCGGCGAAACGGACGGGGCGCAGTAGTTGGACGTCCAGCATGGGTGTGTGCAGCTCGGTCTCGCCGCGCTGGTGCCGACCGCTGGCCACCACGTCCCCTTCGAAGCGGACTCTCCGGCCGTCGAAGACCATTCGCTTCTGCCACCGCACGCGCAAGCGTCCCGGCTCGGGGAGCGGCCGGCCTTCCAGATCGCGATCCAGCGGCAGCTCCGTCCAGCCCGGTTCGTCAATACGCAGCTCGTTCTTCCCGCTGTCCAGCAGGATGCCCGAGTCGCGGTTCAAGCCGCAGAGCGTCAGGCCGCGTCCGTCGAAGCTGGGTGGGTTGCCGCGCACGGTCACTTTCCGGTCGGGGCGGCTGGCATTGAGCACGTGGATCGACTCGCCGCGAACGGCGACCGGAAGCTCGCCGGGCTGGGCAGTGCGGGTTTCCGTGAGCTCGACGTTGCCTTCGAGGAACAGCTCAGCGAGCTCCGACGTGGCGTCGGGCGAGGGCTCCCACGAGGAGACGTCGGACGGGATGAGTACCTGGGCGTGCAACAGGCGGCCGCTCACCTCGAAATGGTGGTCGGGCCGGCTCGCGGCAGACGGGCCCTCAGCCGGAAAAAGCGGCGATTCGGTAGAGCCGGAGATGCCTGCTGCGCCGAGGGGCCGTTCTCCGGGCACCCGATCATGTTGTTCAGCGTCATCCGAGCGGCCCGCCCCGCCGTCCGCCGGAAGACGTCGGTCGCGTGGCGTCGTGTTTTCGTACGCCTGACCCCCGGTACCCGCCGACCGCGGCATCGGCTCGAACCACACGCCCAGTTGATTGACCGTGCCCGTGACCTGGGGCGAAGTGATCACGACCTGCCCCAAGGCCACCAGCCGATCGGGCCGAATCCGGACTCGGTCGCTCGATTCGTCGGCCGGCAGCTCCAACAGGTATAAGTGGATCTCCGTGGCGGCTAGTTGGCCGAGATCGCCGAACTCGAGCCGCGCGTCTCCGTCGAGCGAGATCACCGGCTGCCCTTCGTGGGGACGCAGGTGGAGCCGCTTGCTCCACCGGGCGAAGAACTGCTGGTCGGGCTTCTCGTCGTTGACGACCCTGAGCCAACCGGGCCCTTCGGCCATTGCTTGTCCCAACCGACCGTTCTCAGCCATTTGGCACTGGAGCTTCCGGGCGTGGATCTCGTTGGGGCCCTGTTTGAGGAAGACTTCCTGCGTGCCGTCGAGCACGACCCAGTTGCTCTGGAAGTCGTATTCGAGCTGCTCGCCCCGGGCTTCGATCCCTTGACTGGGGGCACTGACGACGACCGGAAAGCCGCTCGCCCTGATTCGTCGGGGCTGGAGATCCAACTGGCGCGACCGATCCGTCTCCGATTCCGGTTCCGGGTTCGGCGTCCCCGAAGGTTGCTTTGTCTGCGAGGGCAAGGCCTCGCGTGGCCGAGCGAAGAAGACCGAGAGCTTCTCGCTGGTGAGTTGATCGGCGGGGCCCGACGGGTGGACGCGCCGCACGTCGACCTGGTCTTGGAACGTGGCAACCTGCCCAACCGGATCGAAACGGAACGGGCCGCGGCACTTGACGTCGATGGGCAAGTCCGTCGCCGCCTTCGCGTCTCCGGGGGCCCGAAGGCCGGTCACGGTCTTCTCGACGCCCGGCACGAATCCCCGGTCGCCCAGGTGGATATCGAGCTCCTCCAGATGGACGATCTCGACCGACTCGATGCCGTCGACGTTCGGCCCGCGGCGCTTCGTTCCCTCTTCGTCCGGATCCGAGAAGAACTTGATCCACAGCTCGCGGCCGCGCCCGTGGTTGCGGCCGAGCTGGAAATCGACGTCCTCCTTGGTGCAGATCCGCTCTTCGGTGAGGTCGACGTCGCGGGTGAGCACTTTCAGGTCGTCTTCACGGCCCGGCGATTTGCCGTCGCTGCGAATCGTGATCGGTCCTTTCAGTCGGCCGCTGTCGAGCCGGCCGACCTTGCCTTTGCGCAGATCGAAAGGCCCGTTGAACTCCAGGACGGCGCCCTCGGGCGCCTCGAGGATGATCGAGCCGCGTCGGCGCTCGTCGGGCGTCGCGCCGGGGCGGTGGGGCGTGAAGATCACGGTGCACTTGTCGATCTGGACCGTCTTGCCGTCTTTGGGCCGGGAGTAGTCCCGCAGCAGCAGCTTGGCCTCGTCGATTTCCACGATCGTCGGATCGTCCAGTTCCCAAGAGCCGGGCGGAAACAGGCCTTCCAGTTCCCTGCGCCAACTCGCCCTGGATTGGTCCGCCAAGCTTCTCATCTCCTCCTCGGAGGGGATCTCCGAGCGGTGGCGATCGGCCGAGGGCTCGATCAGCGGCACGGCGACCAGGGCATACGCCCAGTAGGTCACGAGCACGATTGCGAGACTGCCGCCGATCCGAATGAGTCGGGCCATGGCAAATGGAGAATGGTCTAGGGAGGGGAGCCCTAATCTTCAGCCCCCTGCATCTGCGCACGCTACGTCGAATACGCCTGAATCACGTCCTCCCAGCGGCGCTGGGCTTTGAGGATCATTTCGATGGTCTCGCGCACCGCACCCGCTCCGCCCGGCGCGGTGGTCACGTAGTGGGCCGCCTGACGAAGCTCGGCCGCCGCGTCGGCCACGGCGACGCCGAGTCTCGCGGCGCGGACGACGGGCAGGTCGGGCAGATCGTCGCCGACGTAGCACGCCTGCTTGAGGCTGAGCCCCAGCTCGTCGAGGATCTCGCAGGCGGCGGCGAGCTTGTCGTCGGCACCCTGTCGGACAATCTCCACCCCCAACTCCGCGGCACGGATCTTCACGGCCTGGGAACTCCGCCGGGTTACCATGGCGAAGCGATAGCCGGCCTTCTGCCACAACGCGATGCCCATTCCGTCGCGGATATGGAACCGCTTCGTCTCGATGCCCCGGCTGTCGAGCACCACGCGGCCGTCGGTGAGCACGCCGTCCACGTCCGAAAGCACCAGCTCGATCGGTTGACACCGCTCGTCCAGGTCCATGAGTGTGTTCCTGTCAGGCCGAACTTATATGGATCGGCAGCCGAACCCGTATCCGCCAGGAAATCTTGTCGTTTCTCGCGAAAAAGCCCTCTGGAATCGGCCCGCAAGCGGCGGTCCGCCGGATCGGCTGCTTGACACTACGCAGATTGACGCCCCTTGGGTTCGCGAAAAACGCGACACGCCGGGGCCGCCTCACCGCCGGAGCCCTCGCCCGGCTGCTTCGGCAGCACGCCGACCACGTCGGTCACGTCGATCAGGCCGACGGGTCTTCCGTCGGCGTCGACCACGGGCAACTCGCTGATTTTGCGGTGGGCCATCAGCTCGACGGCCTCGACCATCCGGGAGCCCAACCGGATCGTCAACGGATTGGCGGTCATCACGTTGCGGATCGGAAGGTCCAGGTCGCGGTCGCGGCGGTGTTCGAACAGCCGGGCCAAGTCGCTGTCGGTGAAGATCCCGGTGAGCTTGCCGTCCCGGTCGACCACCATGATGGCCCCGGTCCGCCGGCCCGGCATGCTTGCGCCGACGAACACCTCGCGGACCGTCTTCTCCCGGTCCGCCACGCGGCACTGCTCCAGGGGGCGGAGGTGATGGTCCACCTTGCTGAGCTTCCGGCCGAGACTTCCGCCGGGGTGGAATCGGGCGAAGTCGTCCCGGTCGAAGTTCCGCATCCGGCTGGTGACCAGGGCCAGGGCGTCGCCGAGGGCGAGCATGGCCGTGGTGCTGGTGCTGGGGGCCAGGCCGAGCGAACCGGCCTCTTCCAGCGGCCCCAGCTCGAGCGTGACCGTGGCTGCCCGGCCCAGGGTACTGTCGGCCCGGCCCGTAATCGCCAGGATCGGCACGCCCAGTTCCGCCAGGGAGGGGAGCAGCCGGACCACCTCTTCGGTCTCGCCGCTTTGCGAGAGGATCAGCATCACGTCGTCACGATCAATGCGTCCGAGATCGCCGTGGACCGCCTCGGCCGGGTGCAGGCAGTGGCTTCGGGTGCCGGTGGAGGCCAGCGTGGCCATGATCTTCTGCCCCACCAGCCCCGCCTTCCCCATTCCCGACACGATCACGCTGCCCCGACACGCATACAAACGCTCCACGGCCCGGCAGAATTCGTGGTCCAGCCGCTTGGCCAACTGGGCCAACGTCTGGCTCTCCTGCTCGATGATTTGCCGGGCGCAGCGGAGCTGTTCAAAAGGACTGAGCTTGCCCAAGCGAGCGGCGGCTTCCGAGCTCATCGACCTGTCATCCTTGACGGGAGTCGCTTGACGTGTGGAGGTAGAGAGAGGGGGATTGTAGCTGCCACCGCCCTTTGCGGCAACTTCGGCTTGGGCAAGTCAAGGGGCCAGACGAGCACTATCCCTTCTTGACAGGGAAACGCAACTCAGATTCCCCGCCTTTCCTCATGTCTGCATCTTGTCTGTTCACAGAGAAACGGCGTATCCTCCCAGTCGCATGCTGCCATGCGATTGCGACGCTGCGATTCCCCATCATTCTGCGCGACATTAAGAGAGGGCTCGCACGGGCTTTCCGAGCGCCCCCCTGTTCCGCTACGCCCAGTGATAGACTACCCTGCTACGGACTGGGGTCGCCACGTCTCCGGCGGACCGATATAATCTGGTGCTTTAGGCAATCTGGTGGCATCTGAGAGCAAGGTCGTCGCATGAGTCAAATAGACACGGTACCGACGGGTTCGGCACGATCTTCGCCAGTCGCAGGGTTCACTGCGGAAGCCATGTACGACAAGTGCATGGCCCTGGCCAGAAACGTGTGGTGGAGTTGGCACCCGGAGGTGATCAACCTCTTCCGCGATTTGGACCCCATCCGTTGGCGTCAGTTGGACCACAATCCGATCGCGCTATTGCGGGAGTTCACTCCCGATCGATTGGAGACTCGGGCAGCCGAGCTGGTTCTCTATAGCCGGATCAATCATGCTTTCCGGCGACTCAAAGAGTATCTGAGCGAAACCCCTCTGTGGGGCTATACTCACGCGGGGGTATTGGGCTCCAAGCCGGTAGCGTACTTCTCGTTGGAGTTTGGAGTCCACGAGTCGATTCCCGTCTATTCGGGTGGTTTGGGGGTGCTCTCCGGCGATCACATCAAGAGCGCCAGCGGATTGGGCGTCCCGCTGGTGGCCATCGGGCTCTTCTACGACCAGGGCTATTTCAAACAGCAGTTGGACGAGAACGGCTGGCAGAGCGAAGAGTACATGGACACGAAGGTCGAGAACCTCCCCATGGAGCCGGCGCTCGGGCCCGACGGTCAGCCGATCACCGTAGGAATCCAGACCCGAACCGGTCGGCTTCTGGCCAAGGTCTGGCTGATGCGCGTGGGGCGAGTGAACCTCTACCTGCTCGACTGCGACGTGGAGGGGAACAGCCCCGAGGACCGGGAGCTGACCAGCCGGCTCTACGGCGGCGACAACCGCACGCGGATCCGCCAGGAACTGGTCGCCGGGGTCGGGGGCGTCCGCGCTTTGAGGGCCTTGGGGATTACGCCGGGTGTTTGCCATTTGAATGAAGGCCACAGCGCGTTCGCCACCTTGGAGGCGATCCGCGAGCGGATGAAGGACGATGGCATGAGCTTCGACGACGCGCTGCGCGACGTCGCCCAGCACACCGCCTTCACCACCCATACGCCCGTCCCCGCCGGACACGACCGCTTCGACGGCGGCCTGATCGAGGAGCACTTGGGTCCCCTCCGTGACGAGTTGGGGATCTCCTTTGAGCAACTGATGGGCCTGGGGCGAGTCGAGCCGAAGAACGAGCAGGAGCCGTTTTGCATGACGGTGCTCGGGCTGAAACTGTCGCGGCGGGCCAATGCCGTCAGCGGCCTGCACGGCCACGTCACCCGGCGGATGTGGGCCCACTTGTGGCCGTGGCGCGTGGAGGAGGAGATTCCCATCGGGCACATCACCAACGGCGTCCACATCCCCAGTTGGCTCGCCTGGCAGATGCAAGTGCTCTACGACCGCCACTTCCCGCCCGACTGGTACCATCGCATGGGCGAGCCCGAGGTATGGCGGGGCATCCACCACGTCGATCCGGGCGAGCTTTGGGAGACGCACTACGCGCTGAAGAACCTGCTGTTGGCGTTTGTGCGTCGGCGAGTGAGCCGCCAGTGCCGGCGGCGCGGTGAGAGCGACGAAGCCGTCGAGGCCGCCCGAAACATGCTCGATCCGAACGTGCTGACCATCGGATTCGCCCGACGGTTCGCCACGTACAAGCGGGCGACGCTGATCCTGACCGACCTGGACCGGATCTTGGCGATGGTGAACGATCCGGAGCGTCCCCTCCAGCTCATCTTCGCCGGCAAGGCCCACCCGGCCGACCAGCCCGGCAAGGAGCTGATCCAGAGAATCTCCAACCTCCGGCACGATCCGCGGTTCGCCGGGCGGGTGGCCTTCGTGGAGGACTACGACATCAACGTCTGCCGGCACCTGATCCAGGGGGTCGACGTCTGGCTGAACAACCCCCGTCGGCCCCTGGAGGCATCCGGCACCAGCGGCCAGAAGGCCGTGCTCAACGGGGCCTTGAACCTCTCGGTGCTCGACGGTTGGTGGGCCGAAGCGTACGACGGCTCCAACGGCTTCGCCATCGGCAAGGGAAAGTCCCACGTCAACGCGGGAGTCACCGACGCTCGCGACGCCGAATACCTGTACCGGACGTTGGAGGAGGAAGTCATCCCGCTGTACTACAATCACGACATCGACGGACTGCCTCAAGGGTGGATCCGGCGGATGAAGAACTCGATCAGCTCGCTGGCCTGGCGGTTCAGTGCCCATCGCATGGTGGCCGACTACGTGCTCAACGCCTACCTGCCGGCCTCCGGCGGCTTGAGCTGCGACATGAGCATCCGGTAACCTGAGCAGTCTGAAGGTCGCAGCATGGGCTTCGAGCCCGTGTGACTGCAAACCCAGGCAACATGCTTGCCGCCGAAGGCTCTGATTGCCGCAAAGTCCGGCCTTTCGTTTTTTGTCAAACATCCTTGTTCGCTCTCGGAACGAGCCCATCCGCCGCGAGCCGCAGCATGCCCGAGATCTACGAATACCGCCACGCGGTTCGCCGGGACGAGATCGACGGGCTGGGGCACGCCAACAACGTGGCCTACGTCGACTGGATGCAGTCGGCGGCCGTGGCCCATTCGACGGCCCACGGCTGGTCGGGCGAGCGATATCGCCGGATGGGGTTCGGCTGGGTCGTCCGTTCCCACCAAATCGAGTATCTCCAGCCCGCCTTCGCCGGCGATCCGGTGGTGGTGCGGACCTGGGTGGCCACGCTGAAGAAGGCCACGTCGGTCCGCCGCTACAAGATCCTCCGCGAGACCGACGAGGCGCTGCTGGCCACCGCCGAGACCAAATGGGCCTTCGTCAACTACACGACGGCACAACCGATGCGAATTCCGCGCGAAGTCGCCGAGTCATTTCGAGTGATTGACGATCGATCGTCGGAGACGCCCGGCACGTCGTAGAGGCCACCCTATTCGGCGAGAGCAGATGCGCCAGATCGTGCCACAACTCCTCTGGCTCGGAAACGCAAGGGATGCTCGCGATGCGAGCCGCCTGCTCGATAGCGGCATCGCGGCACTGGTGGACCTGGCCGTGGAGGAGCTGCCGGCACGACTACCCCGGGAAGTCGCGTACTGCCGCTTTCCGCTAATGGACGGCGCCGGCAATCCTCCCGGACTTCTGGGCTCGGCGGTTTTCGCGACGGCGTGTCTCGTCCGACAGCAAGTGCCTACGCTGGTATGTTGCGGTTCCGGAATGAGCCGTTCGCCTGCGGTCGTTGCCGTCGCGCTGGCGTTGGTTCGGGGCGATACCCCTGAAGAGTCCCTGCGGCAGGTCGTCGCCGGTTGCCCTCACGACGTGTCACCGCTACTCTGGAGCGACCTCATGACCGTGTATCGTCAACGGCCGGAGCCTGAGCTCCCGATCTGACCGCGCACTGCAAGGATCCTGCTCATGAAGGTGCTCATAATCATCGGACATCAGAAAAAGGGCAGCTTCTGCCACGCCATTGCCGAGACGGCAGCGGAGGAGCTGAAGGCGGCAGGCCACGAAGTCATCTGCCACGACCTGTACGAGGAGGACTTCGATCCCCTCCTGCCGCACGAGGAGATCCCCAAGGGCTTGGAGAAGCCCCCCGTCATCCAAAAGCACTGCGAGGAGCTTACCGCCGCGGACGGCTACGTGGTGGTTCATCCCAACTGGTGGGCGATGCCGCCGGCGATTCTCAAGGGCTGGATCGACCGCGTGATCTGCCAGGGCGTGGCCTACGAGTTCGGCGAGGCCGGGGCGGTGATCGCGCATCTCACCGGCAAGAGGGCCGTGGTCTTCACCACCTCCAACACGCCCCGCGACGCGGAAATGGAGCGGTTCGGCGATCCGCTGGAGAACCTCTGGAAGAACTGCATCTTCGGCTTCTGCGGCGTCGACGACTTCTACCGCCGCAACTTCGAGTCGATCATCCTCAGCACCGCGGAGGATCGCAAGGCATGGCTCGCCGAGGTCCGCCGGATTGTCCAGGAGCGGTTCCCTCGCGGGTGCTAGGCGTTCGGACCGGGAGCCCTCAACCGGTCTTGCGGTAGGTCCACCGCGGCACGGCGCTACGGATGGTCCCGGTCGGAGGTTGCCGGCCGACACGAGTGGAGCAGAATGGAACTCGCCGGCGCCTCGTTGGCCACCGAAGCGGACTACTCGTTCACCGCCGGCCGTTCGCCGAAGATGCTTGGGGTGAGAACGTGCACTAGGGTACTTGGTTTCCGAAAGTTGTTGCAGATGAGTCAAGTTTGTGGGGTTCAGGGTTCGGGGTTCAGGGGTCAGGACCTGGAGTTCCACGTATACACGCAGGTCCTGACCCCTGAACCCTGAACCCTGACCACTGGCCTCTCGCCTTGGTCTGAGGCCCTGCCTCGCTAAACGTCGAGAACCTCGGAGGTATGACCTTGCGAATCACGGCCGCGATTCGCGTTGTCTTGGCGGCCTACTGGCTGCTCCTGACCGTCCTGCTTCTTGCGCCGGACCCGCTTGCGCTGCTGGGGATCACCAGGGTCCCAGGTCCCCCCGGCGGCCAGATGGAGCACTTCCTCTTGTTCGGGGTGCTGGCGTTCTTAGTCTGCGCGAGTCGCCCTCCGCTGCGGTGGGGCCCGTTGGCTTGCCTGCTGGTGGGGTACGCCCTTTTGACGGAAACCCTGCAAGCGTTTGTTCCCACCCGGACTGTGGAACTGCTCGACTACGCGGAAAACCTGCTCGGCCTGGCTGCCGGTCGGGGGCTCTGGGGGCTGATCCAGACGCGGTTTGTCGGACCTGCTTCCACGCCAGGGGGGAGCGCAGAGGCCGCCGAGCCGCCGCCCGCCAGGCCCTCGCGGGAAGGGCGGGGGGAAGACCCGGATTGACGGGCGCCACGGCTCTCATTGGGCCTGACTCACGGCACCACGGTATCCGCGGCCCTAAGATATTCGGGGATCTGGTGTTCCCTGCGAGCACGGGTCGGAGGCGACGGGCATGATGGCCTAAGCCTTTTCTTCAATTGGACTTGCGTTCTTCGCGCTGGAAGCGGCGCCGCGCGGAAACGCGTCTTTCGGACCTTGGCTGCGGGCTCGATGGTCTCACTTCTCGTCGGGTGACGGGCACGGTTTTTTTCTTGTGGTATATTCCTATAATGCAATGTTTCGGGGGAATGCCCTCCACCGGACAGGGCTCAGGCCGGGAACCTGGGCTGCCGAAATGGTTTCGGAAGGTGGTGCTTGCCCCGTCCAAGGAGTTGTTAACGCGTCCCAAAAAGGAAAGGGAGAATCTGTGGCCAAGAAACCCGAAGAGCAGTCGGAACCCCAAGCCGCCCCTGAACCGCAGGCGCCCGCGGCGCAGGGCCAACCGCGACCCCCACAACGGGTACAAGTCCAAATCGACGATACGAAGGCGCTGGCCAACTATGCGAACTTCTGCCGTGTGACGGGGACGCCGGAGGAGTTGATCATCGACTTCGGGCTGAACCCCCAGCCGATCGGGGTCCCCACAACCCCCATCCCGATCACCCAGCGGATCATCACGAATTTCTACACCGCCAAGCGGATGCTGCACGCGCTCTCCCTGACCGTCCAGCGGCACGAGGCCACGTTCGGCGTGCTGGAGATCGACGTCCAGAAGCGGGTCCGGCCGGGTCTCATGGCAGGGCCGCCTCAGGCGCCGCCCCCCCAGCGGCCCCAGTAGCGAGCGTCGCGCACTCAACCAATCAAAGCTGACCGATAGAGACCGGTCGCGGCGCGAAGCCGGGCCTGGCACTGACGGGCCGGCCGGACTCGATGTGCGCCATTCGGCCGGGGCGCCGGGTGGGGGTTGTCCGCCGCAACCCGCGCCCGGCTTCCCCGGCATTTTTTGCGCGCATGCCACCTGGGCGGCAACAACTCGGGTGAGACCCACCCGTCTTCTAATGCACCCGCTGGCCGGGCTTCGCGCCTTCGTCGGGCGAGAGCAGAAAGATCTCTTGGCCGCCGGGGCCGGAGGCCAGGATCATCCCTTCGCTGGTGCCGAACTTCATCTTCCGCGGGGCAAGATTGGCCGCGCAGACCACGAGTTGGCCGAGGATCTCCTCGGGCTCGTACACCCCTTTGATCCCCGCAAACACGGTCTGCGTGTGCCCCCCGCCCAGGCTCAGCGTGAGCTTCAAGAGCTTCTTGGCCTCGGGCACGTCTTCGGCCTCGACGACGCGGGCGATGCGAAGATCGACCTTCATGAAGTCGTCGAACGAGACCGTGGCGCAGAGCGGCTCGGCCTCCAGCGGCTGGCCGCTATCCTCCCACCGGGCTTGCTCCGACTCCTGTTCGGCCGCCTCGGCGGCCGGCTCCGGCTCCCGGCTCTCGGCGATCATCGCGTCGACCTGCTCGCGGCGGACTCGCTTCATCATGTGCTCGAACCGGCAGACGGGCCTTCCCACGACCGGCTTCTTCGACTCGTCCCACCGCTCGATGGGCTGGCCCAACAGCTCGCCGGTCTGCTGGGCCAGGCGCGGAAGCACCGGCGCCAGATAGACGGCCAACTGGCGGAACAGGTTCAAGCCGATGGTGCAGACGTCCCGCAGCTCGGCCGCCTTGTCCGGATCTTTGGCCAGGTTCCAGGGCGCCGCCCGCTCGACGAACCGGTTGGCCCGGTCTCCGGCTTCGAGGATCTGTCGCATCGCCCGATTGTAGTCGCAGTTCTCGTACGACTCGGCGATGGCGTCGCCGTCCTCGGCCGCTTGGGCGAACAGGCCGCCGTCGTCGGGATACGCTGCCGCAAGCTCGGAGCCCTGCACGAAGCGCGCGGTGCGGCTGGCCAGGTTGACCACGTTGCCCACCAGGTCGGAATTGACCTTGGCGACGAACTCCTCCAAGTTCAGGTCGAGGTCGTCCACCCCCGGTCCGAGCTTGGCCGCGTAGTAGTACCGGAGGTACGACGGGTCGAGATGCTTCAGGTACGTCGAGGCCTGGACGAACGTTCCTTTCGACTTCGACATCTTCCCCCCGTCGACGGTCAGGAAGCCGTGGATGTGGACCTTCGTGGGCAGGCTGAACGATGCCGACCGGAGCATCGCCGGCCAGAACAGCGTGTGGAAGTAGGTGATGTCCTTGCCGATGAAGTGGTGGATCTCGGTCGCGTCGCTCCGCCACCAGGCGTCGAACTCTTCGCCTTCGCGCTTGCACCACTGCATCGTCGAGGCCATGTAGCCGACGGGGGCGTCGAACCAGACGTACCAGTAGTCGCCGGGCGAGTCGGGGATTTCGAACCCGAAGTAGGGGGCCGGACGGGATACGTCCCAATCGCGGAGCGGCTCGCTCAGGAAGTGACCCGCCAGGTAATTGGCGATCTCCGGCTGGACGTGGTCGCCCTTCTGGGTCCAGTTCTCCAAAAAGCCGTGGAGCTGCTCGATCTGCACGAACAAATGCTCGGCGCTGCGCACTTCGGGCGTCACGCCCGAGAACACGCTCACCGGGTCGATCAAGTCGCTGGGGCCGTAGGTGGCCCCGCAACGGTCGCAGTTGTCGCCGTACTGGTCGGGAGCCTTGCACTTCGGACAAGTCCCTTTCACCTGCCGATCCGCCAGGAAGGTCTGCTTCTCCGGGTCGTAGAGCTGCGAGACCTCCTTCTCGACGACCAGTCCCGCCTCGCGCAAGGCCGTCCAAATCTCAGCGCAGAACTCCCGGTTCTCCGGGCTGTGGGTGCTGCCGTAGTTGTCGAACTCGACGTCGAACCCGGCGAAGTCCCGCACGTGGGCCTCCTGCATCCGGCCGATCAGCTCCTCCTCGGAAATCCCCTGGTTCTGGGCGCCGATCATGATCGCCGTGCCGTGGGTGTCGTCGGCACACATGTAGACGCACCGGTGGCCCCGCAGCTTCTGGAAGCGGACCCAGACGTCCGTCTGGAGATACTCGACCAGGTGGCCGATGTGGATGTGGCCGTTTGCGTACGGCAAGGCGCTGGTGACGAGAATCCGTCGCTTCGTCATGGGGGTTCCGTATGAATCGAGGTCCCACAGGCGGGAAGCCTGCTACGTGCTGAGCGGTTGGTCCCGGCCAAGATAGGGCATTGTAGCGGAGCCCGCGGCCCTGAGGGAGGCCGGATCGGCCGCCGACGGACCAGCGCGTGCGGCCCCGGTGGGTGCTCCCCAACAACGGCCCCCATCGAGAGGGGTGGCGCGCGAGCCGCCCGCCCGGCACCCATTTCGCATGGGGCGTGGGGCGTGCCCTCGTGACTTCTTCCGTGTCACCAAGACACCGGTTCGCGCCCCCGCGTTCGCGGTTTCGGCCTGGCGGCAGAAGTTCGGAAATGTGGAACCGATGCCTTGGTGATCCGTCCAAGTTGAATCTACGGGTGCCACGGTTGGCTTGTCCAACCGTGCTTCCGGCACTGCTGGGCAAGCCAGCAGTGGCACCCAACGTGCAAAGTCGAGGTGGACAGACCACGAGGACCGCGGCGCGCGAGGAAGTCTCGCTCTTCGAGTGACCTTCCGCCATCCGGGCGCGTCAATGGAAAGGGGCGCGCGCCGGTACGCATTTCTTCGGGATGCGTGATTCCTCTTTGCGCGGCGTCAGAAACCCAACTCAATTCGCCGGCCCGAGTCGCTCGACCTGCGCATCGCGTCGATGATCGCGGCCACGCGGTAGCCGTCTTCGAAGGTGGCGTTGAAGGGGCACATCTCCTTGTTGTTGGCCACGGCGTCGAGGAAGTGGAACTTCTCGATGATGTGGCCGTGCTCCCAGCCGATGTTGTGGCCGTGGGGCCACCAAGGGCCGACGTAGGGATGGTCGGCCTCGGTCACGGAGATTTCGCTGAAGCCGAGGCGGGATTGCCCTCCGGGGCCTTCGATGCAGGCGAACAGGCTGTTGGGGTGTTCCAGGTCCCAGCGGAGCGAGCCCTTGGCGGCGTTGATCTCCCAGGAGAGGTAGTTGCGGCGGCCCGTGGCCACGACGGAGGACTCGACGACGCCGATCGCGCCGCTGTCGAATTCCAGGAGGGCGGCGGTCCCTTCGTCGGCCTTGGCGTTTGGGTCGCCAGCGCTGGCGACGTCCCGACCGGCGTTGAACGTGCGTACGTGGGCAGAGACGCTCGCGATCTCGCCGACCAGGAACCGGCACTGGTCGATGGCGTGGCTGCCGATGCCCTGGAGCCCGCCCGAGTGGGGCCACGCGGAGTACCACGCCTCGTCCGGCGTGAGCGACGGGTCGTGTCCGGCCATCTGGAGATAGTTGGCCCGGACCTGGTAGACGCGGCCCAGCTCGCCGCCGTCGATCATGTCCTTGGCCAATCGCACGGCGGGCATGAAGCGGTAGTTGAACGTACACATCGCCTTGCCGGGGGCTTTGGCCGCGGCGTCGCGCATCCGCCGGGCGTCGTCGACGGAGATGGCCATCGGCTTCTCGCAGATCACGTGCTTGCCGGCCTCCAACGCGGCGATGCAGGGGGCGGGATGGACGGGGTCGGGCCCGCAGTTGTCGACCACGTCGATCCGCTCGTCGCCGACCATCTCGTTCCAGTCGGTCGTGCAATCCTCGTAGCCGTACCGGGCCGCCTCGCGCTCGACGATCCGGTCGTTCTGGTCGCAGAGGACGAGGAGCCGGGGCATGACGCCCGCGTCGGCGTAGATGTAGGGGATCTTCTTGTAGGCGTTCGTGTGGCACTTGCCCATGAAGCCACAGCCGAGCAGGCCGATGCGGACCTCTTTGCGTCCGCCGGCCGAGACCTTTTGGATGGCCACGGTCTTGCTCCTTGTTTCTTCTCAATGTGCACGCAGCGGGCTGTCCTGGGCCGAACGGCCCGTGCAACAGGGTATCCTTGTTTCCAGCTTTCAGCAATCAGCCCTCAGCGACGGGCGTTTCTCACGGAAAGCGAGCGGAGAGGGGATGGCTGACTGCCTCCAATCTGAGCTATTGGCACAGGACGTGCGCGAGATGCTCCTTCGCCCACGCCACCGATTGCTTGAGGTGCTCGTATTCCAGCTCCCAGGACTTTTCGCCGTCGGGCAGGTTGTCCGGCTCGGTCTCGGGGAGCGGTTTCTCCCAGGCTCGGGTCAGGTACCAGGAAAGCCCGTCGCCCGGCGGCGACGGATGGCGCCGGAAGAACGTGCGGTCGAGCAGGTCGAGCTTGAACGGGGCGAACTGGGAGTGGATCTCGATGTTCAGGTTCGCCTCGGGGCGATGCTCGGCGAGGATCTCGGCGATCGCGACGACGTCGATCTCTCCGTCGCCCAGGGCACAATTGCCCAGCGCGAGCCCGCGCTGGGTGCGGAGGATCCGGTAGTTCTTGAAGTGCGTGGTCAGGGAGTAGGGGGCCATGATCCTGGCGAGCCTCAGCGGCTCGTCGAGATCGAACGCCAGGTTGGCCGTGTCGAGGGTGAACCCGAAGGCCGGGCTGCCCACCCGGGCGTGGATCGAAGCCAGCTCGCGCACCGTGAAATCGGCGTGGTTCTCCATGGCGATCTTCAGACCCATCAACTCGGCGGCGTCGCAGGCCTCGCGGAGGACGGCCACGGCGTGGTCGGCCAGGGCGGCCATGTCGTGGCCCTCGTCGCGGGTGAAGAGATTGCCGGCCACGCATCGCAAGAGCGGCGAGCCGAGCCGCTTGGCTACGTCGAGGTGGTGGATGACGATCTCCGCGTCGGAGACCGACGTATCGCAGCCCGCCTCGGCCAATAGCGCCCTGCCCTTCTCGGCCATCGGATGCCAGCGGAACAGCGAGCCCATGCCCAGCTCGACGTAGAGCCCGTTCTCGTCGGCGAACCGGCGCACGGCGTGGAGATCGCTCTCCGCAAACGACGTGAACGGTGAGAGCTCAAACAGCACGCCCGCAAGCCCGAGGTCCTTTGCCAGGCTGAGGACCCCGACGGGATCGAGTCCCGAGTTGCGCGTCGAGTAAGAATCGAGGCCGAGTTTCATGGGAGGCTCCTTCGTCGTTGTCCAGGGGCGGAGGTGAGGGGGTGAGGGTCGGACATGCCTTCGCCGGCTAGATAGGCACAATGGGACTCTTGAAAGCGCACGGGCATCGACACTCCCACCTCGCGCCCCTCGGCCAGTCACGCCGTCATTCTTTCACGCCGTCACCCCGTCACCCAGGGTCCGACCGCGCCGTGCGCGGGTCTCTCGACCCCGCACGGGGCCCGACCGATTGTCTCCAAATCCAAGGAGACCTGCGGTCCGCGGTCTCGGCGACGTCAGGAGACCTTCGCCGAGCGCGCCTCACCCCGTCACCTTGTCACCTTGTCACCCCATCACTCGTTCTGCTTCTTCCTTCGCGATCCGGCACCAGCGGACCACGTTCTCCGGACGCTTGCCGATGGTGTGGTTGTCCTTCATGATCACTTCGACGATACATCCTTTGGTGCTTTCAAGGGCCTTGCGCAGGTCGGCGCGGATCGCGTCCTCGCCGATCTGCGGCGTGGAGATGGCCGCGGGATTCGGCTTCATCGAGAGAATATACTTGTCCTCGAGGTATTCGGCCATCTTCTCCAGACTGGCCCAAGGGGAGCAAGAGACCCGGCGCAGGTTGTGATGCCCCCGGACCACGTGCCATCGCATGTGCAAGGGCTCGCAGCATCCGTAGCAGGTCAGCCCGAAGCGGTCCATGATCGGCTTCTCGTAGGGGAAGACGAACTCCTCGTACATGTCGGGCGAGACGTACACCGTCTCCTGGCTTTCGGTGAACCCCCACATGTCGACCGGGCGGACGCGCCCGTCGAAGTCGTCCTGCGGCAGCTCCTCGGTGAACCCGTATCCGCCGGAGCCGACGTACGTCCCGTCGTTGTTGAGGCTGAGCAGGTTGTTCGATTCCAGATAGTCGAGCTTGTCCAGGTTTCCCTTGGAGAGGATGGACAAGAGCCGTTTGAGATCATCGGGATGGTCGATGAAATCGCACATCAGGTTGCTCAGGCCGCGAAGCATCACCGCCGGCAAGGTCAAGCCCAGCGACCACCACCAGGTGCCCTTGAGCCGGACCGTGAGGATTCCGTCGAACACGTCCTCGGCGATCTCCAGGCAGCCGTTGGTCGCCAGCCAGTCGATCTCGACGCGGGGCGAATGGAGCTTGTCGAGATCGGTCGCGTAGTCCTGCACCGGGGCGTCCCACACGCAGGAGCCTTGATCTTGCGTGCGATGGTAGACCGTCTGCATACCCCAGTCGTCGGGCGGCGCCGTATAGGGGACGTCGAAGTGCGGCTCGACGGGCTTGTCGTCCCGCATCTCGTCGCCCCAGAAGATCTCTTTGCGGAGGTCCATCTCCCAGCGGCGGGCGAGCGTGCCTTGGCACTGCATCTGGACCTCGGTGATGATCTCGTTCCAGCCGTTCTCGGGGTCGCAGAAGATCACCGGGCGCGTCGCTTGGAGCGTGTTGAGCCGAGTCCACAGCCGGCGGACTTCCTGCATCCGCGGGCAGTCCGCAATCTCGGCCACGCGCTCTGCCAACGCCCGAAGCACCGCCTTGTCCTCCGGCGACATGGCGACGTCTTGGGGCGTGAACCCGGTCGTGATCTTCCCGGAGGCGGTCTGATCGAGCCCGGTCGAAGGGCCGTTGCCGTAGTTCTCCATGCGATTGCGTCCTTCTTGAGCCCGCCCGCAGTCCTCAAAGACCCGGCTCGTGGCAGAGGCGCTGCTCGTGACTGACGATGCTACGCCCGGCCGAAATCCGCGTCAAGCGGCGGGCGGGATTTCCGGGACCAGGCTCCGGCGGCCGTGTGCCACTTCCCTGAAAGAGTCTTCGGTGTCAAGTGGCTCCCGGCGTTTTTGAGGACGCACCCCGATCGTGGAAGCTGTGGTCAGCTTCTTCAAACCGGGACGCATCGTTATCGCTGAGGATTCGGGTTGGACGTCGGGTTGTCACGGTCTTCGTTTTCGAGGTCGTCGAGCCGTTTTTTTCGGTTGCGGCTGCACCCCAACACATCCCTTCGTGAATCCGACTGCCGATTACGGCAGGCGGTCCGCCCGCGGATCGTGTCCAGCCCCTTCGTCGGGCACTCCTGCTCCAGGTTGTGCTTACGCAACAGGTGCTTGATCCGGTTGATCGTGCGGGTGCGGAGCTGGCCGAGGCGCTTGCGAAGTTCGGTCACCTGCCGGGCGTCGGCGTCCTCCTGACTCGACAACTGGACCCGCCGGACGCGCTGCACCCGCTTGCCGGCCAACAAACGCCGGCGATTGATCCAGAGGATCTCGCACAAAGGGCCCGCGTCGCGGCGGTCGGTCTTCTTCTTGGACCTCTTCTCCGGCTGAACCACGATCAGTTCCCGAACGTCTGGGCTGGCAACCGGACATGCCGGACCCGCGCGATTACACGCTCACCAGTCCCCGCGTGAGGCCGATCCTGGAACCGATGGGCTTCCGCAAGGGCAAGGGCAACGCAAGGCTTCCCAAGCGGGTCGACCTCCGCGATGAGAACCTGCCACCCCCGCCCCAGGACCAGGGCCCGCTCGGGTCCTCCTGCGCTTTCGCCGTGCTGGACCTGGTCGAGTACCTCGAGCGCAAGCATCTCGGCCGATCCCTGGAGGCGTCGAAGCTCTTCCTCCACCAACTGACCGTTCGGCTCGCCAGCTCCCGCCTCGCCCCAAGCGCGACGCGGAGCGTCGGAACCACCCTCCGCACCACCTTCAAAGCCCTCGCCCGTTTCGGCGCCCCGCCGGCCCGCTTCTGGCCCTACGACCCCGGCCACTTCGACCGCGAGCCGACGCATCCCCTCCTCTTCTCCTTCACCCGCGAATACGCGTCCCTCCAATACTTTCGGCTTGACACTTCCACCTGCCCGACCGGCCAAGTCCGTGCCTCCCCGCAAAAGACCCTCCGAAACGTCAAACGCCTCCTCGCCCTCGGCATCCCCTGCGTCTGCGGAGTCGCCGTCCCCCGTTCCCTCACCACCGCTCCTCACATCCCCCTCCCCAACGGCCGCGACGAACTCCTTGGCGGCCAAGCGGTCCTCATCCTCGGCCACCAAGACGCCGATCCGGACACCACCCGCACCAAGAGCCGGCAGAAGTCCCCGCCTCCGCCCCCAAACTACAAAGGCCAACCAACCGGCGGCGCCCTCCTCATTCGCCCATCCTGGGGCACCCGCTGGGGTAAGAAAGGCTACGGCTGGCTGCCGGAGGCGTACGTCGCCCAGGGCTTTGCTTCGGACTTCTGGACGGCGATGAAGCCTGAATGGTCCCGTAAGGAGTGACCGAGGGCATTGTGTTCCCCAGCGTTTCCCCACTCGTTTGACCGTGAAGGTGTATCTATTCTACAGCGTGAGGGGGCAACGGCACGTATTTCACGTCCTCACAGACGTTCAGCGGGTCGTTCCCCTTCGCTTCCCCCTTCCTGCCAAAGCGCGCCCGTAGACGCCGTGACGCGGACGGATAGACTCGTGTGGGGCGCGGCGTGACGGCACGTTGTCCCTCGCCGGCATCGGGTCGCCCTGTCGGATCGGACTCGAATCCATCTCGACTAGGCGACAACCAGCTAAGCATTGTCGCTTGCGAGAGGGCCTGGGAGACGCCCTCTCACCGTCGCGCGACCTGGGAAGAGAGGGCAGAACTTCGTCGGGAGAACGCCATGAACCGAAGATCGGCCCTGACAACTCTGCTCGTCGTTGCGATCCTTGCCGTCTCCCTGGGAAAAGGCGCGGAATCGACCGACCCGCCGGAAGCTCGCCCCCGGGCCGCCTACTTGGGCTGCATCAGTATGCACCACCTGATCGGCGACACGGGCACCTCTCTCTACCGCACGAGGGGCGGCTGGCGACTCGTGAACCTGGAATACGTCGACAAGCAGGACCCAGATTTCTGGCATTACTCCGTGACCACGCTGCCCGACGCTGATTACTACCCTCGTTGGAAGTTTGCGAAGTATCCGCACTGCTGCGGGGGGTACTCCGTTTATGTCTTGATGCGCGTTTCGAGCAACACGGCTCCTGTGCCCGCCTGGGTCTGGCGGCGCGTGGAGGCCGCCTGCCGCATCCGCGCGTATAAGCCCTAGCACCGGCCGATCAACTACCGTCACAGGTTCAATGGACTGATCACGTTCTGCCGTGATGACACGATGTCAGGGCGGAGCGTGACGATCACCCTTCGTGCGACACTTGTTTCTCCGAAGATCCCGAGCGTACGGACCGGCCGACGCCAATCGTTCATTCAGGACTTGATCAGAACTTCTCCTTAAGTGCCCCAATGTGCTGTTGACTCCCGGTTGGTCTGCGCTCGAAGTATTCCCTCCGGACCTGTAACCGATCTGTGAACTTGGAGATCGTGACATGGGAGATGTCGTAAGCGTCGCCACAACGTCGCCGGATCACGTTGCCGAGGTCGCCGCGGGGAGGACGATTGCCTCGGGAGTTGCGTCGAAATACTGGCTTGCACTCGTAGCCGATCCGCCGGGAAGCGTGCGAAGCCTTTGGCTCCAGGTCTCCGGATCGTGGCATCGGTTGGACAATCCGACTCCGGCGATCGAGCAATCCGTCCAGCACGCCTTCGCCAACGCGGCCACGTTCGAAGTGGCCCTCTGGTACGACGGGCAGATCGTCACGGGACTCGTCGTCAGGACGAAGTGAGTCGCCGATCGGATTGGGAGTCTCGTCCCAGGCAGCGATTTCAGCCCAGATTGAGGGAGACGAGCGCGATTCTCGGATCCTACTGCTAGCCGACCCGGCGCCCAGCAGTGCTTGGCAATGATCGTGCGGCCGTGAAGGAGTCGATCACGGCTTCGCCTTGGTGTCCACAGAGGGAGAAGCCTTGAGGGCGCCGCAGCCGACCGGGGCGGCGGGGGTGGGGATGCCCGGATCAATGCCAATCATCCCGGCTTGGAGAGGCCGAAGAGCCTCCCTGATTCGGGGCAAAGGGCGGCCCGCTCGAGCGCAGCGAAAAACGTGTGACCGTATGACACTTGCCTGGGAGGATTTGCCATGAGAAGCCGAGTTGTTAAACGAGCAGTGATTTGCCTGATTCTCGCCGCGGCGTCAGCGCCCGCGTACGCGAGTAATCGGGATGCACCGGTGGGTGAGTTTCGGCGTTTGAACGCCAAGGCGGTGCATCCCCGATCCTATCACGCGTGGATCGGGGACGTGTACCAGGTCTTCTTGCGCTACCAAGTCCTTCCTGACGAGATCGTGGAGAACTTGCGAGTGCGCGTCGAAGGAAGGGCCATGGGCGTCGTCGGGGTGGCCGACACCCGCCCCGGCGTTCCCGGCTGCGGAGAGATCAGCGTTCTGTTGTCCGCCAGGAACGTTGGCTTCGCCAGTGTGGATATCACGCCCATCATTGGCGGGAGCGCGGTAGGCGCGAGCTACCGGCTGAACTTCTGGGTTGAGGGCGCCCGGCCGAAGGGGGGTTACGCCGGTTCGGCGGATGAGGTGTTCCGCATCAAGGTGTCTCAGGCTGGGGGAAGCCAATTTGTTTTCTTCGATCCGAACATGCGCAGCGTCGACCTGCCCGTGAAGATCACGTTTTTCAATGGTGGACAAATGCCGTTACGGTTTGAGCCGGAAGAGTACTTGTTCGCCTTCCTCGACGGCCAAGGGGAGCAACTCGACGGGGCGTTGATGGTGGCGCCTCTGCATCGTGTGATCGTCGTGCCGCCCAACCAGCCCGTCGACGACAAGCCCGTGCTCAGGGTGTCGACTTCGCCCCTGGAAGACGGTAAGGAGTACTACTTCCTCGCTACGATTCGCGGCAGGGCAGGCATCGTGAAGCTGCACGCCAAGGCGACATCGACGTCGGGGAAATAGGTTGTTCGGCGAACGGACCCGGGCAATTCATTGCGGTGGACCGGGTGCGTTCTCCAACGCACTTTTCGCTTCCCAGAAGGAGGACACGATGGTCAGTATCGAAAGACGTATCCCGCTCGCGCTGTCGCTCGTTCTATGTTGCATTGTCTGTGCCCAATGGCTATATGCAGCAGAGCGGACGAAGCAGAAACAGGCTGAACATCCTATCGTCACGAAGACGACTTCGGAGGCTGCTCGATCTCGGCTGAAACGCCCGACCATCGACAGAACGGACATTGACGTAGCAGCGAAACAGCCGAAGTTCGTCTATGTTGGCGGTTGGGGCGCCTTCCATCTTGGCAGTGCTCCCAACAAGACGAAGAGCCGTGGAGTCTTCTACTACCCTCCGAAGATGAAGTTCTGGTCCAACTCGCTGGAGTATCAGGGCGCTCACCGCGGCTACTGGCACTATTCCGTGGTCGGCACGAACCTGGAGCTGGCGTTCGCCACGGATCCCAGCACTGAGGGGTATCAGGTGTGGATCAGGGAGACGGGGGGTGGCTGGGATTACGTTCAAGTGTCTCAACGCGGCAAGCCAAACGGCGACTTCCAGTGAGATCGAGTGGACGCAGAACTTGAACCGAAAATCGCCACATCGCAGTCACGTTTGCGCTACAACGCCGCGTCTGCCCCGACACCCGGCACCACACCTGCATCAACCACGGCATGATTGGCTGCACCGCCGGCCCGGCGACGCGAGTCTGCGGCAGAGGGTTTTCGTCTAGTCGAGCGGGGCGCCGAGTCTGCGGCTATCCCGAGGCGATCGTGGGCTGCCCTACCCCTCCGCCCAGTACCGCTCCGTGATGATCTTCCGGTCGGTGAAGAAGTCGATCACGGCTCGGCCTTGGGCCTTGGTGTCGGCAAATAGGGAGGCCTTCATGCCGCCGAATGGCAGCGGGGCGACGGGGGCGGGGATGCCGATGTTGATACCGATCATGCCGGCTTGGGCTTCGAGCTTGAACTTTCGGGCGTAGTAGCCGTTTTGGGTGTAGATCGAGGCCCCGTTGCCGTACTCGTGGTCGTTGATGATTCGGATCGCCTCGTCGAGCGAGTCGGCCTTGAGGATGACCACGACCGGGCCGAAGATCTCGGTCCGGTGGATTCGCATGCCGGGCCGGACGTCGGTGAACACGGTGGGGCCGAGGAAGTGGCCCTTCTCACAGCCGGGGATGGTCAGGTCGCGGCCGTCCAGCGCCAGGGTCGCCCCTTCGTCGACGCCGGTTTGGATCATGTCGAGGATGAACCGCCGGGCCTTTGCCGAGATGACCGGGCCCATGACCATCGACTCGTCGGCAACCCGGGGGTCGAGCGGGTCGGCGACGAGCACCTGCTTCGAGGCCTCGACGAACCGCCGGCTCACCTCGCGGTAGACGTCGTCGCCCACGCCGACGATGGCCGAGGACGCCATGCAGCGTTGGCCGGCGCAGCCGTAGCAGGAGGTGATCATGTTGCGGATCATGTCGTCCATCTTGGCGTCGGGCATGGCCACGAGGTGGTTCTTCGCGCTGCCGAGTGCCTGACAGCGTTTGCCCGTTTCGGCGCATCGCGTGGCGATCGTGCGTCCCACGCGGGAGGTGCCCACGAAGGAGATGCCCGCCACGTCGGGGCTCTCGACCAGGGCTTCGGCCGCCCGACGGTCGCCGTGCACCACGTTGAACACCCCCGGCGGGAACCCGGCCCGATCGATCATCTCGGCCACCCGGGTCATGCTCAAGGGCACCTGCTCCGACGGCTTGACCACGTAGGTGTTGCCCGTGGCCAGCGCGTAGGGGAAGAACCAGAAGGGGACCATCAGCGGGAAGTTGAACGGGGCGATCATGCCGAACACGCCGAGCGGCAGGCGGAGCACCTCGCCGTCGATGTCGAACGACGCGCCGACGAGCTTGTCGCCCTGCTGGAGGACCGGCATGCCGCTGGCCACTTCCGTGTTCTCCATCGCCCGTTTGACCTCGGCCCGGGAGTCGGGGAGCGACTTGCCGTTTTCCCGGGTGATGAGCCGCGCGAGGTCCTCGGCGTTGGCTCGGATCTGGCCGGCCAGCTCCAGGAGCAGCTCGCAGCGTCGGCCCACCGGCGTGGCGCTCCACTCCGGGAACGCCGCCTTGGCCGCCGCGACGGCCCGATCGGTTTCCGCCGGCTTGGAGAGCGGCACGCGGGCGATCACTTCCGCGGTGGTGGGCTGCTCGACGTCCAACAGTCCGTCATGCTCGGGGGTGACCCACCGGCCGCCCACGTAGTTCTTCAGCTCACTGACTTCCATGAGGCTCCCTCATCAAATCAGAGGATTCGTAGGGTGGGTCGAGGTACGAGACCCACGGGAAGTCTGCGCTGTTCTGTCTCGGATGCGTGGGTCTCGTACCTCGACCCACCCTACGTCAGTTCAGCCTACGTCAGTTCACCCTACGTCAGTTCACCCTACGTCAGTTCACCAAATGACGAGTGACTCTTCGAACAGCCGCGTCAGTTCTTCTCTGCCCACGGGCCGCGGCGAAAGCTTGATCACGCGGTGCTGGGGCAGCGTGCCTTCGACCAGGGCGGGGATATCGTCGCGGGTGTATCCGACCGCGCTGAGGCCGTTGGGGATCTTCAGGCGCTGCATGATTCTGACGATCTCGTCGGCCAGGATCTTGCCTGCGTCGGCCGGGTTGGCCCGGGAGACGTCGACCCCCAGAAAAGCGGCCGCCTGGAGGTGGCGCTCGGGGCAGGCCGGCCCGGTGAAGCGGAACGCGGCCGGGGCGTTCAATACGACCGAGATCCCGTGGGGCACCAGCGGCTCGTCCACGGCGTAGCCCGGCGGGCGGTAGTCGCGGACCATGCCGGAGACCGGGTACGACATGCCGTGGGGCAGGTGCAGGCCGGCGTTGCCGAAGCCGATCCCCGCGTACGAGGCGGCCAACAGCATTTTGGACCGGGCCTCCTCGTCCTCCGGGTCTTCCACCGCCCGAGCCAAGTACCGCGATCCCAGGCGGATTGCCTCGGCCGACCAGAGATCGCTGATCGGGTTCGAGCCTTGATACGCGGGCCGCAGGTTGGGCCGCTCGGGCCGCGGACGCTGGGTGAAGGGCATCGTGGTGTACGACTCCAACGCGTGCACGAACACGTCGAGGCCCGTCGAGGCCGCCACCATCGGCGGCATCGTCTTCGTGTTCTCGGGGTCGATCAGGCCCAGGGTCGGCTTGAGGTGGCGATTGGCGATTCCCGTCTTGGCGTGCATCTCGACCAGGTCGAAGATCACCACGCCGGTCGTTTCGCTCCCCGTCCCCGCCGTCGTGGGGACGGCGATCAAGGGCTTGAGCGGCCCGGGCACCGGCTTGCCTTTGCCGATGGGGGCGTTCACGTAGTCGAGCAAGTCGGCCGGATAGGTGCAGTAGAGGTTGGCCGCCTTGGCCGTGTCCATCGACGACCCGCCGCCGACGGCCACGAATGCGTCGAACGAGCCCTCCCGGGCGAAGGCGATCGCCTCGTCGATCGACGCATCGGTCGGCTCCACGTGCACCCGGTCGAACAGCCGGTAGCGGACCCCTTCGCTTTCCAGCGACTGGAGGACCGTGGCCACGGGCGGCAATCCCGCGAGGTGCGGGTCGGTGACGACCATCACCCGCTCGGCGCCCAGGTCGGCGAGGTCCATTCCGATCTCCCGGGTGACCCCCACGCCGAAGCGGATGCTGGAGGCGGCCACTTCGAAGGCGTATTCGTGCTGCATGTCAGGTCCCTTGGTTGACACTTGCCTGACTTCTTCGTTCCCCTCGTTCCCAAGCTCCGGCTTGGGAACCAGGTCAATAAACACTAAGCCTCCCACACCTCCGGCTCATGGCTCCCCGGCGCCCAGTATTCGACGCGATAGGGAGTCATGACCAGGATGCCGTATTTCGGGTCGTCGGGCCCATCGAAGATCCCCTGGAGGCTCTCGTTCCAGAAGCCGTGGCGCTCGGCTTCGTCGGTGGCCAACCGCGCCTTCGCCTGGATCTGAAGGTACGGCTTCATCACGGCCGGGTCCGTGACGCCGCACGTAAGATGCACCTCGGGGTTCTTCTCGATCTGCTTGACCTTGCGAGCGCCCGCGAAGGTTGCGCAGCGCAGCGTGAGGCCGTCGTCGGAGACGACCATCACGTATCGGACCCAGGGCCTTCCCTCCTCGGTCACCGTGGCCAGGCACGCCAGTTGGAGCTGTTGGGTAATCTCCAGAATCCGCCCTTTCAAGTCGTTCACGATCGGTCTCCTTGAGATCTCGCGATCCGGTTTCGAGAAGATACGGCCTCGCCACAAGCGGTCGGCCGGCGAGCCGACGGGCATGAGCGCGTTGATTGTAGTGGATCGCGGAGAGTCGGTCTATCCACCCGCTCCGGGCCGCGGGGCCGGGCAGCCCGGGCTTCGCGCTGGCCCGTTTGTTGACCGACGCCCCGCAGGGGCTACAATCGAGGCGCCGGCTGGGCCTTCGCCGCAGAGAGGGATATTCCGAAACCCCTGAATCCCGGGAGAGACCGAACCATGGGTGGGCATACCAGCGCAGTCCGAACGGACGAATCGGAGGCAAGAATCTCGCGTCGCTCGTTTCTCGAATTCACCGGCGCGACCGCGCTATTGACCACCGGCGGAATCCTCACCCAGGCCGGCCGCGCTTGGCCTGCGGAAAGCTCCAAGAAGATCCGCATGGCCGTGGTCGGGGGCGGCTTCGGGGCCGGCTTCTGGTGGCACGAGCATCCCCACTGCGTGGTGACCGGCGTCACGGATCTCCGCGAAGACCGCCGCAAGCGGCTCCGCGACCGCTACCGCTGCGACGCCGTCTACGATTCGTTGGAAACGATGGTCAAGGAGGCCAAGGACGTCGACGCCGTGGCCGTCTTCTCCGGCGCGCCGGATCACGCCAAGCACGTGAAGATGTGCATGGAGCGGGGCTGGCACGTGGTCTCGGCCGTGCCGGCGTGCGTCGGCCTGGAAGAGGCGGCCCTGCTCAAGGAGGTCAAGGAGAAGACCGGACGGAAGTACATGATGGCCGAATCGAGCTACTATCGCCAGGAGTGCATCCTGGCACGAAACCTTTTCCGGGAAGGCGGGTTCGGCGAGCTGTTCTATTCGGAGGTGGAGTATTACCACGACGAGGTCTGCCTGAGCACGAGCTCCCTCTCCTACCAGCCGGACGGCTCGAAGTCCTGGCGTTACGGCTACCCGCCCATGCTCTATCCGACCCATTCGACCGGCTATCTCGTGGGAGTGACCGGCGAGCGGATCACGAAGGTCTCGTGCCTCGGTTGGCACGGCGAGCGGCAGGGTCAGGAGGGGCAGCCGACGGTCGAGGGCAACGTCTACCAGAACCCGTTCTGGTCGCAGGCATCGCTGATGCACACCAGCGGAGGGCACATGTGCCGGTGCAACGTCTTCTGGCGGTGCGTGGCCGGCGGTGAGCGGGCGCAGTGGTTGGGCGACAAGGCGTCGCTCTACATGCCCAACGGCGGCGTGCACGGGCCCGTGGAGAACGTGCGCGGAAAAGGGGCGCACGCGGTCGTAGTGCCGGAGTATTGGAAAACCTCCGAGATGCTGCCGGAGAAGATGCGGCACGCCTCGGGCCACGGCGGGTCGGCCGTGTTCATCTCCGCCGAGTTCGTCAACGCGCTCGTGGAAGACCGGGAGCCGGAGTGCGACCTCTACGACTCGCTGGCGATGACCGCGCCCGGGATCGTCGCCCACCAGTCGGCGCTCCGGGACGGCGAGCAGCTCGACGTGCCGCAGTTCGAGCGGCCGGGGGCCTATTGACCTTTGCGCGGCAAATGAACCACATGGCATGGCCATGCGTATAGTAGTTTATGAGGAAGCAAGGAAGCGCAGCCGAGTTGGAAACTCGCCGTCGGCTTGCGGGACGACTCCTGCTGGAAGGCAGGAGAATCGG
>DATKZH010000119.1:0-33865 GCA_035528065.1 Thermoguttaceae bacterium | reverse complement strand
GCCAACGCACCAAACCGGCAGCCCTCCGCCGCCGATTGGTCTCCGTACCATGCGAACGTCATCCCCCCACCATGCGCGATGTCGGCAGCCAGCGCAATACCACCTTTGGGGGAAATCGCGGGTGCGGAAAACAGGGCTAGCCGGACTGAAGCAGCCCACGCTGAAGAGGATCGCGCGTTGGTGGCGCTTTTGCGGAGGATGCAATCGCCGGTTGCCCGGTCAAAGGCGATATCGCTGCGCCAGCGCGGTGCTCAGAGTTTGCAGCCCGTGGGAGTCGGCGTACGCCTTCAGTTCCGCCGGATGCGAAGGGCTTGCCTCGGCAAAGACGTTTTCGCGGAACAGCTCGACGGCCTGCTGCATCGCCTCGGCTCCCAGGGCGGGGTCGTACCGGCCTTGGCGGTTCTTGATGCCGTTGATGGCCGATCCGGCCAGGAAGAGGTAGTTGTCGCTGCCCGCCCCCGCGGCGACGTCGAGCAGGTTGGGGATGATGTTCCCCTGGTCGAGCCCGCCGGCCCGGGCCATCATCACGGGCGGAAGGTCTGCCAGCGGCCGGCTGAGGACTTCCTCGCACGCTCGCCACTCCAGCCCGTTGGGCCGGAGCAGGCCGCGCCCGGTCGCGAGTGGCGCGGTTTGGCGGAAGTCGATCCCGTCGAGCCGGGCCAGCAGGTCGAGCACCTCGCGCCAGATGTGCCGGGTGTGGACGGTGATGCCGCCGTTGTGGCCGTAGATGGCCGGCGGGTTGGGCAGTCGGGCGGTCATCTCCCGAACCATGCGCACGGCCCCGCCCACGTAGTACTCGCTGAACATGATCCCGTTCGCGCCCGCGTCGATCGCCCGCTGAACGTTGTCGGCCAGCCGCTGCGGGGGCCCGGTGACGTGCGGGGCGTAGATCAGCCCTCGTCCGCCGCGACGATCGGCCGCTTCTCGCACCGCGTCCATGGCCAGGCGAAGGCGTGACTCGAGCGGCGCAAACGCCACGCCCGGCAGGAAGTTCTCGTCCTCTTTGACGAAAAGAAACATCGGATTGGCGGCCGCCTCGCCGACAATCTCCGCTTCCTCCTCGGGCGTGATGCCCGTGCATGGCTTGAGGATCGTGCCGAAGGCCAGCTCGCCGGGCGGGAAGCTCGTCAGCTTGCGGACGCCGGGCGCGCCGTACGCCGGGCCCGGGAAACGCCGCAACAGGTCGTCGGACATCGCCAGGTCGACCAGCTTGACGTCGGCGTGCTCGGTCAGTGCAAAGACCCCAGCCCCGGCCGTGATGTGCAACAGATCGGTCGAATAGACGTCGCCCTCCGCGTCGAGAAGCATCGCCAGCGGAAAGGCGACCCGGACGACCCCTATCCGGCCGGCCGGATCGAGCGAAACGGCGTCGACCACTTCCCCGGAACACGCGGCCAGAAGCGAGCCCGGCGGTGCGGTGCGCACGCCGCTGGTCATGTGGTAGGCGATCTCGCGCCCGACCTGGGCCGGGCCCATGCTCCGGGCGACCACGAAGTAGCTCGCCACCACGTGCTCGGCCACGTCGGGCGGAGGCAGCTCGGCGAGCACGTCGTACACGATCCGCCGGATCCGCTCTTCTCGATCGTCCAGATCCGTCCGCAGGATATCGAGCGTCGCCTCGTCAAGGGGATGCATTCGAGCACGTTCTCCACTTGCTCACGCATGCCGTGGGTTGCCCGTCACAAGGCCCAGCGGTCCCACGCCTCTTCGATCTCATCGGGCAGCGGCGAGCTCCTCTCGATGGTGCAGACCGCCTCCAACACGGCGCGGAGGCCGCTCTGCGACAGCTTCTCCGCAAGCTCGACCGACTGGCGATCGGCCGGATGCCGGTACTTCAATGCGGCCACGATCCCCTCGACGATCCACTTGCGCGCCAGGCCGTGCTCCGCGGCCATCTTGGCCGGGGCGACGAGGCGCTCCCGGGGCGAAAGCTTGCGGATCGGATCGCGGACCACGCGGAGGATCGCGTCCTTCATCTGGGGCACGGCGCCCCGGACGCATAGATCTCGCTTGTACGCCTCGATCGACTCGGCCGAGAAGGCGTGCCTTTGCCGCACGACCTCTCCCAGCTCGTCCAGGGCCCCCAGCACGTGCTCGGCGACGACGGGGTCGGCCACCGCCTCGTGAACGTACTGGTGGCCGCGGTGAAACCCCACGTACCCGCAGACGGCATGCCCCCCGTTGTGGACGAACAGCTTGCGTTCCAGTCGCGCCGACTGGTTGTCGACCAGCTCCAGGGCCGTCAGGTTGGCCGGCCGGGGGCCGCGGAAGTCCTCGGCCCGGGCGGTCCACTCGTTGTAGTCCTCGGCGATGATCACCAGCGGATCGGGCTCGGGCCGCGGCACCACCCGGCTGATCATGCAATCGGGAAACCCGACGTGTTCGTCGCACCAAGCCGGATCCTCGCCGCGGAGAAGCTTGCGAACGTGCCGGCCTAAGGTGGAGGAGCTGTCCATCATGTTTTCACAGGCGATGCAGTTCAGCGGCGACTTGCGGCCCGCCTCCCTGCATGCCGACACGGCCAAGGCGATCGAGCGGGCCACGTCGGGGAGGTTCTGGTCGAACACGGCGGTGAGCACGATCGCGGCGTCGCGAATTTCGTCGGCAATGGCTTCGCGCTGGAGATGGTGATACACCCGGTAGCCCGTCACCGTTATCTCGCGCGGCGTGCTCCCGTAGAGCCTGACGGTGTAGTGCCCCGCGCGGCGGAGTGCGTCGACGAGTTCAAGTTTCTTATCGACCAGGACGATCTGGCAGCCGGCCTCCCAGGCGAGCAGTCCCACGTGACCGCGGCCGGTCGCCCCGGCGCCGAAGACGACGATCTTCTCTGACATCCTCCGCGGCCTTCCTGCTCGCTTGCCGAATCGCGATGGCACTATCGGTTATAGTCGTCCTCGACGCGGACCACGTCGTCCAGCTCCGGGGTGCTCACCTCCAGCAGGCGCACGTCTTCCAGGGCCGTAGCCCGGTGCTTGCGGCCGGGCTCGTTCTCGATCACGTCGCCGGGGTGGAGGATCCGCGTCTCCATCTGCCCCCGGTCGTTCTCCCACTCCATCTGGAGCACGCCCCGATCGACGTAGATGTGCTCGTGCTTCTCGACGTGGTACTGCAAGCTCGACCGGGTGCCCTGGTTGATCTCAATGATCTTGAAGGCGTACTTGTCGGTATGGGCGACCCAGATTTCCCGGCCCCACGGTTTCTCCACGGTCTTCATACGACCTCCTTCGCATCCAGCTTCTCTCGGCGATGAGCGGATGGCTCGCGTTTCCTTTCACGGCAGCGTCGGGAGACCACCAAGACACCTTGTTGGCCGTGGTGCTCCGGCGTACACTCCTGGGATCGGGCATGACCGACCGTCGAGTTCGGTCCGCCACGGCGTTTTCCAGGATTCTTGTTTGAGACTGCCGGGCTTCTGTTGCGGATGGGCTCCCCAATCGACATTCTGGGCGTCGGCTGCGTGGCCGTGGATGACCTCGTCTACGTGGCGGATTATCCCGCCGCCGACAGCAAGACGCAAGTGCTCGGGCGGGAGCGTCACTGCGGCGGGTTGACCGCGACGGCCCTGGTGGCGGCCGCCCGGCTGGGCGCACGATGCGGCTTCGCCGTGACGTTGGGTGACGACGAGCTGTCGCGATTCGTGCTGGAGTGCCTTCGGGAGGAAGGCATCGACGTCGAGTGGGTCCGCCGGTCCCCCGAGGCCCGGCCGATTCACTCCACCGTCATCGTCGACCAGCGCCGCGGGACGCGAACCATCCTCTACGACCTGGACGGTTTCCAGGCAACGGGACCGGACTGGCCCGACAGAGAGGCCATTCGCTCGGCACGGGTCTTGTTCGTGGACCACGTGGTCGCCGACGACGCGATCCGCGCCGCCGGGATCGCCCGGGCGGCGGGAATTCCCGTGGTCGCCGACCTGGAGAGCGACCGGGTGCCGCGGTTTTCCGAGTTACTCGGGCGGGTGGACCATCTGGTCGTCTCCCGGGGTTTTGCCGAGCAACTGACCGGGGCGTCCGATCCGGCCATGGCCGTCCAGGCGCTCGTGGCTCCGGGCCGCCAAGCCGTCGTGGTCACCTGCGGCGGCGATGGGTGTTGGTACCAGGGTGTCGGCGTACCCGCCCCTCCCCGGCATCAGCCGGCGTTTGACGTGGAGGTCGTGGACACGACCGGCTGCGGCGACGTCTTTCACGGGGCGTACGCGGCGGGGTTGGCCGAGGGGCTCGACCTTGCGGCGCGGGTACGGCTGGCCGCGGCCACGGCCGCGCTCTCAGCGACGCGAAGCGGCGGTCAGGCCGGGATTCCCGACCGCCAGGCCGTGCAGGCATTCTTGGAGGAGCACGCGCGATGAACGCCGAGGATCTCGTCTTCGATTTGGAGCAGGCGTTGCAGGAGGTGCCGTTGCTCGACGTCCACACGCACCTGGTGGGCGGCAAGCTGGGGGCGCGGGGACTCCACGATATCCTCTTGTATCACATGGCGATCAGCGACCTCTACGCCGCCGGCTGTCCGAGCGGCGCCCGATTGACCGAGTTCCCCGGCTGGCCGTCCGACGAGGAGGCGCACGCCCGGATCCGGGAGGCCCTGCCCTACCTGCCGCTGGTGCGCAACACCAGCTCTTCCTGGGGCGTGCGGATCATCCTCGGCGACCTCTACGACTGGCACGAGCCGATTACGGCGGACAACTGGAAGCGGCTCGACGCGATGGTCCGCGAGCGGGCCGACGATCGGGCCTGGCACCATGCGATTCTCGATCGGCTCCGAATCGAGCGGACCGGGACCGAGCTCGCCCGGCGCGGCACCGGGGAAGATGACGACCGGCTGCAATACGCGTTGGAATGGGGATTCTTCACGCGATGCCAGTGGGGCGAGCACGACACGGCCCTCTACGAGCTGGAGCGTTGCTGGGGGCGTTCGCCTGAGAGCCCGGCGCCGATCACCGGCGGTCCCCGTCCGGCCACGGAGCGGGTCATCCGCACCTTGGACGACGTGCACGCGGCGATCCGCCACTACGTGGACCACGTCCCCTACGACCGGGTGCTGGCGATGGCGACGCACGTCTCCACCGACATCGACTTCCGTCCGGTGAACGACCGGGAGATGAGCGAAGCGCTTGCGCGCCGCGAACAAGCCGGGCTCAACGAGCGCGACACGTATGCCTCGTACGTGAACGAAGCGTTCTTGAGGGCCCTGGAAAACCGCGGCGAAAGGATCGTCTTCCAGTTCAGCTTCGGGGCGGAGCCGCTCCCTCACGAGACGGCAAGCCGGCTCTCGCAGCGCTCCATCGCCCAACTGGCCGAGATGATCGGCCGGCACCCCAAGCTGCACTTCCAGTGCTTTCTGGCCAGCCGGCACGCCAACCAATCGCTCGCCACCCTCGCCCGAGAGCTGCCCAACCTGAGCCTGGCAGGCTACTGGTGGCACAACTTCTTCCCCGATTGTATCCGCCAGGTGATGGCCGAGCGCCTCGACATGCTCCCGCTGGGCAAGCAGGTCGGGTTCTTCTCCGACGCTTACTGCGTCGAGTGGACCTACGCCAAGGCCGTCCTGGTCCGCAAGCAGTTGGCCCGCGTGCTGGCCGAGAAGATCTCCCAGGGGCAGCACGACCGCGACGAAGCCCTTTCGATCGCCCGGGCCATTCTCTACGAGACGCCGCAGTCGCTCTTGGGCATGGTCCCGCGGGGCCGATAGCCGGCCGCGTGAGAACGGGGCGATCCGTCGGGAAGCGGCTTCCGCTTGCTGTTCTTGAACCAGCAGTCCGGTCAATGCTCCCGCACCGCCTCGATGAAGGCGAGCATGTTTTCCAACGGGATATCGCCGGGCATGTCGTGCGCGGGCGCGATGATGAAACCGCCCCCGCGGCCCACGTGGTCCATCAGCCGGCGGACCTCGTCGCGGATCTCCCGCGGTGTCCCCCGGGGAAGGAGCCGTTGGATGCTCACGCCGCCGTAGAAGCAGAGGTCGCGGCCGAACCGGCGCTTGATCTCGTAGCAGTCCATCACCTCCGGCTGGAACGGGTTGAACACGTCCAGTCCCAGCTCGATCAGCTCGGGGAACAACTCCTGGACGCGGCCGCACGAGTGGATCAGCACGGCCTTGCCCGCCCGCTTGACCGCCCCGTACATCCGCCGAAGCCGCGGCTTGATGAACCGCCGCCACAACGGGGCCCCGAACAAGAGGCCGTTCTGATGCCCCCAGTCGTCGCCGAACATCACGCCGTCGATATCGTAGGAGAGCACGTAACCGATGATCGCCAGGTTGAATTCGACCAGGCCGTCGAGCAGCTCGTCAACAAAGGCCGGGGCTTCGAGCATGTCGATCAGCAGCTCGGGCATGCTCCGTAACGTCCACGCCCGCTCAAACAGCGAAAAGCCGAGGTTGACCACCCGGAATCTGTTGGGATTGGCGGCAACGAAGCCGGGCAGAGCTTCGTAACGGCGAGGGTCGTGGGGATCGGGGAAGGCGAAGTCGTCGAGCGAGCGGCGCCCGAGCTGGTATTGCTGGACGGTTCCGATGTCCTTGTCGACCGTGCGGTTCCAGACGACGCCGAACTCGTCCCGCCAGAAGTCGGGGCGGACCTCCTGCCAGGCGTCCGGCGCGCGGGGCTTGTACTTGACCAGGTGGTTGTCGAGGATCTGGTCGAGGTCGGGGCTGCCGAAGTGGGCCTCCAACTTTCGCCGGGCCGGGACGGTGAAGCTGAGATGGTAGGGGACGCGGTCCGGCTCGACGTGCCGGATCGCGCTTTGGACGCGCTCGCGTGGCGTGGCCGTCACGGTGGCTCCCCCGGCTGATCGACCTTACAAACCGGCGCTTGCGAGCGCCTCGGCAGCGGTCTTGCCGTCATGGATCACCGCCTTGAAGGCCTCGACGGCCGCGGTGATCTCGTCGAATCCCCACACGTTCCGCCCGATCGTGGCGCCGCGCGTGCCGCTTTGGACGACCTCGCCCATCATGGTCAGGGCCGACTCGAGCGATTCGGCCCTCGGGCCGCCGGCCGCGACCACGGGAAGTGGGCAAGCAGCGACGATGCGGCGCTGGGCCTCCACGTCTCCGCAGTACGGCGTCTTGATGACGTCGACGCCGACTTCCAGGGCACAGCGGACGGCCCAGGCGATATCCTCCGGCTCAAAGGAGACGGTGCCGTCGTCGAGGTTCCGCGGATAGACGTGGCAGACCACGGGGATCTCGAACCGGGCCGCCTGCCGGACGCACTCGGCCACCGTTCGCAGATGGGCCGCCTCGGTCGGGCCGCGCACGAAGGCGGCCACGGCAAACGCGTCGGCCCCCAACCGCACCGCGTCTTCCGGCGTCGCGATCTGCTCGCAGGCCGAGTCGTCGGGGCGGGCGATCGTGCTTTGCAGGATCATCGGCACCCGGCCGGCATGCGGCGCCCAGGCCGCGGCGGCGATCCCCTTGTGCATCGTCACCGCGTCGGGCTTGGCCGCCACGATCGCGGCCAGCGTGGGCTCAATCTCCCGCAACCCGTCGGGCAATCCCTTCGCGTATCCGATGAAATGATCGACGGCCACCGAGCACAAACGCCCGGAAGGGTTCGAGAAAAGGCGGTTCATCCGGACCAGCTTGCCGGTGTTCATCGTGCTGATTCCCGTCGGGTTTTCATGGGCGGAATCGGCTCGGTCACGGCGCTGCGCCTTCCCCGAGTCGACAAACCGTCCGATGTTCTACCCGATCCGCTCGAGCATCGCCAGCCGGCGGAGCCGAGCATGGAGGATGATCTCGTCAAGCGGCGTTGAAGGTGAGCTTGCGTCTGTGGCATTCCGGGCAAGCACGTGATAGGCTGTTGTCCGGCCAAGGAGTACGTTCCCGAAGGCGTTTCCCACCGACGTCCCTGGCAGTCGAGAGGCGGACCATGAGCCGGCACGATCGGATTTGGAGCGTTGCGACAATTCTCTTCGCCTCCCTGCTCAGCCCGGCGGTCCAAGCCGACGTCACCCCCTCCACGGTCGAGCCGGTTGCCGAGGGCGTGCTCCAGGTGCGCGATGAGTCGGGAAACTGGGGCGGGTCGACCATGGGCATCACGCATCAGCGCGGTCCCCACTACTGGGCCAAGAAGGTGCTCGATCTGAGCGGCATGCCCGACGATGCCTGGAAGCGAGTGGAGGAGATTCGTCTCTCGGCCTTCTTCTGTGTCCGCGACTACTCGTGGCACGACTGCCCACCGGCCAACGGTCTGGACGAAGCGATCGAGCTGGTCGTCAACGGGCAGGCTCATCGTGTTCCCACGCGCGACGGCTTGCCGGTGTACCGGGAGGGCAAGTCGATGGCGTCGTTGATGCGCTGGCACGATTTCGTCGTGCCCAAGGAGGAGATCAACCGCGGGCGGAACGAGATCATCTTTCGGATGGCGCCGGTCGAGGACAAGCCGCCCGACGACTACCTCTACCTGGGCATCGACAACACGGCCCCCGGCGGCAACAGCTTCGTCCGGTTCGGTGCCGACTCGCCATGGCGAGAAGACGCGCTGACGATCCCCGGGGGGCGCGGCGAGTACATGGTGCGGCTCTACCTTCTGAGCGGGCCCCGCGCCGTCGAAGCGCGCTGGCTGCCGGCCGACGGGCGGCTGGACGATCCGCGGGGCGTGATCTGCTACGCCGGCTCGCACGGGCCGACGACCCGCGTCGAGTGGGACCCGCGGCGGATCGACCCGTTGGAGGCCGTCAGCGTGCGAGTGGAGACGGATGGCCCGCAAACGTTCTCGTTCGCGTGGCTCGATGGAGAAGGCACCGCCGTATCGCCGGCCGAGGTCGAGGGACCGGCTTACACGGCCGCGCTCGAGCCGCCCTGGGAGTTCGTGCCCAGCGGAATCGAGCTGCCGAAGAGCCTCGGCCTGCGTTCGGTCCGTGTCAATGCCTCGGCGGGCTATCACCCAGAGCCACCTCGGGTCGACGTCGCGCCGCGGATGAAGCCGCCGGCCGGAGGCCCGGCTGCCCGTTCCCCGTTCTGCCGGATCGAAGCCGAGCGGATCACCCTGGCCAACGACAACCTCCGCTGCGAGTTCACGCGGCATGAGGGCCGGCTCCAGCTTGCCTCGCTCTACAACGAGATCACGGCGAGCGAGATGGTGCGCCGGCCCGAGGACGTGGCGCTCTGGCTCGTCGAGGTGGCCGGGAAGCGCTACGCCGGCTCGCGGGATTTCGTCTGCCGGTCGCTCGGCGCGCTGGAGGACGGGCGAGGGTTCCGGGCTGAGTGCGTTTGCGAGGCGGTCGGCCTGGAGGCCGTGTTCAAGGCAACGATCGACGACGACCTGCGCCTGGGTCTGACGGTGAAGAACGGCAGTGCCGGGCCGCTCGATTTCAAGGCGGCTTTTCCTCACTTCGCCGGCCTGGCCGTCTCGGACGACCCAAGCGACGACTACTACTTCTTCCCCCGCAGCCTGCTGGTCTCCAACGCGCCGGCATTGATTCGGCAGGGATACGGCGATCATCAGGCGCTCTATCAATGGATGGGTCTTTTCAGCCCCTCGCGCGGGGGCGGGCTGGCCCTGCGCTCGACCGACGACGACGGCCGCTACAAGGTGCTCGCCCTGCGCAAGCACGTCCCCGGTCGGGCGGAAACCAACGAGGACACCGCGCTCACGCCGACCGCCGAGGAGTTCAAATGGACGAACTCGCTGCCGGCCGTCCCCGGCGTCGGGTTGGCCTGCGAGTACCTCCGCCGCACGCGCGAACCGGGAGGGGCGTTTACCGTCAAGGACGTGGCGCTCGAGGCACATCCGGGCGATTGGCACACGGCGATGCACGACTACGCCCGGTGGTGCCGCCAGGTATGGAGATTTCGACCTTACCCGTCCCGGCTGACGCCGCTTTTGAACATGATCGCCGCAGGCTGGGGGCAGAGCCCGCTGGCGCGCGACGGCAAGTATCGCACCGACGTCCTCGGGCCCCGCTGCGACTGCATCGAGCTGATGTCGTGGTGGGAGTGGTCGACGCTGGGGCCCAAGGGCATTCCTTTGGACCAAGTGAGCGAGAAGCTCGGCGAGGCGAAGTACGAGCGATGGAAGAGCTATTTCGTCCCCGACCCGGCCACCGGGCAACGGATGTTCTCCAACAACCCGGGCGACTACGACGGCTACAACCAGCGCTGGGGCGGCCTGCCGGCCCTGCGCGAAGCGATCGAGATGTACCGCAACCGCGGCGCCCTGGTGACGCTCTACACGGACCCCTTCCGCGTCGACTACGGCTCGAAGTGCGGGCGGCAGTACGGCGAGCGATGGGGCGTCGTCCAGCCCGACGGCAGCTACCGCGATGACTACGACGCCTGGCGAATGTGCCACGACGTGGCCGAATACCGCCAGTGGGTCGCCGACACGATGCGGCGCGTGCTCCGGGAGACCGGCGCCGACGGTATCCGCCTGGACGAGTACGGCCACGCCGGCTCGGCCTGCTTCAGCGATCGACACCAGCACACCTTCGCCGAGCGGGGTTGCACCGAATGGCAACGGGGCGTCGCCGAGGCGACCCGGCTGGTTCGCCGGGCGATGGACGAGGTCGATCCCCGGTCGGTCCTCACGACCGAGCATCCCGGTTACGATTTCCTCATGCCCCCCATCGAAGGCTGCATCACCTACGACCTGACCGTGCTGGCTTCGCCCCTGCGGCCCGTGGAGGTCAATCTCCAGCGTTTCTACTTCCCCGAGTGCAAGGCGTTCGAGCTTGACCATCGGGGTGCCGACCCGAAGCACCACAAGCGGTTCTGGAACGCGGTGGGCTCGTTCGGAAGCTACTATCCGGTCCAGTACGACGCCGTTCTCCGCGAGAACGCCGACGCCTTCAGTAGCCTCGACTGCCAGCCGCTGGTGCCGACCCTGGCCCGCTGCGTCTACGCCAACCGGTTCCGCTGTGAAGGGAAGGAGATCTACACCCTCTACAACGGCACGGGGCATACGTTCTACGGCGACGTGCTCGGGAAGGAGCTTCCGCCGGATCAGCACGTCGTCGATCTGTTGCGCCGTGAAGAGGCTGAAGTGGATCAACAAGGCGGCCCGGCCCTGGTGCGGATGTTCCTCCCCCGCGAGGAAGTGGCGTGCCTGGCCGTCCTGCCGCGGCGGATCTCCGTCGCTCGGGATGGCGACCGGCTGAACGTCGAGGTGAGCGGCCGCGTGGAAGACTGCCGTGTGAACCTCTGCGATGCGTCGGGCAAGGTGCTGGCCTCGGCGCCGGTCGAAGACGATCGCGCGGCAATCGTGCTCGACCGGCCGGCCGGCGAACCGGCCTGCGTCAAATTGTGTCGGAACAACCTACTGCTGGACGTAGCGGCCCTGCCGGGGCGCCATGGACCGATCAAGCCGTAATGGCCGAATGGTTTCGCCTCCTTGACGATCATGTCACCATTCTTGCTGAGCATTCTGGCAACCTGCTTGCCGCTTGGCGTGTCCGAAGGGGGTAAGGATCGCAGAAACAATAAGTGGGGCACGATTCCATCGTGCCAGGCACGTTGGAAACGTGCCCCACGGCCATATCGCGCCAGTTGTTTCTTGCGCGATCCTAAGCAGGCCGACGCGCCGGCGTCAGCTCGACGGACGTCGCTGGACGGTCAGTGGCTGCTGGCTATCGATCCCGAGAACGTGGGACGCGAGCAGGCGTGGTTCGCCGCACCTGTCCCCGAGGCCAAGCCGCCCAAGAAGGTGCCCCGGATCATCCAAGACGCCTTCCCCGGCTATCATGGCCTCGCTGCTGGCGGCGGTTCTCCCCCGAGCCGCCCAAAGGCCGTGAAGTGATCCTGGCCGTCGGACAGCCCGCCGGGTCGATCGAAGCGAAAGCGTTCCGCGACCTGGCCGGTCGAATCGCGCGGGGGTGTTGCGTCGTGTTGGTCGTGCCGGAGGTCTTCGCCAAGGGCGATCAGCCGCTCGGATGGCTTCCGCTCGCCGACAAGGGCGCGCTGACCAGGATCCGCGGCCGGCTCTACGTGAAGGATGGCGTCGGCCCCGGGGTATCCGCCGATCTCTTGGAGCATCACGGCCGTATCCCTCAGCCCTCGCCAAGCGTTGGCATTGGAGCGCAGGTTATAAACAAGGTTCCTACATCCCCACGGTACCGCTCGCGGGGCAGCAGGCCGGTTTTCGGCGCGCGGTCGCTGAGGATCCGTTGCACCTCGGGGAGCCAACGGTGTTGCTCGGCGCGGACGTACTCGGCTTCGCGCGTCAACCAGAAGTAATGATTGAGCAGTTGCAGCTTGATTCCCGCCCGATGGCACATCAGGCCTTGTCGCGCGGATTCGAGCACGGGAGGGATCATGCGTTTGGCGTCGTCTTCGTAGCCCCAGAGGAGCAGACTGCGAATGGCATCGCTGCCCTCGCCGACATAGAGCTTCTCGTACTGGTTTTGGGCGCTGTAGCACATGATGTCGCCCTTGACCAACGAGAAGGTGCCGATGAGCCTCGCCCGCCGTGCGTTGTTGACGACCGCCTCGGGCGTTTCGACTTGCATGCCACGGTCCAGAAGCGACTGCCGCGTCTGCTCACAATTCTCCCGGTGCTTGTTGTATACCGCAGGCGTCAGTCGGAAGTCGGGTGCGGACGGCATCGGCTTAGTGAATACCGCCAGATGCACCTCTTGCCCTGGCAGGAGTTCTGCCTTTCCCCACGGCCGGCGCGGGCCACAAGCGTTCGGGCTCGAAGACAATTGGGCAGAAACGGGACATCCCGCCACCACTCCACTATAATGTCTGCACTCGCGATCCGAGTTAAAACCGGCAGACCGGCTATTGGAGGAACGAACCATGGTGAAACGACTGACGCGTCGGGAGATGCTCGCCGGCACGGCCTCGGCGGGGGCGGCCGCCTGGCTGGCCGGTGGTATCAGTACGTTGGGTGCCGGGCCGGCGCCGAGTGAGAGACTGAACGTCGCCTTCATCGGCAGCGGTGGTCAGGCGGCCTTCAGCCTCGAGCATCTGGCCGACCATAACATCGTGGCCCTGTGCGACGTCGACGAGCGTCGGGCGGCCGGGGCGTTCGAGCGGTTCCCCAAGGCCAAGAGGTTTCGAGACTACCGGCGAATGCTCGATCAAATGGAGCGGCAAATCGACGCGGTGGTGGTGGCCACGCCCGATCACACGCATGCCCCGGCGTCGATCCGGGCGATGCAACTCGGTAAGCACGTCTACTGCGAGAAACCGCTGACGTGGTGCATCGAGGAAGCCCGACGCATGGCCGAGACGGCCAAACGGCACAACGTCGCCACGCAGATGGGCACCCAAGGCGTAGCCATGGATGGGGCGCGGGCGGGAATTGAAGTGATTCGGGCCGGGGCAATCGGCGCGGTACGCGAAATGCACGTCTGGACCGATCGGGCGGAAGGGTGGTGGCCTCAGGGTATCGATCGGCCTCGAGAGAAGCCGCCGGTACCGAAGGGATTGGATTGGGACTTATGGCTCGGCGTTGCCCCGCCGCGGCCGTATCATCCCGCCTATGTGCCGTTCAAGTGGCGGGGGTGGCTCGACTTCGGCACCGGGGCCCTCGGCGACATGGGCATCCACAACGCCGCCATGGCCTGGGTCGGCCTAGAGCTCGGGCTGCCCCGCTCCGTGGAGGTCGTGGCGACGTCCGGTATCAACCGGGAGACGTTTCCCGCGTGGTCGATCCTCCGCCTGGAGTTCCCCGCTCGCGGTCCGCTGCCGCCCGTCACCATGCACTGGTACGACGGAGGCAAGCGCCCGTCGGCCGATCTGATCGGCGGACGGGAGGTGGCCAAGAATGGCGCCATCCTCGTCGGCGAGCAGGGAACGATGTACTCGATCGAATGGACCGGCGCCGATTGGCACCTCTTTCCGGAAGACAGGTTTGGCGACTATCAGCCACCGGAGCCTTCCCTGTCCCGTTCGCCGGGCCATCACGCCGAATGGATTGCCGCCTGCAAAGGCGGACCGGCGGCATTCTGCAATTTCATCGATTTCGCTGCCCCGCTGACTGAAGTGATGCTGTTGGGCAACCTGGCGCTGCGCACCGGGCAGAAGATCGAGTGGGACGCCCAGGCAATGCGAGCCAAGGGGCGTCCGGAAGCGGATGAGCTCATCCGGCGCGCGTATCGAAAGGGCCGGGACGTCTGACGCACTGTCCGCACCGCGGAAGCTCGTGCGAGCGTCGGAGACAGAGGCAGGCCGAGAAAGCACATGGGCGACCCGATATCGGTCCTGTTCTCGGGAACTTGCTGAACCCGGACCGTCACGACCGGACATTCCGTGGCCATCCTTTTGCCGAATGGTGAAAATCATGAGTTCCACTGGTGCGCAAGCCGCCGTGCTCCTCGTGCTCGTCATGTTGGCAATCGCCACGGAGGCGGTCGTGGCCGGGTCGCCGGAAGACCCGGGCGCGGCGGCGTGGGCCGAGATCCAGCGCGACTTCGGCGATCCTCCCCTCCGCTGCAAGCCCCGGCCGCTTTGGTTCTGGAACGGCCCGCTTAGTGAGGGCCGGACCCACGAGATGATGGAGCGATCCCGAGAGAGCGGCTACGGCGGTTTCGGGATCCTGCCCGCGCCGAACATGACGCCGGAGTTCATGACGCCGGAGTTCCTCGATCGGTACCAGGAGGCGGTCGACAACGCCGCCGCGTTGGGGCAGAAGATGTGCCTGTACGACGAGTACTGGTTTCCCAGCGGGGCCGCCGGCGGGCAGTTGGCCCGGCGGTTTCCCGAGGCGTTGAGCAAGCGGCTCGACATGCTCGAGGTCGAGGTCACCGGCCCGCAGAGGTTCGAGCAGAAGGTGCCCGAAGGCCGACTGATGGGGGCCGTCGCGATGCACGGCCAGACGAAGCGGCGGATCGACCTGACCGCCAGCGTGGCCGGCGGTGTGCTTGCTTGGGATGTTCCCCCGGGGCCCTGGAAGGTGATGATCTTCAACTGCGTTACCGACGGCGGCCGCGACCTGGTCGACTACCTGGACCCGGACGCCGTCGGGCGGTTCATCGAGCTGACCTACGACCGGTACTACCTCAAGTTCCCCGAGCATTTTGGCAAGACGATCGACAGTGCGTTCTTCGACGAGCCGACCTTCCATTGGGTGGAAGGCGGCCGGGCGTGGACGCCGAAGTTCAACGCCGCCTTTGAAACGAAGTACGGACGGAGCCCGGTCGTCTACTATCCGGCCCTGTGGCACGACGTCGGTCCGGAGACGGCGGCGGCCCGAAACGCCCTGTTCGGCTTTCGCGCCGAGCTCTATGCGAACGGGTTCGTCAAAACGGTCAACGCCTGGTGCCGGCGCCACGGCATCGCGCTGACCGGCCACCAGGACCAGGAAGAGGTGGTCAACCCGGTCGGGCTCTGCGGCGATCTGATCAAGTCGTTTCAGTACCAGGACATTCCGGGAATCGACCAGATCTTCCAGTACGGTCGGGCGTCGAAGGCCTACAAGGTGGTCAGCTCGGCCGCCTACAACTACGATCGCCCCCTGGTGATGACCGAGTGCTACGGCGGGATCAAGGAGATGCCGGTCGAGAATCTCTACAAGGAGGCGATGGACCAGTTCGCCAAGGGGATCAATCTCATGGTCCCCCACGCCGTGTGGTACGATTCGGCGAAGATCGTCTTCCCGCCCGAATTGTCGTACGAGAGCCCGATCTACGGCCCCGAGCTCCCGTCCTACAACCGGTACGTGGGGCGGCTACAGCGTCTGCTTCAGCAGGGCCGGCACGTGGCCGACGTCGGCGTGCTCTATCCCATCGCCACGCTCCAGGCCGGGTACCGGTTCGGCGTGGGCAAGCCGTACGAGGGGGGCGTCATTCCGCCGGAAGCCGACTACATGGACGTGGGCGAGATGCTCGCGCTTCGGGTGCGACGCGACTACACGTTCCTGCATCCCGAGGTGCTCGACGCCCGCTGCGCCGTCGACGGGCCCACCCTCCGGCTCGAGAACGAGACGAACCACGAACAGTATCGAGTTTTTCTCATTCCGGGCTCCCGGGCGATCCACCTAAGCAATCTCGAGAAGATCAAGCAATTCTACGACCAGGGCGGCCGGGTGATCGCCACCACCCGGCTCCCCGATGCGTCCGCCGAGTTCCACAAGAACGCCGAGGTGCAAAGCATCGTCGCGAGCATGTTCGGCACCGAGAACCTTGGCGCTGCGGCCTCGCCTCGCGTCACCGCCGGCAGCAGCGGGGCGGCGGGTGACTACGTCGTCCGTGCCAACGCAAACGGGGGCAAAGCCTACTTCGCCTCCCGGCCGACTCCTGCGGTACTCAAGGCCATCCTCGACGACGCCCTGGGCGTCTACGACGTCGAATTCGAAGACGACCTGGAAGTATCCGAAGGCAATCTCTCCTACATCCACAAGGTCATCGGCGGCCGCGAGGTCTACTTCTTTGCCAACTCGTCCGAGGTGAGCGTCGACACGCACGTGCGCCTCCGCGGCAAGCTCCGGCTGGAACGTTGGGACCCGCATACCGGCGACATACGCCCCTGGCCATCCACACACCTTGTGGAGGCGGGCACGGACGTGACCCGTGCCAAGTTGACGCTGCCGCCGGTGGCGTCGCTGTTCCTCGTCGCCGCGCGGCCGACGGGGGACGAGTAGGCGTGCATTGCGGCTACTCGACGCAATACACGGTTGGCGCTTCTTGACGGCTGCGAAGTGCGAAGCTTTACTGGTCAGGTGCAGGAGCCCTTCCGCGGACCCGACGCGAGAGAATCGAGGGAGTCACCCGTGAATGTCCATCTTCCAGCCTGCCTGGCGTCGTTGCTGCCGATCATCGTTGCGGCCGCGACGGAGGCGCAGGAAGTGCCGGTTCGCCCATACGTCGATCCGGGCCAACTCGACGTTCCTTGGCCGAAGCACAGCCATTACAGGCAGCCCTGGCGCGGTTTCCTGGAGACCAAGAGCGGGTACGACTTCCTGGCGGGCATCGGCGTGAACTACCACGTGCCGGATAACGATGCCTTGGCCGTGCGGCTGTTGGCGGAAAGCGGGTTTCACACGTTCCGCATCGAAATCGGCTTCGGCAGCGTACGCTTCGACGGAAAGGGCCTCACGAACGAGGACCGGACGCGGAACCTGTTGCGATTGTGCAGGCAGTACAACATCCGGCCCACGCTGTTGCTCAACGCGCACCAGGGCGTGCCTTGCCCGCTGCGGTTCTTCACGAAGCGATTGACGGCCGACGCCCCCAAGGGAAGCCGAGCGGTCGTCCTGGCCGACACCGAGGATCTGGTCGTCGGGCGTAGCGGGATCAACGGGCTGACCGACTACTGGGCGGCCGAAGCCTTGATCACCGAGATTGACCATGAGACCGGCCGGTGCCGGCTCAGCAAGCCGCTGCCCAAGGAGTTGAAAGCCGGCGACCTCCCCATGGCGACCTTGGCCTACCTGCCGCTGCATCCCGTCGGGACCGAGGAGTTCGACGAGACGGCGGCCGGGTGGGTCCAATACGCGTTGATGGTCTGCCGGCTGGCTTCGGACGCGGGGATCGACCAATTCGACGTGGAGCTCTGGAACGAGCTGACCTTCGGGACGCGATTTCTCGACGTCAACAACTACTACGACCCGGACGCCCCGAAGGTCCCGCGCGGGCCCGACTTCCTCAACAAGGGCGGCACCTGTTGGGAGTTGGCGCGACGGACTATCGAGGCCGTCAAGCCGCGGCATCCCAAGGCCCGCTGCATTTGGGGGTTCTCGAATACGACGTTCTTTCATTGCGCGATCCCCAACCTGCCGCCGGGAATGGACGGGCAAAGCTACCATCCGTACGGCACGGGCACGCGCCGCCTGCCCGACCAGGAGTACCACAAGGACCGGCCGGAGTTCAATCTGGAAGGCTTCACTCCCACGATCGACGTCCGCATGCCGGAGGGCTGGGCCCACACGTTCCTCCAGACCGAGAGCCTCATGCGTCACCTGAATCCCCAGGCCCGGCGGCACACGCGCCCGGAGGGAACGAGCCGGTTCTATCACTACATTACCGAGCATGGGGTCGTGCCGGCCGAATGCGGCGTGACCGACGAAGCGGGAGGCTGGCGATTGAAATCGCTCTGTGCGTCCCGCTCGTTCTGTCTTTGGCTGAACAAAGGCATCGACGTGATGCATTACTTCGTGGCGCACAGTAAGGACCCCAAGGGCATGGGGCTGTTGCCGACCGATCTTCCCGGCCTCCCGGAGGACACGCCCTTCGACGAGGTTGCCACGCCGCCGATGAGAGTGCTCCGAAACCTCACCACGGCGTTTGCCGGCAGCGTCCCGCTGGACAAGCCTCGTCAACTCTCGGTGGAGGCGGCGGCCTTGGGCGTCGACGGAAAGGTCTTTGAAGGCGACGGGGCGCATCCGCCGCTGTGGCATCGCGACGTGCTGGCCGTGCTGCCGTTCCAGATCAAGCCCGGCGAGTTCGTCATCGCCGTCTACGTGATGACCTACGACGCCACCCAACCGCTAGCTGAAGCGCGGTATCGTCTCGTCATCAAGGGAGTGAACGGCACGCAAGGTAACTTGGCGCTCTACGATCCGCACGAAGACAGACGCATTTCGCTGAAACCAAGTGGTCGAGGAGAGGACTTCGTCGAGGTCGTGGTCCCCGTGGTAGATCACCCGAGATTGCTGACGCTGACAGAATAGCACCTGACCGACTTGCGCCGATCAATCCGCCAGAAGGAGTCTTCCGATGTTTCTGCGAGTGCTCTTGTTGACGTGCTCACTGACCGCAGGCCTGACGGGAATCGCCGTGAGGGCCGCTGCGGACACCGAGGTGCCTCGCCAGGCGCCAACCGACGCCGTGATGGCGGGTCCTGCCGAAGTGGCCGAAATGACGCGTTGGGTGTGTCAGGCGTTTGCCCGAGCCAAACGTTCGGACACGTGGCCCGGAATGATGCACTCATGCTGGCGCGATTGTCATTAGCCAAAGGTTTCGAGAAACGAGGCGTGTTCTGACGTACTGCACTACTCTCCTCCAACAACAGGGAGCCAGAAGGTCATGAACCGAGTCTATCTGCCTGTGGCTTGCGCTGTCTTGAGCCTCTTTGTTGGAGCCCCGCTGCTTGCCGACGAGCCTGGCTTCGTTTCGTTGTTCGACGGAAAGACCCTGAAAGGCTGGACGATCAATTGCCTGCCGAAGGACAAGGAACTGGCCGCCAAGGCGTGGACGGTCGACAACGGCACGATCCTGGCCAATTCCATGGGCCACACCGAGCATTTCTACATCCTGCTGGCGACCAACAAGGAGTACGACGACTTCGTGCTGCGGCTGCGCATCCAAGTCGAACGGGGCGTGACGGGCAATAGCGGCATCCAGATCCGCAGCCGCTACAATCCCGAGACCGGGTGGATGGAAGGCCCGCAGATCGACATCAATCCGCCCAATCCGGAGCTGACCGGCAAGCTTTGGAATGAAGGCCCGGGCCCTCACCGTTGGCTCTCCAACGAGCCGGTCGAGGGTCTGAAGTTCTCCTATGCCGGCCAAGGCGACGGCTGGAACGACATGGAGATTACCGCCAAGGGAATGAGAATCAAGTCGGTGCTCAACGGCGTGACCGTGGTCGACTACGACGGCTCCGGCGTGTTGGATGACGAGCTGCACCGGAAGCACAACGTCGGCACGAAAGGCGTGATCGGGCTCCAGCTCCACTCCTTCCATCAGCTCAAGCTCCGCTTCAAGGACATCCGGATCAAGCCGCTGTAGCGGGCAAGCCTGGTATTGCCCGGGCACCCCTGTCACATTCGCCCTCAGCAAGCAACGACCTCGAGGAGGCTTTCGATGCCTGACGACACAGCGCGGATACCAAGCCGTTTGTCGATATCCTTGGCTCTTCTGATCCTCGGCACCTTCGCGGTACCGGCCCCGGGAGCCACGTACTACGTCGACGGCCAGTCACCCGAGGCTTCGGACGACCATTCGGGCACGGCCCAAGCCCCCTGGAAGACCGTTTCGCGCGCGGCCGGCGCCGAGGAGCTTCGCCCGGGCGATACGGTGATCATCCGGGCGGGGGTGTATCGGGAGGACGTCGAGGTGACCGTCTCCGGGGAACCGGGCCGACCGATCACGTTCGCCGCGGCCCCCCATGCACGCGTGGTGCTCAAGGGCTCCGAGCCGGTTCGTGGGACGTGGACCCGAATGGGCGGGCAGGGCGAGGTCGAGGAGCCCTATCCGAACGCCTTTGCCGACGTGTGGAAGATCGAACTCGGTGAGGACTTCTTCATCGATCCGATGTTCGAACACTCCTACCGGGACAAGTCACGGCGTTGGGTCTCTCAAGTCTTCGTGGACGAAACGAGGCACCTCCAGCGAATCGGCCCCGATCCGATCTACCCGAACGAACCTTACCTCCAACTGACGACCGTGGGGCGCGGACTCGCCGACCTGATTCAGGATTCGTTCTTCTTCGACGCGTCGACGCAGACCCTCTACGTGAAGATGGCCGGCGAGCCGGGCTGGCACGTGATCGAGGTGGGCGTTCGAGGCTTCGTTCTCCGCGGCGACGAACTGCACGACCTCGTCTTCCGCGGCCTCGAGATGCGACACAACCGCCAGCCCGGCGGCCAATGGTCGATCGTCTCTTTCGGCAACTGCCAGCGCGTGACGCTCGAGCGCTTGCGCGTCTATCAGGCCGATTTCTGCGGCTTGGGAGTGGGGCGGTCCAAAGACTGCACCATCCGCGAGTGCGACCTTTCCTACAACGGCAACACCGGCCTGGGCATGGGCGAGTGCGAAGACTGCCTCGTCGAGCGATGCACCCTGCTGGCCAACAACTACCGGCGGTTTCATCCCGGTTGGCACGCCGGCGGAATGAAGTGTATTCCAGGCAACGTGCGATGCACCGTGCGCGACTGCGAGGTTGCCTACAACGTGAATTCCGACGGCATCTGGTTCGATTGCGAGAACGCCGACGTCCGGATCGTGGGCAACGTCTCCCACCACAACGACGGCTCGGGGATCTTCTTCGAGATCAACCAGGGCGGCGGAGTCATTGCCGATAATCTCGTCTACGCCAACCGTGGCCGGGGAATCTACATTTCCGGCTCGCAAAAGACCTGGGTGGTCCACAACACGGTGGCCTTCAACCATGGGGGAATCGTCTGCATGCCCCGCGGCGCAGACTGGCCGCTCGAAGACGTGCATGTGCGGGGCAACCTCTTCCTCGCCAATCGATTGGCGGCCGACGGCTTCGCCCGGGGCGCCGACTTGACCCTCTATATGGGCGCCGACGAGTCGCCCCAGCGCACGGTCACCGGCAACCATTCCGATGACAACGTGTTCTCCACCGCATCCTGGACGCCGTCGATGCGCCACTCCTGGAATCCCGACAACACCCTGGCCCAGTGGCAGGAACGCTTTCAGGAAGACCTGCATTCCCGGCTCCTGCCCGTGGCCGCCGAACGGCACGGAACCGGCTTCCGGCTTGTGCCCTGCGACGGCCTGAACCTTGGCGGGCAGCTTCCGGACCATCTGAAGAAGCTCTTTGCCGAGTCAAACGTCGTGGGCAGCTCACGGACCACATGGCCCGAGTAAACCTGCAACGAGGGCGAGCCGGCACGTCTCCCGCCCAAGCCGCGGAGCGCCTCCTCGCCCAGGTTCCGGGAGCCTTCCGACTCAGCGATCGGGGGCTGACGGGCCAGGCAAGCTTTCGCAGTCTTCGCGCCCAGTTGGACGCCGCCATCGAGAGGCTTCGCTGGGTCGGCAGGAGGCGGACAGGGCTCCGCTTTCCCGACACCCGCCGAGTTCTGGCGACCGTTGCAATACGTTCGCTTGGACGCTACCCTCAGAGCGGGTCGCGTTTCTGGCCCCTGGCGCCGAGATCGAGGTCAATCACAGAGCGCGTTTGCCGATGTCGGTTGCTGCGGTTCTCCATTCTCGTGGGAGCGCGGCTGACGGCAAATATCGCGGCGGCCGCTGAGACCCCAACGGTCGCCCGACGGTCGAGCAGCGTTCCAGGGAGGTTTCCCCATGAGTCTCAGAATCGCCGCGTGGATGTTGGCGCTGGGTGGGCTGTGCGGGCCGGCGGCGGTCTCGCCTGCCGCAGAGCCGGCGTCCCTGGAAGTCGGCACGGCTGTGACGGACATCACGCCGGCAGAGGGCCAAACCCACGATCCGCTCCTGGCCAAAGCCCTTTTCTTCCGCCAGGGCGACTGCCGGGCGGCCCTGGTCGTTTGCGACCAGGCGGTCGTGAGCCGCGAGGACACGACGGCCATTCGCCGCCGGTCCGCAGAGGAGATCGGCATTCCGGCGGAGCACATCGCCGTGACGGCGTCGCACACGCACACGGGACGCCGCGCCTGCGACGATTTCGCCGAGCGCGTCGCGAAGGCCGTTGCCCAGGCCCAAACCTCCGCACGGCCCGTACGGCTTCAGACCGGGATCGTGAGACAGAAGGAGACGCTTTCCTTCAACCGTCGTTACTTGATGCGCGACGGGAGCGTGCGTTTCAACCCGGGCTTCCTCAATCCGGACGTCGTCCGCGCGGTCGGCCCCATCGATCCGGAAGTGGGCATCGCCTTGTTTCGGGACGCGCAGACGGGCGGCGCGCTTGCCTCGCTGACGAACTTCGCCCTTCATCTCGATACGGTGAACAAGTACGAAGCCTACAGCGCCGACTATCCCTACTACCTGGCTGAATCGCTGAAGCGCGCGGTGGGGCCCGAGCTCGTTTCGGTGTTCGGCACGGGAACCTGCGGCGACGTGAACCACTTCGACGTGTCGCGGCCCCGGGCCGGTTGGTCGGTCAACCGCGGGCAAACGATGCTGACGCCGTACGAGCCCGTGCCGACCGACGCTTCGCCGTCGCCGCTGGAAGCAGAGTACATCGGCAAGGCCTTGGCAACGACAGTTCAAGGGGCCCTGGCGACCCTGGCGGACGATCTGCCGGACCTGGCCGTGCGGAGCCGCATCGTCCAGGCCCCGCTGGCCACGTTCAGCCCGATGGACTTGGAGTGGGCCCGCGAGGGGATCGAACGGAACGTCACGTTTTTGACAAGGATCCGCGCACGTCGCATTCTCGGGCTCGACGAGCTGCGGCAGCAGTACGGCGAGACCATGCCGGTGGAAGTGCAGGTATTTCGTCTGGGAAGGGAGACGGCCGTGGTCACGTTGCCCGGCGAGGTGTTCGTCGAGCTGGGATTGGCGATCAAGTCGGGCTCTCCGTTCGCCAATACGATGGTCATCGAGCTGGCCAACCAGAACGACACCCGATACGTCCCGGTGCGCAAAGCGTTCTCGGAGGGAAGCTACGAGGTGGTCAACTCGCGTCTGGAGTGCGGGGGCGGCGAGATGATGGTCGAGGCGGCCGTGGGGCTGCTGAAGGAACTGAAAGACCTGTGACGCGCAACGCTGCCGTGCCGGCGGACGCTAAGCGCCGGAACACCGAAATGGGGAAGGAGACAATCTCATGACTGCCAAAGTGAACCGGCGTCAGTTCCTCGAAGGAACGGCCAGAGCCGCTTCCGCCGCCTTACCCGTCATCATCCCCGCGTCGGCCCTCGGACGCGCCGACCGTACCGCGCCGAGCGAACGCATCGTCATCGGCTGCATCGGCGTGGGCACGATGGGCTTCGCCGACATGAGCGCGCTGATGAGCATTTCCGAGGCCCAAGTCGTGGCCATCTGCGACGTGAAGAGGACGATGCGCGACCGGGCGAAGCAGGCGGTCGACGCTCGTTACGGCAGCGCGGACTGCGCCGCGTACAACGATTTCCGCGTGCTTCTCGCCCGCGCCGATATCGACGCGGTGAGCATTGCCACGCTCGACTCCTGGCACGTCCTGCACGCGGCGGCCGCCGTACGCGCCGGCAAGGACGTCTACGTCGAGAAACCCTTGGGGATGAGCATTCACGAGATCAAAGTGCTTCGCGACGCCGTCCACCGCTACGGCCGCGTATTCCAGTTCGGCACGCAGCAGCGCTCGAGCCCCGAGTTCCGTCACGCCTGCGAGATCGCCCGCAACGGACGCCTCGGAAAACTGCACACGATCAAGGTCGGCGTGCACGCCGGGGCGGCCGAGCGCTCGGGTCTGAGAACGTATACGCCGGAGCCGGTCCCCGATGGGCTCGACTACGACCTCTGGCTCGGCCCCGCCCCCTGGGCCCCCTACACGACCGCGCGGCTCGTCTATCCCCATTGGTTCCACATCAGCGATTACTCGCTGGGTTACGTATCCGGATGGGGGATTCACCACATCGACATCGCGCAGTGGGGCAACGGCACCGAACTGACGGGCCCCGTCGAGATCGAAGGCTCGGCGCGGTTTCCCCACGACGACGCGCTCTGCGACAACCCGCTCAGTTGGGACACGCGGATGAAATACGCCAACGGCGTCGAGTTGATCTTCACCGGGGAAGGACCGGGGTTCACCGGCGTGCGGCACGGCATCACCTTCGAAGGCACGGACGGCTGGGTGTGGGTCAACCGCGGGGCGATCGATGCCCACCCGAAATCACTCCTCCAGGAGCCATTCGGCGCCGCCGACGTCCGCTTGCCCGTCAGCACGTTCCACCAGGGAAACTTCCTCGAATGCGTGCGCACGCGAGAGAAGACGATCTCGAACATCGACGTCGCCGTCCGCTCCGATACCGTCTGCCAACTGGCATGGAGCGCCTTCCAGCTTCAACGCAAACTCCGCTGGGACCCGCAAAAGGAGACGTTCGTCGGCGACCCGGACGCAAACCAGAGGCTGATTCGGCCCTTGCGAGCCCCTTGGCGTCTGTAACCTGTCCTTCTGGCCGAAGAAAGTTGGCTGACATGGCGACGCATAGGTTCAAGCAGCTGCGGACGTTGTGCGCGGTGGCCGTCGGGCTTCCCATGCCGTGGGGCCCCCAGGTTGAACTTCCTTTTCCCGTGGGAACATGGTACGGGATCAAGCTGTGCAAGAGAGACGGGGAATTGAAGGGAAAAGCCTGGCCGGATACGGAGCCGGCGGGCCCGGCGAAGATACCTGCCCGGTATCCTTCGCGCAATGCGCGGTGCTGATTGGCGAAGTCCCTATTCGGTACTACAGGAAGAAGCCGACTTGGCGCGTTCGGGCTGTCGCGCGAGTTACTGGCCGTGGCAGCGGATCTTCGACGTGGGCTTCCGCGTCGTGTGCGAAGCGGATTAGCACGCAGTCGCCGCGAATACGGCGCAGCCCGTCAAGATGCACGGACAATCCGGGCTGAATAGGGTTGCACGATCCGGGTTAGTAGCTCACGACGACGTCACACGGCGGGGCAGCCCTCGGCAATACGACCCACTCGCCGTCCCGATCGAAGTCGTCCCACGACCGGCCGTTGACCGTCACCGACCGGATCGGGCGGAATTCGGGGTGACGCAAACGCAGCTTGACCGCGCGCGGCGGCTGACGGTCGGGCGGAACGCAGCGGGCTTCGATGCGGCCTTCTGCCACGGCCGAACGGACTTCCAGGGAGACGGGACCGAAGTACGTGGGGAGCTGATCGAACCGGATCTGCTTCCCGTCACGCAGCCAGGCTCGAGGGACGGCCGGTAGCAGCAAGAGACCGTCCGGGGATTCCTCCGGCGCAGTCGGCTCCTCGGTCACCAGCAGGTGGCGGAGGAAGTGGAGGGCGACGGCACTGGAGCAGGGCACCGGATCCGACACGTCGGGAACCCGATACGACGAGCGCACGTGCACGTCGCTGGCATAGATCACGTTCGTTTCCCGCGAAATGAACGTCTCGTGATCGAGGTTGAAGGCCAGAAAGGCATAGAACCCCAACAGGAACTCCCGGATCGCATCTTCACGGAGTTTGCCCAGGACGTAGCCCTTGCCGTAGAGCGCGTCCAGTCCGCCAGCTCCGGCGTCGCGGCGGAAACGGGGCAGGAAGCAGAAGGTCCGGTTGTCGGCCTCCAGGAAGTCGGTGATCCACCGATCGCGGCGGCTTCCCGGCGCGAAAAAGTCGACTTCCAGGATGCATCCGGCGAACAACTGGTAGTAGTCCATCTGCTCATCGGGCCGGTCGGCATACAGACGCAGCGGCAGAAACGGCGGTTGGGCAGCCTGCTGATAACTGCCGTCCATCGCGCGTTCGATGTCGGCCCGGTAGAGGGCGGCCTCTTCGGCGTAACGGCGAGCCGCTTGCGGATCGCCCAGCTCTTCGAGCAGCCAGGCGGTGTCGACCAGGCCCCGCCAGCAACAGAGATTCCCGAACAGGGCATAACACTGCACGTCGTGGATATCGCCCCCGTAGGACCACTTGGGAAGCAATCCCCCATGGAGCGGCTTGCGGCCCTCCTCCCTCTGCATCGTGGTCCGCCGCTCGCGCATCGTCCACTCGGCGCACTCCTTTACCAGCGGTACGTGCTTGCCGATCCAGTCCCGATCGCGCGACAGGCGGTAAGCGCTGACCGCGTAGTGCGGCTCCAAGCCGTTGCGATACTGTTGGTGCCGATCCGGATAGGTGCTGTATTTCTCCACTTTTCGCAAGAACTGCGGCGTCAGATAGGTGGCGTCCAAGTAGCGCTGGGCATCGCGGGAGAAGCCCCACAGACCCAAGCCGAGCATCGCGTAGCTCTCCTCGATGCCGTAGAGATTGCCGTCGTAGACCGACGGGGCGGCGCCGTACGGCATGACGTCGCCGTCGGCGTTGATGAACAACTGCGCCAAGACGGCGCGGTACATCCGCTCGACCCGCGCTTCCGGCACTTCCAGTCGCACCGCGCCGGCCAGGATCTCGTCCCAGTAGGCGCGAAACTGCGCCAGCGCCGCATCAAACGCCGGGGACTCGGAACGCAGAAGCTCGGAACCGGGCGGACAAACGGCGTGCGGATGGACGAAGTCGATCGTCCCCTCGCCGTGCGGAGAGAGCGTCAGGTCGACTTGCAGGGCGATATCGCCGTCCCCTTGGCGGACGGCCTCGGAAGTCCGCGCGATCAGCACGACGTCGTCACCGCGGCGCAGGGTCCGATCGGCTACGACCACTCCGCCCGGCCGATCTCCCGCGGCTTCCGCCTCGATCGGGCAGCCCAACGGCGAGCCGGTGAGGTTCTTCACTCGGACGCGGATCATGACGACCGCCTGCGTGGGCGAATCCCCGGCAGCCACCGAGAACACCGTTTGCCGGACTTCGAGATCGTCGAGTCTCGCCTCGATCACCACGCCCGGCCGCCATCCGTCGAGCAACGTGCGTCGCAGCGTGTCGCGGCCGTCGGTCAGTCGATAACGAGATTCGCCGAAGCGGAAGCGAATCGCCTCACGTCCCATCAACGTCCCGTCCCAGGCCACGCCGATCTCGTCCGGCCCGTCCTTCAGCCCGACGAACGCCCGGACCGGCGTCATCGACAACGCGCATTGCGACAGCGCCTCGAACGACGGATCGTCCTTCCCGGCCAGCATTTCCCGCTGGAGTCCGCCCGGCCGGACCAGACGGTCGGGCCAGACGTCCTTGCCCGGCGGCAAATAGCGGCGGACCTCGATTTCCGCCGGCAGCGGATCCACGCGGCCGGATGCGAATCGCGCCCGAATCGCCCGCGTGGCCAGCGGCTCGAACGTCCACACCTTGCTCCGCTGCCCCTGCGGAATGTCCCGGCTCGGACCGACATGGACCGCGACCCAGCAGTCGCCGTCGTGGGTCTCGAGCACCATCGCATCCTTTGGGGGACTTTTCTCGGTGAAGGAGAGGACGACCTGATCGGCCACGTGCGCTACCGGCCACTCGACGCCGACCGCCAAGGCACCGCGGGGAATCTCCGCGACCGTCGCTCGATCGCCGTCGGCCAACCCGGCGGCAGGCACCGTGGTCCCCTCGACGGTGAATGCCACCGGCAACGACGCCCCGGGCCACTGCTCGTGCAGTCGAGCGATATTCGGCGTCAGCTCGTCGGGCGTCAAACGCTCCAGTTCGAGCGCGCTCGGCCGTCGAACCCCAAGCGATTGCCGGGGACCTTCGCCGCGAAGATAGACCGCGACTTCCTGCGCGGCCATCAGATCGCGCGCCCCACCGCAACCTGCCGGCTGCACGACTCGGAGCGATTGGAATTCCCCCTGGGGAACCGAGATCACGCTTCGTCGATCCGTCGGCGCCCAAGCGGCCACCGTCGCATCGATCGGCTGCCACCGGCCGTCCGCCAAACCTTCGATGCGAAAGGCCTTCGGTCGCCAATCAAGCCGGCTCCAGCAGATTTCGATTTCATTGAACTCGACCGGATGCGGCCAGTCGAGCCGAATCCAGTGTTCCCCGGGGGCGTCTTGAGAGACCCAGGTATTGCCGCCGTTCCCCAGTCGATCGGGATGTCCCCCTTCCGGCGCCGGCTCCCGGCCTTTGTCGATCCACCGGCCGTCGGCGAGCACGTCGGTGCCGTAGCCGGCGAACGACGAGTCGACCGAAATCTCGGCAACGCACGCCGGCACGTCTCGGACCAGATTCGGAGATGCTGAAGAGGTATCGCCCACCCCCGCCCCGAGCGAGACATCGACCACCCAGGGGATCAACAGTGCGAACCACACGGATTTGGGATTTCGCCATCGCATGGAGAGTGTCCCTTATTCACGTCCCCTGATTTTGCCGTGCTGTTGCACGGATGCGAGCCAGCCTAATCCACAACGCGGTACCCATGCAAGAGCCACGATGATCAGATCCGCTGGAGCCTGGACGATTTCTGGGGCCGGATACCGGCTCGAGGCGAGGGACCGGCCGCGGGCGCCGAGTTACGAGCCGGCTTGGAGCAGCCCGGCTGTTTCGCTTGCCCGGCGCACGGCCTGCGCATTCTGCCGCGGCAACTTGATCGTGACTTGTCCGGTGTGTAAGGTTGAGGCAACCAGAGGAGGTTCACCATGAACGACACGGCCCGCCGTCTCCGATTCGCCGTTTTCCTGAGCGTCGCGGCGATCACCCCCCTCGCCCTTTCCGACGAACCGTCCGGAGACAACGACCGTTACGGGGTCCGGGACCCGTCGAGCCTCTGCGTCGCTCGCAAGCCGGTCATGCGAAAGGGCTATGTCGATTTTGTCCGTCCGGAAGCCCGGGGCTTCGAGTCGGGACCGGACCGCGCCCAGTACGGACCACGGCATGCCCTGCCGGCACTGGCCGTGTTTTCACTGGAAGGCGATCGGAAACTGGGCGAGGGCATCAAGAAAACCCTTCGGCACTACGCGGATTGGGTCCAGGCGTCGATCGACAAGGAACAAGGCGTATTCTCCATGGAAGGCGCCACGCTTTGCGCCCTGCATTTCCGCGAGCTCCGCAAGGCCGGTTTGATCAGGGCGGACGACGAGCCGTGGATCCGGCGGCTGTTTCTGAATCTGCGAGCGTATCATTTCGCCTGGCGCCCCGGCGACGGTTTCTGGCGCGGGCCGCATCACCGCAGCCAGGCGCAAGGGATCAACCACGCTTTGGCCGCGGCGCTCTATCCCGACGAGCCGGGGGTCGCCTCCTGGAAGGAATACGCCGATCGCGTCTGGTCCGACTGGTGGGATTACCGCGACGTGGGGATCAACGACAGCGGCTACTTCTACAGCAGCTTCTCGAATATCCTCCGCGCCGCGGAGCTGCTGGGGCGAAAGGAGGTATTCACCGATCCCGAGTCGCGGCAATTGTTCGATCGGATCGTGGGCGAGATCACCTCGGACGGTGCCGGGGTACCCTACGGCGCCAGCGGCGGTTACCACGGCCAGGCCGGCGCGTGCATCTTCGCGCTGGAACTGGCCGCTCGGTACACGCGCGACGGACGGTATCGCTGGGTGGCCAGTCGGATCATGAACTTCGGGCAGCAGCGGGGCTTCTCGCGAGGACATCATCATTTGCAGGCGGTATCGCACGAGTTCATCGCCTTGGCCAGCCTTGTCTGCGACGACTCGGTCGCCCCGGTCGAGCCCGACGGAGGATCGCAGCTTCTTTGGCGCAAGGAAATCGTGCGGCTGACCGACGATCAGGCCAGGGAGATGTTTCCCGACGCTGGCGGCGTCGACTGCAACATGATCACCACCCAGCGGAAGATGCCCCACAAGCTGGCTTTCCGTTCCGGCTGGAACCCGGGCGACATGTACATGCTGGTCGAGTGCTTCCCCCGCCATGATCCGTTGAACCCTACGGCCATCGTCAGCCTGGAGCGTGATTCGGCCTCCTTCGCCGAGATGACGCCGGAGAAATTCGTCAGCCGCGAAAACGCGGTTTCCATCCAGGACCTCTCCGGCACCGGCAGCTACCTGGGACGGAATCCCTTTGCGGGCGCTCGTTCGCTGCCGCTGGGCTGGGACGGCATGGAAGTGCGCGTGCCGGTCGTGTCCGACCACGACCTGGCGACGCACGCCCGCATCGACGTCGACCGGTACATGGGCTACGAGGCGACGCATCGCCGCGAACTGCTGTTCGTCAAGAACCGATTTGTCCTCGTCCGAGACGAGACGCAGTTTGACGACCGCTTCCAGGCCGCCGTCGGCCCCGTCTGGAACACGCAGTGTCTGGGGACGCCGCGCGGTCGACACTGGATGAACACCTGGTTTCGCGGGCACTTCTTCCAGGGAGCGCAACTGTACGAATCTCCGCCCTGGGACCTGTTGGTCTATTACGCGCCGCGATCCGACGCGCAACTGGTGATCAGCGACGCGCCGATCGACACGCCGTTCAAAACGCAGTTGGTTTCTACACAGTACCGCTGGCAGGGCGACGTCCAATCGGCAGTACGCCTGCAATTCGTCACGGTGCTCTTGCCGCATGCACCGATGCGGGATGCCACGCCCGTGGCCGAGCGAATCCGCGTGCTCGTCGATCGACCGGGATGCGCCGCGGTCGAAATCGCCCAGCCCGATCGATGCGAGCTGGCGATTCTCCATCCTCCCGGCCAGAGACTGGAGCTCACTTGTTCAACCGGTATGCGCATCACGACCGATGCGAAGGCGGCCTATCTCGATCGAGCGGGCGGCAGCGCCGATCGGATCCTCGTTCGGCAGGCTACCTTCCTGGAAATCGGAGACCGGCAAATCTTTCGTGACGCCGAGCGACGCGACTGGGAAACGACTGATGTGGGCACCACCCAAGCGGAGTAAAGTGGCTGACGCCGAAATCACACCCACATCGGTAGCTACAACGAGGAGTATGTCGATGCAACCTGCCGCTCTTCGAACGTGTCTGGTCGTCGTCTCGGCGATGTTGGTGATTTCCCCGAGCCGGGCCCAGTCGGAGCCGAGGAACCCGAACACCGACTGGTTCCACAAGGCCGGCTACGGCGTGTTCGTCCACTATTTGGCGGGCCTGCAAAACAACCCGGAGGCAATCAACGGCCTGGGCCGCAAAACGTCCTGGGATGAGTGCGTTGGAGAGTTTGATACCGAACAGTTTGCCGAAACGATGCAGGAAGTGGGCGCCGGCTACGTCATCTTCACCGTGATGCAGATCACCCGCCACATGATCGCTCCCAACGCCGCCTACGACCGGATCAGCGGGTATCAGCCGGGGGAAGCTTGCGCGACGCGCGACCTGGTGGAAGACTTGCACCAGTCGCTCAGTCGTCGCAAGATTCCGCTCTTGTTGTACTGGACCGGCGACGGGCCCCGGGCCGACCCCCAGGCGGGCCCGGCGTTCGGCTGGCAGACCCCGGTGACGACCGAGTTCGTGCGGCGATGGGCCGACGTGGTCGAGGAGTACGGCAACCGATACGGCGAAAAGGTGGCCGGCTGGTGGGTCGACGGCTGCTACCGCTTCATCGGCTACGACGACGAGAAGCTGGGGGTCCTGGCGGCCGCGCTGAAGGCCGGCAATCCGAAGCGGATTGTCGCCCTGAACCCCGGGGTCGAGGCTCGCGTGAACGCCTACAGCCGCCATGAGGATTTCACCTGCGGCGAGCAGAACCGGTTCTTCGACATGCCGGTCAGCCGTGCCGTCGAGGGCGAACAGTGGCACGTCCTTTCCTATCTGGGGAGCGGGTGGGCCAAACCGGGGTGTCAGTACACGAAGCGGGAGCTGGCCGAATACGTGTTCGACGTCCATCAGCGTGGCGGCGTGGTGTCGATCGACGTGCTCCTGTTCCGCGACGGCTCGCTCGATCGGTCCCAGGTCGAGGTGCTCAAGGCCGTGCGCCGCGAGTTGGAGACGGGCGAGTCCCGCCCGCCGGTCCCACCGGGCAACCATGCCTACCGCAAGCAGGCCAAGCTGCTCAGCCTCGACGGCTCCCACCCCCTGTCCGTCAACGGAGGCGTCCATTTCGCTCGACTCGGCGTGGACGGGCACCCGGAGACCGTCGCCTTGGCCGGCGGTGAGTGGCCCTGGACCTATGAGGTCGACTTGATCGATACGCTGAACGTGCGGCGAATCAAGGTCACCTTCGGCAGGGGCTATGCCACGCACGCCGAGCTGCGCGTCTCCGTCGACGGCAACCGGTGGAAGACGGTCGCGGCCAAGAAGGACCACGACGGCGCGCCGTATGAAGCGGCGTTCGACCCGGTTCCCGCGCGGTACGTCCGCGTTTGCGGCCTGAAACCGGACGGTCCCGAGCAACCCGGCACGCAGATGTCGGTCGCCGAGCTGGAAGTGTACCAGTAGGAGAGGATCGTTGACTCCAAAGACGGTTTCCAACAGGAATGCGGTGCTGAACGAGCTGGGAAGCGGCAACATCACGGCCCCGGCGGATTGCCATCGTGGTCTCCGGCTCTCCCGACTGAAAGGTACATGCGATGAACACTCTGCTGACGGTGCCGGCCATCCTCTGCGTGGCCGCCGCAAGCGCGACAGCGCAACAGCCCGTCGGCCATTGGGACTTCCGCGAGCAGGCAGTGGCCGTCGGCGACGAGAGCGGAAACGGCAATGAGCTGCGTATCGAAGGCTGTCAATGGGTCGAGAGCAAGCTCGGCAAGGCGTTGCGCGTGCCGGGTGGCTCGGGCCGTATCTGTTGCGAGAAACCGGGAGAACCGTTGAGACCGGCTCAGGCGCTGAGCGTCATCGCCTGGGTCCGCCCGCTGGGCACCGGCCAGTACGGTGCCGTGGTCAATCACGGCAGGGGCTGGGGCGAAGAGGGCACGGTCGGATACCGGCTTCTGGTCTACCGCGACGGGGCGCGACTGCTGCTCCGCGCAGGTCGCACGATCAACATCTCCGGGGGCAACATCCTCCGCGGCCAGTGGAACCAGATCGCCGCCACGTATGACGGCAAGGAAGCGGTAGTCTTCATCAACGGGCAGCCGGTGGCTCGCGATCTGGTCCAAGGACCGATCGTCTATGAGGGCGTCGAGGACAAGTTCGACGTCGGCTGTGCCGACGGCGGCAACCTGGACGGGGAGATCGCCTCGCTGAAAGTCTTCGGCCACGCGATTTCGGAGGCCGAGGTCGCCGCCGACTGGCAGGCCGGCAAGGGCATCTGCCTCGCCCCGGAGGAAATCACGGCCGAGCGCTACGCCAGGCTGGAGAAGTGTGCCCTGGCACGCGTGCCCGACGCGCCGTTCGTGCGAGACCGCCACACGACCCTGTTGGCCCACATGGACGCTGAGGACAACTGCGATGCCGACTACTCCCGCTGGGAAGGGCGTGCCGGCGGGTGGCGGCTGGAGCACAACGTGCCGGGGCGCTTCGGGCTTGGCGTGGAGCTGCCGGAGGGGAGCACGAGGGTGCTCGGCTGGCAAGCCTCCGCGGCCAAGCCCACCGATTCCGGGGCGCCGATCCTCTACCGCGGGGCGAGCAACTGCAACATGCAGCGCGGCACCTGCGAGTTCTGGATGCGGCTCCCCGAGGGGCGAGATCCGCTCGCCGACGATCAGGACCGTTACCTGCTCTCGATCATCCCTGAGTGGCACGTCGGCTACGGCAAGCGGCACGGCGTCCATCTGGCCATGCGCACGCACGCCGCCACCGGGTCGCTGCAGCTGGCCGCCAACACGGACCCGATCAGTTGGTACTCGCACCTCAATGGTGCGTGGATCGCCGACAGCGCCAAGACGGTGCTCGACGTGCCCCTCGGCGTCCTGGCCGGCGAAGGCTGGCACCACCTGCTCTGCTCGTGGAGCATGGAAGGCGAAGGCCGAATCTGGCTGC
>DATKZH010000118.1:0-5537 GCA_035528065.1 Thermoguttaceae bacterium | reverse complement strand
GGATAGAGGAATTCCAGCCACACCGGCCGGAAATCCAAACGTATCACACGCCAGACCCCATCAACGCCCGATGCCCTCCCATCCCTCGCCACCCTTCCAAACCGCTCCTCCCTCCCGCGGCGAAGCCGCTTCGTCCAATGGCGAAACGTGCGCGCAACTTGTACACTGGTCTTTGTTGGCCGGACGGTCGAGCCGGTCGCGGAGGCGGGCGAATCGATCCGAGCCGCCCGAGGGCCGTGCGGCTGTGGGGGATCGCGCACGCAGTGAGCCCGCGAAGCTACGCGTAGCCGGGACTCTCAGGGCAGGCCACCCCCCTTGGCATGGGTGGCCAAGAGGGAATTGCCGTTGACGCACGCAACAAGATGGAGACAGCGGGTTTGCCGGGGCGTTGTGCTGTTGGCCTTTGCCGCGGTTCCCGGCGTTTTGTGCCAGTTCTTGGCCGGAACGCCGGGGCACCGCTCGATCTTCGTCCACTCCTTTCGCTACGGCAAAGAGCCTTCGGTCATCCGGTGCCAACGGGGCGATTGGCTGCACCTGACGTTTGACACGCGTGACACCGGCCACTCCTTCTTCCTGGAGGAGTTCGACCTGGACGTGAAGATCAGCCCCGCCAGCCGCAACGTGGCGGTATTCCGCGCCAGCGATCCCGGATCGCCGCCGAAGCTGACGCGGGAAGTGGTGCTCGAAGCCGAACACCCCGGCTGGCTCCGCTATCTGGCGTCGAAGAGCCAATATCGTTGCCACGTCTATTGCGGGCCGATGCACGCCTTCGAGCACGGCAACCTGATCATCGAGCCCAACACCTTGCTCTTCGCCGCCCTGGGACTCGTGATCGGCATCCCCACCGTGGGGTTGATGAGCCTGAGGCGGGTCTTGCGGGAGGAGTCGGCCGAGCCGCCGGCGGTCTCGCCGACCGACGGCTGGGAGATCTTCAAGCGTTTCCCATGGCTAAAGCGCCGGATGAAGCGCCGGGGCTTTCAGTTCGCCTGGACTTCGGTGACCATGGTGCTGCTTTACGTCGTCATTCTGACGACTCTCTTCGGCACGCACATGCCGGGGCGGAACCTCGGGGTCATGCTGACGTGGGTGGTCTGGCTGTTTGTGTTGACGGCCGTCTTGACACCGCTGGGCGGACGGATCTGGTGTCTGGCGTGTCCCCTGCCCGTGTTGGGGGAGATCTTGCAGCGCCGCGCGGTCACCGGCGTGCGGACGGGCTCGACGCGGGGGTACAAGAATCGCTTTTTCGGGCTGAGCCGAGCTTGGCCGAGGTGGCTCGAGAACGACTGGCCCCGGACGTTCGGATTCCTCATCTTGGGCACGTTCTCGACGGTGTTGGTCGCCGTGCCGCGGCTGTCGGGCTGGCTGGTGCTTGGCCTGGTGGTCCTGGCGGCGGCGATGGCGCTGATCTGGGAGCTGAGGTCGTTCTGCCGCTACGTCTGCCCGGTAAATGCCTTCGTTGGACTATACTCGAAGATGGGCAAGCTGGCCTTGCGGGCGGCGGACCCGGCCGTTTGCGCCCGGTGCCGTGTCCGCTCGTGCCAGCGAGGCAGCGAGAAGGGCTGGGCGTGTCCGTACGGCCTGTGCGTGGGAGAGATCAACGAGAACGACGACTGTGGCATGTGCACCGAGTGTATCAAGACGTGCCCGTTCGACAACGTGGCCCTCCGCTGGCGGCCGTTTGGCCACGAGACGCGGATTCGCACGGTCGGGGAGGCCTGGTTGGCGATGGGCATGTTGGTGATGGCCGTGGCCTACTGCGTGATGCACCTGGGCCACTGGCCGGCGCTGCGCGACTGCGTGAACGTCCTGGACAAGGGGAATTGGGGCCTGTTCGGCCTCTATGCGGCCGTGCTATGGACCGCGGCACTCGTGGGTCTGCCCGGCCTGATGTTCCTCCTGGCGGCGGCCGGCAAGCGACTCGGCCCGTTGCCGCAATCGGCCTGGGGCCTGATGACGGCCTCCGCGGGCGCATTGGTGCCGGTCGGGCTGATGGCGTGGATCGCGTTCGTCGTGCCGATGCTCATGGTGAACGTCACCTTCGTGCTTCAGGCGGCTTCCGATCCGTTCGGGTGGGGCTGGAATATCCTGGGCACCGCGGGGATGCCGTGGCGCCAGCTTTGTCCCAGGGCGATACCCTGGATTCAAGTCGGCTGTGTGCTCGTGGGGTTGAGCTACGGGCTTCGCAGCGCGTGGCGAATCTGGCTCGAGCGGGCGCGACGACCGCTGGCCGCCCTGCGAGGCATGGTTCCCCTGGCGGCGCTCTTGCTGGCGCTTTCGGGATGGTTCGTGTGGTTTTTTGCCAACTAGAGAATCGATTCGAGATGCTCCTATGAAGCTCAGGTGGCGCCGTATCCTGACGATCCTGCTGGCCCTGGCCGTACTGGCGGGTATTCCTCTGGGGATCGTCGCTTATGAGTCCCATCGCAGGGGAATGACCTGGTCGCAGTTCATCCGGAACATGACGGTTCGTGCCGCGAGCCCGAGGGCGGGCCAATCGGGCGGGGAAGGTGATTTGTCCGCCTCGCTTCCGCAAGGGGAGAAGATCGATTTCCTCATCCCGCGGCCGATCGGAGAGCCGTTTACGGAGCCTCCGAAGATCTCGAACGTCCAGGCGGTGGACCTCGACCAGGACGGCCTGCTCGACGTCCTCGTATGCGATTGCCACGCCAATTCCGTGTCGTGGATTCGTCAGCACCCAGAGGGCGTTTTCACGGAGAGCTTTTGCGCCACTGGCTTGATCGCGCCTGCCCACGTGCAGGCGATCGACTTCGACGCCGACGGAGATCTGGACCTGATGGTCGCCGTGCTGGGGATGCTCTTTCCCAACAACGACCGGATCGGCTCGGTCGTGATTCTCGAGAACACGGGCCAAATGGAGTTCGCCAAGCACGTGGTGGTCGAGCGCGTGGCGCGGGTTTCCGACGTCCGCGCGGGCGACCTCGACGGCGACGGCGACCTCGACCTGGCCGTGGCCCAGTTCGGCTACGACGACGGCGAGACGCGATGGATCGAGAATCTGGGCGGCTGGAGCTTCCGGAGTCACGTCCTTCAGAGCCGCTCCGGGCCGATCCACGCGCCGATCGCCGACATGGACGGCGACGGCGACCTGGACGTCGTCGTGCTGGTCAGCCAGGAGTGGGAAGAAATCTACGTGTTCGAGGGGGATGGGAAAGGCGGTTTCCAGCCGCGGCAGATCTTCGTCTCCGACAACCAGGACTACGGCTCCAGCGGCATGTGGCTCGTGGACTTGGACCAGGACGGAGACCCCGACGTTCTCTACACGAACGGGGACGCCTTCGATTACCTCCCTCCGCATCCCTGGCCTTGGCACGGGGTGCAGTGGTTGGAGAACCTGGGCGACCTGAACTTCCGGTTCCATCGCATCGCCGACCTGGGCGGCGCCGTCAACGCCCGGCCGGCCGACGTCGATCGCGACGGCGACCTGGACCTGTTCGTCACCGCCGCCTTCAACGCGTGGGAGAACCCCGAGTCCCAGAGCATTATTTGGCTGGAGAACGACGGCAACATGCGGTTTCGGCGCCACGACGTCGCCAACACGCCGACGCACCTCCAGGCGCTCGACGTGGGCGATTTCAACGGGGATGGAGAGATCGATTTGGTTACCGGCGGCATGCACATCTGCGCTCCTTACGATCGCATGGAGCGAGTTGTGCTCTGGACGAGCAAGTGGCCGGGGGAAAGGGGGTTTGGGAACTAGGCGCGGTAGTCGTCAAACCGTTTTGCCCCGGCACAAGGCCGGGGGGGATGGGTCGAGAAATCCGGAAGTCATCTTCCGGTCGGTCCTGAAGCGCCGGGTCATGGTGGTGTTCGACACAGGAATACCGGGAGCAAGAAATACTCGGAGATCGGCGATGACGAGTCGCAGCCGGACTTGGCAGGGCGGGCTCAGGTAGGGCGAAATGCAGCACGTCGAGCGAAATCGCTCGGGGCGACGGCTTCTACTGGTCGCCTACGTCATCGGCGTGTTCGCCGTCTTCTACCTCTACGTGCTCTTGCGCATTGGTCCGGAGCTGTTCTATCACCTGAATCCTCTCGTCTTCTTGTTCGATTCCTCTTTCTTCGCGGGCTTCGTGGATCAGCCGGGGGGGCTTGTCGAGTACGCGTCCGCTTTCCTCTCACCCCTGTTTGCCTACGGCTGGCTCGGCGCGCTGGTGGTCACGTTGCTGGCCGCACTCATCTGCCTGGCGACGCGCCAATTCATCACGGCCGTCACGGGGGCGGGCGGCCGCGTCGTGTTTCTGATCCCGGCCGTCTTGATCCTCATGGTGCTCGGTCAGTACGTCCATCCCGTCCGGCCATGCGTGGGCCTGCTCGTCGCCCTGGCGTTTGCCGGCGCGTACGTCCGCATAGCCGCGGCGCACGTTGGCGTCAGGCTCACGGCGTTCTTGATTGCTTCCGCGGTGGTGTACTACATCGCTGCCGGGCTGTACGTGGTTTTTGCGTGCCTGTGCGGCTTGTTCGAGCTGGGGGTCAAGCGGCGTTTGTCGCTGGGCGCGTTGTATCTGTCGTGTGCTGCGGCTTTGCCGATCGCGGCGGGTGCATGGCTGTTCGATCTGAGCATCCGAGAGGCTTATCAAGGACTGATGCTCCCCTTGGAGGCACACTGGCTGGGCCCCCCGTCCTCGGTGCCGATCGGCATGATGATCCAGGCCGGCTTGCTGCTGTTCTTCCCCGTTGCCGCCATCGCCCTGGTGTGGCGCCGACGCGCCGCCGGCTCGCCCGGTGTCGATTCCGAAGCTCAGACCCGAAACGAGCCTCCGGCCGAGCCGGCTCACGTGTCGGAGCGTCCGATTTCCTGGGTCCGTTTGGCCGTCGCGCCCGCGGTACTCGTGGTCTTGGGGGTCGGGGCCGACGTCGTGTCGTTCGATTTTCCCAAGAAGTGTCTGCTGGAGATGGCCTACAATGCCGAGCAGGGACGATGGGACGATGTCCTGGCCCACGCTCGGCGCCTGCCGCCTTCGGACGTCCACGCGTCGGACCCGAGGACCATGGCGGAAGTCAACCGGGCGCTGTACTTCCGCGGCGACCTGCTGGACCGGATGTTCGCCTATCCTCAGGCGTTGGACACACCGTCCTTGGCGCTGGTCTGCGAGAGTGCCGTGACCATGGCCAGATTGACGCCCCGGCAGTGCAGCGATATTTTCTTCGACCTCGGCCGGATCAACGAATCGGAGCACATGGCGTACGAGGCGCTGGAGGTCTTCGGCGACCGACCGCGCGTCCTCAAGCGGCTGGTTTACACCTACGTGCTCAAGGGCGAGCCCGAGGCCGCGCGGAGGTTTCTCGCGTTTCTGGAGCGCAGCTTGCTGCACGCTCGATGGGCACGCGACTGCCGCCGGCAGCTCGACGCCGATCCAACGCTTTCCGGCGTGCCCGCGGTCGCCTCGCGCCGCGAGCTGATGGTGACTCGCGATTCCATTGACGACCTGGTCGATCTGGAAACGATGCTGCTGGGCCTTCTGGAAAGGAACCCGCGGAACCGAATGGCGCTGGAATACCTGATGGCTCACTACCTG
>DATKZH010000117.1:0-28352 GCA_035528065.1 Thermoguttaceae bacterium | reverse complement strand
TTGGAGGTTTTGGCCGAACCAGGAAAAACCGCCCAACAAATGGTTTCGCCGCAAGGCGTTTCGAGACAGGGACTTAGGGCTCTTCATGGGCGGCATTGTTGGACACTTGGACGGCGGATTTCGAGGGCTTCCGGGACTGCGCTTTTCGGCCTAACACGTTCGAGCTTACGATGTTAGCACCGAGCCGCAAGGCCATTTTTGGGCGGCCCGGGGTGCTTCCAGTTTCTCCCGGCCCGGAGGCCGAATCGGGAGCCCTCGTGCTCGCGGGGCCGCCTGCCGTTGCCCCGCTCTTGTCGCGTCCTCTGTCGAGAATGAAACACGCGCGAATCCCAGGGCTTGCAGCCGCTGGGCTTGCGACCCGAGCCACGTTCCACGATCGAGGCCGGGATCGAGAGGATGTGCGACTCCAAAAAGGGAAGGGGGGAGACCTCCGGCCGGCGGCTTGTGCGCGACTCCAGAAAGGGTGGCGGGAGACCTCCGGTCGGGGGCGACGGCGGGGTCGGGAGACCCGCGCCGAGCACGTGGCCGCCCCGCCTTGGCCCGCTTCGGGAGCGAGCGTCGCAGGATTTGCCATTGCCCGTCCGTCAGATCGCCGCAATAATATTTGCTTGTTGTGGTGACGGCTTTGTCGGTGTGGGTCCAAGACAAACGGACGAGAGCATCAAGGAGGCCGCTCTCCAGCGCCATCCATCCCCCGGAACGTGCGTCCCACCGCGTCGAGCGGCTTCGCAAAGCTGCTCGCCGAACCTCGTCCCCTCGCTCCCCAAGCCAAGGTCTTGATGCGACATCCCCGACTCCTTTCGGGTAGAAGTGCAGTGTTACTTTCCTAACCGCACTTCGCCGAAATCGCGGATCGCATCAAGGCCAATTTTTCCATCGCAGAAATGCGTAGGGCGCACCAAACGCACCATCCTATCCACAATCGCTCACGATCCGGAGGGCGGACGATGAAGAAGTACACGCACGCCTGGCTGGCATTCAAGGCGATCGAGAGGCTCGAAACGGCGGACGTCCCGAGCGCGAACCGGCCGTACGCCGATCGCCTCATCCGGTGGTTCCAAAGCCACAAGGACGGCGTGATCCAGGGAGCGTGGTATCCCGACATGGTCATCAAGGACATGGCCAACAGCCACGTGCTGAAGCGCACGCCCTCGCAGCAGGGGGAAAGCACGTTTCGGACGCTGCCGAGCAGCTCCCTCATTTACCGGGAGGGGAGGACTTCGGACCTGCACGGGCGGCCGTACGTCGTCGATCCGGCGGACAATCTTCCCGAGCGATGCGAGTCGCTGGCGCATTCGGTGATCGACAACCTGAAGATGCAGGAGATGGAGCCCAAGGGCTCGCCGATCGCGCCCACGGATAACCACGTGGCCGTGATCCTGTTCATGCTCAGCCACTACGTGGCCGACGCGCACATGCCCCTGCACTGCGACGGGAGGAGGTTTTCCAGCGGGATCGACCTCCATGGGTTGATCGAGGAACAATGGGAAGACGCGGTCAAAGAGCACTTCGCCGTCGACTACGCGAACGAGCGATTCTTCTACAACCCCCAGGGCTATCCCCTGTCTCAGGAGAAGCCCGACTACGCCGACTCGTTCCTCCAACGGGTGGAAGAGGATATTCGAGGCCGCTCTTTCTCCATCACGTGGGGGCAGGGGAACGACAACGTGGGCGAGTTCACGGCGGCCGTCTGCCAGTATTCCTACCTCGTCTCCTACTTGTTCGTTCCGCCCGATTACGATGAGACCAACGTGACCGCGGCGAACTGGCAATCCCTGCCGGGCCAGCGATTCCCCTTCGACGAGCTGAGCTTCCTGGTCCTTTCCGACGCCGTCGACGCCATCGCCAGGATCTGGCTCCGAGTGTGGCGCCGGTACATGCAGTGGAAGGAACAGCAGGGAATCCCCGAGTAGAGTCCGTCGTCCGTAGGGTGCCACGCACCCTCTGTGCTGAGGCTCCGGAACGTTTCAGCCGGACGCTGCGATTTTGACAAGCCGACCATCCAGCATACAATCAACAACTGCACCTGACGCCCGCTCAGCGATACGCGAGTACGCGAACGAGGACAACAAGGGCAGGACATGAACGCGCAGCCACTCGGCAACTTCCCCTTGCGCACGCTTACCCATTTTCTCTTGGGACTGGTGGTCGTTATGGCGACGCCGGCCTTCGCCGAGGGGCCGTCGCCCAGCGATGATGAGGATCGGTCGGGGAGCCACTTCGCAGGCATACCGCTCGAGAAGCCGACGGATCGGCCGCTCAGCGCGGCGGCGGCCAGGCTCTATGACCGATGGGGCCCGCTGGCGGATTTCGGAAACGAATTCTACACGACCTTCAAGTACTCTCGGCTCACCGGCATCGGCAAAGACCCGGAGGTGTCGCGACGCGATCCGAGCAAGGTCATCCGCGTCGGCGACACCTATTACGTCTGGTACACGCGGCGGAAAACGGAGCATGCTCCGGTCGGTCTGCGGAACTACACCGACGACACGCCTGACGACGTGCCTGCCTGGGACTGGGACCTTGCGGATATCTATTGCGCCACGTCGAAAGACGGTTTTCACTGGCAGGAGCAAGGCGTTGCGGTCGCCAGGAACACGGGCGGTGACTACGCGGATCGCTCGCTCTCAACGCCGGACGTTTTGTGCGTGAACGGGAAATACCATCTCTATTACCAGGCGTTCACCGGGCGGTTCAGCCGCGAGCGAGGCGATCGTTGCGACGTGAGCATGGCTTGGGCCGACTCCCCGGACGGCCCCTGGCACAAGGTGAATCGGCCGATCATCGAGCTCGGCAAGCGGGGCGCGTGGGACGGCGGCTCGATTCATGATCCCTATCCCCTGATCTACAAGGGGCAAATCTGGCTGTACTACAAGTCCGACGTCTGGCTCGTGGACGCGAGCGGGGACTTCCTCGATCGTCTCGACGCCCCGAACGCGCCCAGGGCCTATCACCGCATGCACGGCGTCGCGATCGCCGACCGGCCCGAAGGACCGTTCGTCAAATCCCCCTTGAATCCGATCGCCAACTCGGGGCACGAAACGTGCCTCTTCCCGTACCAGGAAGGCATCGTCTCGCTCGTCATCAAGGACGGTCCCGAGAAGAACACGGTGCAGTATGCGCCGGACGGGCTGAACTTCGAAGTGAAGGCGACGGTCGTTCAACCGCCGGTCGCCGGAGGGCCTTTCTGCCCAGATGCTTTCGCCGGCAACGGCGATGGGCGCGGGATCTGCTGGGGATTGAGCCACGTCGTGGGATACGGCCCGGGGTTCCTGCTGCGGTTTGACTGCGACCTGCACCGGGACATCGACCGGTCGCCGCTGAAGCAAGGGACGATTCAAGCGGACGAGGCCGGCCATTTCCAGCCGAGGACGACGCTGCCGGAAGGGCTGCGGAGACGATTCGCGGAAGAGGCGATCTCATCGCGTGAGGAGACGGTGAACATCCATATCGAGCCCAAGGTTGACGAAGCCAATCGCTAGAGCAGGGATGGTGCGTTTCGCGCATCCTGCGTCTCGGCGGCCGCAATGGCATGTTGGAGTCGGCGAAATCCCGAGTCGAAGCGGGCTTCCGTGGTAGTCGTGCTCAGCGATGGTCCGAAGCCCGTCCCCAGGACTCACGCCGTTCGATCAATCCGCCGAATCCCCTGCTCGCAGTTGCTTCAATTCATCCCGCATGCGATGCAATAATCGTCGGTAGTCTCTCTCTTGGAGGGGCACGTCTGCTGCGAACGTCTCCATGTCACGGTCGTACTGGTCGCGGACTTCATCAATCCTCGTCGTAGCTGGTAAACCGATCAAGAGTTTCAGGGTGTTTGCCTCGTCTTGCAGTTGGCGGGCGGCCTGCATCGCCTCTTCAGCTTGCCTTCGCTGCATACGGAGCTGCTCTTGTGACAGTTCGTATTCCAGGGAAAGGCGGCGAGAGCGGTACGTCAACCGAATCGAAGTGATGGCGAGCGCCACAATGACAACGACCACGAGCATCGTTCGCAGTCGGAATTGGAAAGGCCCTCGACCGGCTTCTGAAGCTGACGTGTCAGATTCGGCAACCATGTCTGCACCGTGAGGGGAATGGGTGCGTTTCACGCGCCCTGCGCGAGTGCCATCAAAACCGGACGTAGTCCACGGCGATCTTCACCCCCGGCTTGCTGGTCGGGTCGAAGCGGAGGGAGGTAACCAGGCCGCGCCATCGGGGCGACTGGCTGAGGTCGAGGTCGTAGTCGTGGAACTGGCCGTCGCCGGGGACGGCGAAGTGGAGGCTGTTGGGCTCGCCCTGGCTGGAGACCGTGGTCGCCCAGAAGAGCTGGGCCGTCGTGTCGGCGTCGGCGCGCATGCGGATCGTGAGCCGCCCGGTCGAGGCGGCCTCGACCCGAACGCCGGGGCCTTGGAGGATGGGGTCGGGGCCCGTTGATTCGGCGACCAAGAGGCCGTCTTTCACCTCGGCCTTCAGGTAGCCGTTGGGCGTCCAGCCCTCGAAGTCGCCGTCGGTGTTGAACTCCCAGGCGGTCTTCAGCTCGGCCGGCGGCAGGTCGTACGGTCCGCGGCCGACGTCGGAGGGGATCAGGTTGGGCGGGTAGTCGCCGGGCGGGCAGAAGGCGGCGCGGAGCTGGTCGAGGTCCTGGAATCCGTACTCGGCGTACGGCTCGATGTAGCTGCCTTCGCCCCATTCGTTGACCGGGCCGATGGCGACGATCTTCTTCCCGGTCTTGTCGACGTATTCCCGGGCGGCTTGGCAGAGCTTGCCGAACTCTTCGGGCGTGCGGTCGTGGATCACCAGCGACTTGCTCCCGTGCCACGGCTCGGAGGACCAGCCGCTGTCGGCGATCGGGATGTACGTGAGGCCGGATGCCCTCGCGTCGGCCTCGCGCCACACCTCGGGGCTCGTCTCGACCACGTCGGCGAAGGGGAACCGCCTGGTTCCGGCCCGCTGCTGCGCGAGCTGGAAGCCGTGATAAGAGGTGAACGCCTCGTAGCCTTCGGCCTTCAGCTCGCGGCACTTCGCTTCGCTCTCGTGCGAGCTCATGGCCACGAAGTAGATGCCCGGCAGGCCGGCGTCGCGAGCCATCTTCTGCGAGAGGGCGTAGAGATCGGCGGCCTTTTCGGTTCCGCCCACGTCGCGGCGGATTCCGCCCGGCGACCAGATGAACACGGCCGGGCGCCCGTCGATCCGGTAGTATTCCTCCATGCCGAGGTAGTGGTCGATCCAGTACTGGGTGACCTGGCGCCAGTCTTCGAGCGAGTGGGTGTTGGCGGGGTTGTGGTTCGCCCACATGATCGTCCACTTCAGGTGCTTGCGGAATTTGGATTTCATGTAGGCGTCGTGGAGCCAATGCTCGAGGTGGCGGCCGCCCTGGCACCAGTACCAATCGACCATGAAGAAGGTGATCCCGTGCTCGACGGCCCACTTGATCTGCCAGTCGGCGCACTCGGGGTTCGCTTCGTCGTACCAGCCGAGGGCCGGCTTGCGCAGGGGGTAGTCGAGGATCGGCTGCCAGCGGGACATCGAGTGCCAGCCGGGGAAGTAGAACGCGCCGACGTCGTAGGGGCTTTCGACCGGCTTCGGCTCGGGAATGTAGGACGTCTCGGGCACCTGCGGGGCGGGCGTGAGCTCGATCGTCGCGGCGGCGGCGGCCGCTTGGATGCCTGGGGCTTCCAGCTTCACGGCCAACTTGGGCTTGCCCGGCCGCGGGCCTTCGATCTGCCACGCGATCCTCTTGGGGAGCCAGTGGGTGAGCTTGTCGATCGTCTGCCGGGCGTCGCCGAGGGTGCGGACGCCCTCGGGGGCCGTGAGCGTGGCGACCACGTCTTCGGCCGCCTCGCCGCCGAGGTTGCGGACCGACAGCGTGATCTCCGCGGGCCGACCGGCGCGGTTGATGGCGTCGGCCGGGCCGAAGTAGGCGATCTCCAGCTCCGCGGGGCCGCGGGGGGCGTCGGCAATCTCGATCGACTCGATCGTCGCGCGGGCGCCCTCCACGTCGGTGGGCTGGAGGCCGAGCAGGATGATCTCGTCTCGCCAGTGCCCGAGGTGGCCGACGTCGACGTTGTAGGAGTGCATCTTGCCGTCCGCCCGGAGCGGGAACGAGACGTCTTCCCAGCCGAACTGCGTGCTGGAGACGCAGAAGACGCGGCCCGTCGTGCCGCGATCAGCGGCCATGCGGATCGCCACGTAGGGGTGCTCGTCGGCGGAGACGGCAAGGGTCGGGCTCATCAGGACGGGCGATTTGCCCTGGGCAACCGCGTGGAGCAGCCCGTCGCGGACGGCCGGCTCGGCCAGATCGCGCCAGGCGCGCCAGCCTTGGGGGTCGGCGTCGAACGTCCACGCCTTGTCCGCCGAGGGGGACGCAGGCCCCTCGTCCACGATGCGGATCGACTCGATGGCGAACTTGCCGTCGCTGGGCGGGTCCAGGCGCAAGCGGACGATCTTGCCGGCGGCGTGCCAGAAGGGGTGAATGCGATGGACGTGGAACCGGTTGTCGCCGGGGGCGGCAAACCGGTTCGACTTCTTGTCGCTGAAGCCGCCGTACTGGCCTTCCAGGGTCTCGGTCCAGAACAGTTGCACGTCGCCGTCCTGGCCGGCCTTCATCTTGATCTCGATCCGCTGGGTGGGTGTGGCCGGAATCTCGAACACCGGGCTCAGCAGGATCGGGTCCCAATCGGTCGCCTCGCCCACCAGCGCCCCGCCGGTCACCCGGGCGTCGCGAATATGGCCCCCCGCGGCCCAGCCGCGCAGGTCGCCCTCGGCGTCGAACCGCCACTCGATGGCGACGTTCTCGGCCGGCTGCCCAAGCGACGCCGAAGCGCACAGGATCGCCAGGGATCCAGCCAAAAGCGGGAATCGGTGTTTCGACGATCGCAGCATGATTTCATCTCCTTCGGCCGCGTATTCACGGCGAGCCGGATGCATGAGGGTTCTTCAAGTAGTAAAAGTATCCGTCCTCCGCGCCGACCAGCAGGTCGGGGATTCCGTTTCGGTCCCAGTCGACGGTGGTGGGGCTGGTCGTGTGGCCAGCCAGCCGGCGGCTGGCCAGCGGGCCCATCGGCTTCAGCAAGATGTTGCCGTCGCGTGTGCCCTCGTTGCGAAGCCAGTCGATGCTGCGGCTGTTGACCAACAGGTCCACGCGGCCGTCCAGGTCCCAGTCGACGAAGGAGAGCTTGCGGCGGCCGCTGCGACCGGCCACGCCGTCGTTGAGTCGCAAGAGGCCGGGCCCCTTCTCCCCCACGCCGTGGCCGCTGTTGAACACCGAGGGGCCCTCGCTCCAGAAGGCCCGCTCGGGCGGCAGGAGAACGAGCTTGCCGTCGACCTTCTTGCGCTCGTAGAGGGCGAGGTAGCCTTCGTGGTCGAGCATCACCAGGTCCACCAGCCCGTCGCCGGTCAGGTCGACGACGCAGGGGGTCGTCCGCCACTGGGTGGCCAGCTCCTTGCCCTCGGGGTTCCACCAGTTCCACTCCGGCTTGGGGGGCGTGCCGGGCCACTCGACGCGGATCGGCTCGGCGGCGGCCAGCTTGGGCTCGCGCCGCGTGCCGACGTTGCGGTACCAGTGGACCTTGCCCCAGATCGTGTTGGCCACGACGTCGGGTAGGCCGTCGTGGTCCCAGTCGGCGACGCTGATCGTCGTATACCCCCATTTCGTCTCGCACGGGCCCTGGATCGAGCCGTTGGGGCCGGCCTCGATGCGGATCGGCGTGCCGTCGGCTTCGAGGAGCACCGGCGCGGCCCATTGGGGCGGGCAGCCGCCCAGGTTCTCGAGGAAGCCGACCTCGCCGGCCGTGTTGCCGGAGACGAGGTCGTCGTCGCCGTCGCCGTCCCAGTCGAAGCCGACCGGCGTGGCCAGGGCGCCGAACTTCACCTCATGGGCCTCCTGCTGGAAGAAACGCGGCGCCTTGAAGACGGGCATCCGGTCGGCCAGTTCCCCGGTGTTTTCCACCAGGGCCACGCGTCCGTCCTCCTGGCCGACGACCAGGTCGCAGTCGCCGTCGCGGTCCCAGTCGACCGCCGTGGGGGTGATCATGCAGAGGGGCATGGTCAGCGGCGGCTTCGCCTCGCTTGCGCTTCGGGTTGGTGTGTCGTCGCGGTCGACGAGGTATCTGCCCGCCGCGTACTTCGGCTCGGTGCGAGTGCCCACGTTCTCGAACCACGTGAGCTTGTCGACGAACTCGCCGCAGATCACGTCCAGATCGCCGTCGCCGTCGAAGTCCTCGAGGCACGGCGAAGGCATGCCGTAGACGTCGATCGGCCCTGCGCCCGCTTCGATCTTGACGGGCTTCTCGTAGTCCGGCTCGTCGGTCGTGCCCTGGTTGCGGAGGAGATAGACGTAGCCGTGCAGCGGGCCGTTGGTCCACTGGCCCTGTTCGTTGAAGGCGTTGTCCCAGCCGTAGTCGGTCCAGTCGCCCACGCCGACCACGAGGTCCACGGCCCCGTCGCCGTCGTAGTCGGCGTATTTCCACTGGTTGGCGCGGATCTTGCGGCCGGGCTCGTGCACCTGGGTCGACACGGGCAGCTTGACGCGCATGCCGAGCCCGTTGGTGGGCACGTCGACGTATTCCCAGCCGGGCACGAGGACGCGCGGCTTCCGCGGGGAAAAGGTGACAGGCACCTTTTGTGCGAAGCACCCTCCGGGCCGTTCCGGCAAAAGGTGCCTGTCACCTTTTCCCAAGTGCGACACCTGGACGTTTCCCAACCCGCCGCCGATCGGCACGCCGGGCTTGAACACCGGAAACTTGGGATCCCCGCCGGGGTTCTCGAAGAAGTAGGTGCCGTTGTAGGGGACATCGTGGCAGGAGACCAGGAGGTCCAGGTCGCCGTCGCCGTCGTAGTCCATGGGGAGCGGCCAGGCCCAGAGCCCGACGCCCAGGTCGACGGCCAGGCCGGGGCTGTTGTACGCCAGCCGATCGAGCTGCCCTTCACCGAACGGCCGCTTGGGCAGTTTGGCGGCGCACGCGAGCGCCCGGATTTCCGTCGCCGAGAGAGCCCGATCGTAGACGCGGACGTCGTCGAGCCGGCCGTGGAAATCGCGCCCCGGCGAGCCGTTCACGCGGCCGAGGTGCATCCGTCCCAGTTTCGCAAACGGCGCGGACGAGAACTCGCCGCCGATCTTCTTCACGACGCCGTCGACGTAGAGCATCATCGTCGCGCCGTTTCGCGTGACCGCCACGTGGCTCCAGACGCCCGGCGGCACGGCGTCGCCCGGGTCGGCGTCGATCGTCTGAAACTCGCGGTCGCCGGGGTCCCAGACGAAGACCGGGCGCCCGCCGTCGGTCAAGGCGAAGATGAAGCGGGTATGCGAGTCGCCGAGGATGCCGTTGCGGGAGTTGGCCCGATTCTGCGAGTCGGGCGGACTGAACGATTCCGGGTAGACGAAGGCCGAGACGGTGACCTGATTGCCGGCATCGAGCTGGAGGCTCTCGCCGAGGTCGACGAAATCGTCTTCCGCAGGGTTCAGCGCCGCGGCGGTTGCCAGCACGCCCGGTTGCCCCAGCTCGGCCCCGTGGTTGATGCCCGTGTGGTTGCCGGCGGAGTCGGCGATCGCGTCGCCGCCTGTTTCGTCGAGCTTCCAGTGGGCCAGGAGGCCGTCGGCGAGGTCGGCCCGGGCGGGGCCGGCGATTGTGGCCGCGAGAGATAGGGCGAGCACTCCACGGACGATCATCGGCAGGTTGCGTCTCATGGTGAGGACCTTGGTAGTCGGCTTGTGCGCTGTGGGAATTCGAACGGCAAACGGCAAGTTACCCGGTTCGCAGTGACCCGATTCATCGGGTCCAAGCGAGGCGGAGCCTCGCGTTAGGGCGTTCCCAGGCAGAGCCTGGGAACGAGGTCGGCGGAGCGTGGGAACGAGCTTGAGTCCCGGACTTTGTACCACAAGGAGGGTGGCACTTCCAGTTGCGGCGGGCCTCAGCGGGGGCCCCAGCGACGGGTCGCGCGGCGGCCGCTTGCCACGGACGGCGATCAGCCCTCGCCGGCGGCCTTCTGCCGGGCCAGCTCTCGGGCCCGCTTGAGGTCGAGCTTTCCGGTGCCCAGGACGGGGATTTCGCTGACTTGGAAGAAGCTGTCGGGCGAGGGGGTCCAGATGGGAGGCAGCCCGGCTTCGGCCATCGCGCGGCAGATCGCTTCCGGCGGCTTCTCCAAGCCCGTGTGGAGGATGATCAGCCGCTCGCCCTTGCGGACGTCGGGAACCGCCGTGACCATCACCCGCAACTCGTCCTCGCCGAGGGCCAATATCTGCCCGAGGACTTCTTCGATTCGCAGGTGGGGGACCATCTCGCCGCCGATCTTGGAGAAGCGACTCTGCCGGCCGGTGATGCGGATGTAGCCTTCGGCGTCGATCTGGGCGATGTCGCCGGTGGCGTACCAGCCGTCGCGGATGACCTCGGCCGTCAGCTCCGGCTGGCCGAGGTATCCCTTCATCACGTTGTGGCCGCGGATCAACAGCATGCCCGGCTGGTCGACGCCCAAATCCTCGCCCGTATCGAGGTCGACGATCTTGGCCGAGACGCCCGGCACCGGCTGGCCGACCGTCCCCTCCTTGGGCCCGAGCTGGAACTGGCTGGCCATCCGGCTGGGAGGGACGTTGCAGGAGACGACGGGCGAAAGCTCCGTGGTGCCGTAGCCCTCGAGGGGCCGCACGCCGAACTTCTGCTCGAACACGTCGGCCACTTCCGAGGGCAGCTTCTCCGCCCCGGTGACCACCACCTCCAGCGACGCGAAGTCCTGCGGCTCGCAGCGCCTCCCGTACGAGCGGAGGAACGTGGGCGTGGCGATCAGGATCGTGCCGCCGTGCTTCCGACACAGCTTGCCGACCTGGCGGGCCTCCAACGGGCTGAAGTGGTAGATGCCCTGGGCGTCCAACGTCAACACCGACCAGAGGGTGACCGTGTATCCGAAGGAGTGGAAGAAGGGCAGGATGCCCACCAGCACGTCGTCCCGCTTGATGCGCACGATCTGGTCGAACGCCGCCACGTTCGACCCGATGTTGTGCTGCGTGAGCATCACGCCCTTCGGCTGGCCGGTGGAGCCGGAGGTGAAGATCACGGTCAACAGGTCGTCGGGGTCGATCTTATTGAGCCCGAGGCGGCGCTCCAGCCAGCGGACCGGCACGAGCCAGGTTTGGGCGGCCGCGGCCAGCTTGTCCCGCAGGGTTACCTTGTCCCGAAAGTCCTCCAGGTAGACCAGCTCGACGTCGATATCGAGCTTGAGCTTCTCGATCACCGACCGGCTGGTGAGCACGTGGCGGATTTCGGCTCGGGCGATGCAGGCGTTCATCACCTCGGAGGAGACGGTGTAGTTGAGGTTGACGGCCACGCGTCCGTCGACGGATACGGCCGCGTTGGCCACCACGCCGGCCACCGACGGCGGCAGCAAGACGCCGACGTGCTTCTCGTCGTCGGCCAGCACGCCGCGCCGCAGGAGCCGACGGAGGATCAGGGTCCGCGTGAGCAGCCCGGCCCCGGTCAGCTCCGCCCCGGTGGAGTCGGCCACTTTCACTCGGCGCATGTTCCTGCGGCAGGTGCGCAGGAAGCGGCGGGGGGGGATCATTTCTCGGCTCTGTTGCTTGCTCTCGTCCATCGCCTCCAACTCCAAGTCTTGAACGGCCCGGCGGACCTGACGGGGGTCGGCGGCCTCATGGATCGGCCGACCAAACCGCACGGACACCGGGTAGGGCAGTCGACGCGGCCACTTCCAGAAGTACTTGCCCCGCTCGAAACTGAAGATGCTCCCCCACAGCCCGCCCAAATAGACGGGGATCGCCGGAACGCCCGTCCCCTTGAGGATCTTCAGGAACCCCGGATTGAACGGATTGATCTGTCCGGTGCGGCTCAGCCCGCCTTCGGCGAAGATGCAGACCAGGTCGCCGTCCCGCAAGCCGTCCTGGGCGGCGCGGATTGATTGGACGATGGACCGCCGGCCGGGCTTGATCGGGATCACGCGGTAGTCCCTGGCCAGCCGACGGCCCAACCGGCCGGGGATGTAGTCCTCGTGGGCGATCAACCGCACGGGTCGAGGGCAACAGTAGACCAAGAGCAGGCCATCGATCCAGGTGATGTGGTTGGGGATCAGCAGCGCCCCGCCCTTTTCGGGCACGTTCTCCAACCCGGCAACCCGCACCCGGTAGAGAAGACGCAGCAACGTGCCGATCACGACGTAGGTTGCCCGATCGAAGACGATCCAGAAGATCGCCAGGCAGACGGGCACGGTGGCGATCCCGGCGATGAGCCAGATCTGTCGAGCCGACAGCCCGAGCCAGCCTGCCATCAGCCCAAACAAGGCGGACGCCAGGAACATGCCCGAGAAGGCCATGAAGTTGTACGCGGCGAGGATCCTTCCCCGGGACTCCCTGGGGCTGCGATGTTGCAGGAACGCCAGCAAGGGGATGTCGTAAAGCCCGGCGGCGACGCCGAGCGCGGTCAGGCCCGCGCACGCCAAATAGTAAGGGGGCGACAGCGGAGAGCCGGTTCCGTTCGGCACGAAAAACAAGAGCATCGAGAACAGGGCCATCCCCAATGCCCCCAGCGGCACCAGCCCCAGCTCGATCCGGCCGCGCGACAAGACGCCGGCCAGCACGGAGCCGACGCCGATCCCCAGCGTCAGAAGCCCCAGCAGGGGACCGACCCACTGCTGGTCCACGAGGAGCTCGAACTGGGCGAACTTGTCGATGTTCAGTTGAGCCAGCGCGCCGAGCGCCCAGAAGTAGGCACTCCCCAGGCCCGCAAGCAGCAACGGCCGGTTGCAGATCAAGTCGCGGAGATCCCGAACCGTCTGCCCGGCCGGATTCCAGGGGAACTTCCTCCCGGGATTGGCGGGCTGGAGCTTGCCGATGAACAGGCTCGCGATCCAGCCCACGACGGCGATGCCGATCAGCGCCGTGGCCGAGATCCACAAGTTGTACTGACCGGGCAGCAGGTTTCGCTCGGCGAACGTCCCATGGGCAGGCGTTGCGGTCAAGGCGAACAGCACGTTCCCCAGCACCGACCCCAGGATGATGGCGAACATCGTGGTCGCGCCGATCACGCCGTTGGCGGCCGAGATCCGGTCTTCCCGGACGATCTCGGGGATGCTGCCGTACTTGGAGGGGCTGAACATCGCGCTCTGCGCGCCCATCAGGAAGAGCACGAAGAGCATCACGTAGAGATTGCCGCTCTCGATGACCAGGACGCCCAGGATCATGATCACAATCTCGGCCACCTTGCAGCCGATCATCACTCTCCGCTTGCTGAAGCGATCGGTCAGGTATCCGGCCGGGGCGGCCAGCAGCACAAAGGGGAGCAAGAAGCAGCCGGCCCCCGCCGCCAGCACGAAGTCCGGCCCGATCGGCCCCGTGAAACCGGGGAGCACGATCTCCCTCTGATCCACCACGCTTTTGCCGATCGGGATCAAGAGCCAGCGAAACACGTTGTCGTTCATGGCCACCAGGAACTGGGTGACCACCAGCGCGACGAAGCTGACCGACCAGAGGCCGCCCCGCGGAGTGGCACCGGCGCTGGTCGCTTGGGTCGCGGACGTGCCGTCCGACTTGACCGAAGGGGAAGACATCTCGCTCAAGATCGCTCCTTCGCGGAACTCAGGTTTCCTCGTGCCCGGATTCTAGGGGCACCCGGGCTGGCGGCCAAGACGCATGTACGGACCTGGGCGGGTTTTGCCGCCCGATGCAACATTCGGACTGCGCAGGGCAGTTCCGCGAAGCGGCGACTGAGACCAAACCGCCCCCCCAATGTGGCTATTCCCGGCCCGGCCCAGAAAGCCGCGACCGGCGGTCGCGCCCCCGACTGCGCGTCCCTTCCACGAAACGGACCCGATCGTCCCCGTGCGGCGAACGGCACCCGCACGGCCGTTCCATCACCGCGGGTTCATCACCCGCGCACGGATCTTTTCGATCTCTTTCTGGCGCGTCTCCGCGTCCGCCGCCGGGTCGAACGGGATCGGCCCGCCCAGCAGGGACTCGAGCCGCTCGGCGGCCAGCCGTCGGGTCGACTCGTCGTCGCGGGAGAGCAGGGCCAGCCAGATCGTCGGGTCGCCGGCGAGCCACGTGGCGATCTCGGGCGGCGTGTCGTTGTCCATGCGGGCGGCCAGGGCCATCACGATCCGGCGTACGCGGTAGTGCTGCTCGGCGTCCAGTCGGCTCGCGTCCAACTGCTCCAGGTAGGTGTAAACGACCCTACCCAGGCTCCGCAGCTCCCGGTCGGCGGCCTCGCGGCGCGAGAACCGCTCGTCGCCGAGCTGCTCGACCAGGACCGCCCAACGGCGAGGATCGGGCAGGTCTCCCTCGGCGGCCGCACGCACCAGCGCCGCCTCCACCTCCTCGGCCGTCCGGTCCAGGTCCCATTGCGGGTCCAATACGTGCAGCAGGGGAACCAGGTGCTTTCGACACACTTCCGGCCGAGTCACCAGCAGGTGCCAGAGGCTGGCCGCCTCGTAGACGTCCTCCTGCTCCTCCGGGCCGATGCCGAGCCGTAGCGGCTCGTCCGCTGATTGACGGAAATCGACCGTCGCCGAGCCGGAATCGCCTTGGGGAGCACGGCGAATGTGGAGCTGGTCCCGGCCGGTGATCTCCACCAGCAGCCGCTGGTCGGACATCGACAGCTCGTAGCTTGCCGCAAGCTCTTGCCCGGCGATGCGGATGCTCAGCCGCTCCTCCCGGCCGCCGGCCTTCGCCGTATCGTTCATGTTCCCCAGCCGGGTGGCGGCGAACGTGATACGGCCGGAGACAATCCCCGCGCGAAGCCAACCCCGTCGCGACGCCTCGACCAGCTTCGGCGTCTCCAGGGGCTTGGGCGGCGCCTCGGCCGCGGACAGCACGGCCAAGGGAAGCCCCGTCAACACCACCACGAGAACTCGACACACGGCCGACCGGCTTCTGGGCATGGGCATCGTGGCACTCCATCACAACGCAGAACCTGCGGCACTCCCGCCATCTCTCCATTTATACCGCTCACGGCCAAGAATGACACCAACCCGAAGCGCAAGCGAGGGACGCAACCCACTACCTCGCTTGCGCTTCGGGTTAGTGTGACATCGCCCAAAACGGACAAACTTGGCCGTGAGCCGTATAAGCACGGAATGCGTCTCGATCCGAGGCCTACCCTATGAATCCTCCCGGCGGAGGACTCTCAACTCGTCTTCCTCCAGCCCGACGGAGCGGACTTCCAGCCCTTCGGGACGGTCGGCCGGGCAGATCAGCACGGCGCCCAGCTCGGGCCGGCTTTGGCAGTACTCGAGGGCCTTGTCCGCCCCCATCACGTAGAACGCGGTCGACAGCGCGTCCGCCTCCGCTCCGCTCGGGGCCACGACGGTCGCCGACAGGAGCCCCTCGGCGGGCTGCCCGGAGCGCGGGTCGAGGACGTGTCCGTAGCGGCGGCCCTTGTGGCGGAAGTACTGGGTCTGCGTGCCGGAGGTCGCCAGGGCCCGATCCTCCAGTCGCAGCTCGGCCAGTCGCTTGTCCCGTCGCGTCGGGTCGGGGACTCCCACGACCCAACCGGCGGGCGGTGCGTCGGGCGCGGCTTGCCGGATCGGCTTGCGCGACCCTCGCGCCAACACGCTGCTCCGGCCGCCGTGGAGCAGGAAATCGCTCACGCCGGCGTCCATCAGCATTTCTGCACAACGGTCCAACGCGTAGCCCTTGCCGATGCTCCCCAGGTTCAGCTCCACGCCGGGCCGGCGGAAACGCACGGTGCAATGCTCGGCGTCGAGCTCCACCAGGTGGCTGCCGACGTGCTCGATCGCCTCGGTCAGCTCCTCGTCGCTGGGGACGCGCCCGGCACCGCGGGCAAACCCCCAGGCTCGCCAAAGGGGGCCCGATGTGACGTCGAACGCACCGTCCGTCTCGGCGTGCAGGCGGATCGCCAGCTCCAGAAGCTCGAACAGCCGCGGCTCGACCTCCACCGGCCCGTCGGCACCACGGCGGTTCAGACGGCTGATCTCGCTCGTCGGGCGGAAGACCGACATCTGGTCTTCCAGGGCGTCGACGAGATCGAGCGCTTCGAGCGCGGCCTCCGTCCCACCCTCGTGCTGGCCCGCGTTGAGGTACACCTCGAACTGCGTGGCCATCGCCCGCCGACTGATGCGAATCAGATACGCCTCTTCGTCTGCGCCCGCGGGCCAAGGATCAACACCGCGGCCGGAGGCGGCCCGCCGGGCCAAATCGGCCACGGCTCGGGCGGCCGCTTTGCCCCGCAGAAAATCACGGCGACTCGATTCTCGACCCATTTCGTGAGGGGTGACGGGGTGACAAGGTGACGGGGTGACAAGGTGACGTTCTCGTCATGGGCGTGCGCGTCACCCCCTCACCCTGTCACTTTTTCGGGACTCTCCCCGGAAGCCTACTTCTGCCGGCCCTCTCCGGCAAGGTCCGGGACGACGACGGGAGGGGTTCCGGGAAGCTCGTCCTGGGAGATGCCGCCGACGGTCACCTGCCCCCCCTCCCTGACAATCTCGTACTCGTCCCCCGAAAGGGGACTGACTTGATAGGGAGGCCGCTTATTTCCCGAGGCCGCCGCCAGCGCCAGCGCCCAGGCCTCACAGCTCGCCCGATCCCGGGCCTGGACTGCGTGGCCCTTCTCGATATCCACGAGCAAGAGCCGACCGGCAACGAGTGGGAACTGGGGCGAATTGCGCTTCTGGTGCAGGTCCTGGCGGATCGACTCGAAAACGTCGCGTCGCTTGTAGTAGGGCTGCGAGCAGACCTCGATGATCGTCCGCATCGTTTCGAGGTAGTAGAGCTCGTCCTGGTTGACGTTCCGCCATGCGGCCCCCGGCAATTCCCGGAGGATCTCTTCGGCAGCGAACCGCTTGATCTCTTCCTCGGTCAAAAGCTCCACGAGACGGCCTGCCCGGACCGCCTCGTAGGCGTGCATGCCCAGGGCGCGGTCGCCGATCCAGGCGTCGGCGTCGGGGGGCCAAGCCTTCAACGGATCCCCGACCATGGCGTACAACCGGCCGAGCTGCTCGAGGGTGATTTTCGGCCGGCTGATCTCGGGGTGCCCGACGATCGCTTGCAGCACGGCCAGCGCTTCCAGGCGGACGAAAGCGGCCTCGAGCCGGGCGATGGCCTGCTTCTCCGCCCCCAGGCAAACCGCCAAACGGAACATGGACCCGAGCGACTCGATCGCCGCGGCCACGTCGTCCCGGGCGAGTGACTCGGCCGCCTGGAACGCCTCGAGCCGTGCGGAGATCCGCACCACGTCGACGAAGGAGGAGTCGGCCGCGAATCCGGCCACGTATTGGACGCCGAAATTGCACCCCGGCCGATAGAGCGATTCTCGCGCCGCCTGACGTTGGGCCTCATACTGTTGGCGGAAGCGAATCGCCCGCTCCAGGCCCGTCGGATCGAACCGGAACTCCCCCTGCGGGAGGATCGCGCTCGACTGGTTGAAGATCTCCCCGGGCTCCGGATCCTCGATCTTGAGCGGCTCGAACAACCCGGCCAAGCCTGCTGCCACGTTCTCCTCGTCGGGGATTTCGGGGCGGGTCAACAGCTCCGGCGTGGCCTTCTCCTCGACGATCCGGGCCAGCTCCGCGCGGAGCTGGGGGTCGGGCGTCTCCGTCAGCCCGGGGAGGCGCCCATAGGCCTCGACGATCCGGCGTCGCGACTCCTCCTCTGTGGCGTTCCGCCGACAGCCGGTAGTCGCAGGCACGCTCAACACGACGCCAAGCAGACCCGACACGACCAGGATGCGTATCACCGGCCTCATGGAAGGGGCGATCGTGGTTTGAGGTTAAGGACCGGCGAATCAATTACCGTCGCGTTTTCCGATGTACTCCTCACGCTCCGCGTGAGGGTGTGCCGCTTGGCCTCACGCGGAGCGTGAGGAGTACGACACTTATTGATTCCCCGGTCCTAATACTACTGCGCAGGATCAGGCCATCGGCAGCGGATGAGGTCTCGGAGGGAGATGCCCATTTCCCGCAGTTTTTCCAGCGTTCTTCGCGTGTGGCTCCGGCGGGCGGCGGCGATGCGGCGTTGCCAGTGTTGGATCACCCTCGCGGTACGCTCGATCAATCGCGCCGACGCGCGGGCGCTCAGCCACCAGCTTTGCACCAACGACGCCACCGCGGCGTGCACTTGGCACACGGTAAGCTCCGGATTTTTTTTCCCGGAGTTGCTCGCGGACTCGGGCCAGGAACAAGTAGCTCACCGACGTGATGATCAAGTGGCGTTTCAACCCCAGCCAGCGACGCCCCTCCCATTGATCGAGCCCCACTTCCTGTTTTTGGTCTTGGAAGCATCGCTCCACGCGCCACCGCGAGAAGGCGACCAGAAGCAGCGTCTGTACCTCCGTCTCCGGCGGAGCGTTGCTGACAAAGAACTTGAGTTCCCCAGGATCCAAAACGTTACGCGCCACCACCAAGTGCAACGGCATGCCCGGCAGACCTTGCTCGTCCTTGATGGTGATCCGCGTCTGTTTCGCTTCCCAGACCAGCGGACCCTTCTGGCCGTCTTTCACGTGATACCGCACCCACGGTTGGTCGCGCAACGCGGGCGAATACGTGAGCATGTTCTTCACGCAAATCGCCGGCCGACTGCCGGCGACCAACCGCGGTGTGCGCCGGCCGCGTCCGCGGGCACGCCGGAACGGCCGTTCGGTGACTCGGGGCTTGTGAATCCATCCGGTGAACGTGGTGGGGACCTCCGCGACGAAGGCCTGTCGGCGAGCGTCCATTTCCCGCAAAAACTGCGGTTTGCCGCCGTATCCCTCGTCGTAGACCAGCCAGTCGAACACGACGCCATTGCGGCGTGCACGGTCGTAAAGGTCGAGGCCGATTCTCCATTTCGGCCGGTAGCCGACGTCATCCGGTATGCCAGCCTCCCGGCAACGATCCCGATCGGCCGCCCAGTCTTCCGGCAGGAACAACTCCCCGTCGAGCAGGCAATGGAAATCGCCCGTCGCATAGCCCAAGTGAACCGTCACGATGCAATTCTCGGTCTTGCCCACGGTGCCGCACCATTGCCGCTTCGTGCCGGGGGTCTTGTTCCCCTTCTTGACGTCACTCGTCTCGTCAATGATGCCGATCGAATTCGGCCCGCAGTGGTCGCGGACCACGATCTGGTGCAGGCGTTCTCTTGCGCCATCTTCATCCCATTGGCACGTCGCCAGAAACGCCTGCAAGTTCCGCGGAGGAATTCCAGACGCCAAGGCAATCGGCTCACAACTCTTGGCGTCCAGGTCCGACAACTGCCCCTCCACGTACGTCCTGAAATGCGTCCGCGACTCGGGTCGAACAAAGCAATCGTCGAACTCGCCCATGTACCCGGAGAGCATCGGCTGCAAGCCCCGAATCTGATCGGCATCCATGCCCGATCCTCCTCAAAGCCAAGGCCCCCCTGGAATGATTGGGAAGGCCGAAGCTTCGCCAATTTCGCCCGTTTCTGCAACCCCAATCCTGCGCAGTAGTACTAAGCCGTTAGGAGTGGGCGCGTTCACGCAGAGAACCCGTGCTGCCAAGCCGCGCACGCCGGGCAACCCGGCGCGGCCTTGCGGGCAGTCGGAGCGCGATCGACCGCTACTTTTTCTTTGCTTCCTGCCCTTTTTCTGCTTCTTCTCCCTCTTCTTCCTTCTTCTTTTTCTTCTTCTTTCTTATCGCCAGTTTGTAGACCCGGACCTTGGCCAGCCCGAAGGGGCTCTCGCCTTCCTCCCAGCGGTCGGCCTCCTTGAGGCGTTGGATTCGCTCGGCCCGGGTAAGCACGCTACGGCTGCGGACCAACCCGCGCCGCGCCCGAAGGCTCTTGTCCATCGTCATGGTCGTGATTCTCCTGGAGCGTGTATCGCGAGGAAGAGGCGCGGGCCCTCGCCCACAACGCCTCTCTTTCTTGCGTAGCCAGAGATGCGCGCCGCTAAGCCTCTCAGTATACGGGTCCCGGCCCACCCGTTCAACTGCGATGGGAAGGGCTGGGGCGCTTTCGGTCAGCCATCCGCTCTGGAGGTCGACCTTGGACGCTCGTTCCCGTCATTCTGGGGGGCCGCCCGGCTGTGGCGACGCAAGCGACGCCATGTGAAACCCGCTGCAATTCCTTCCATCCACGCGCCAACGCGCCCCCCAGGGCGTACTCCGATAGCTGTTGACCTCACAGGGGTTCCGCTGGATACGTGCGCAGCGACGCAACGTGGCGCGCCATTTGCAGGCCGATCAGACGCTCGACCCCACCTCACCTCAAACCCACGGAGGGACCCATGTCATCTTTCAACACGCTGGCCTGGGCCGCCTTGCTGATCGGCGCCGTTGCGCTTGCCGCGATCGCTCCCGTAGCGGCGGCTGAGACCGACTCACTCATTGGCTTCGAAATCACACCCGATCGAATCGGCATCGCTCGCTCGCCCGAAGCGGCAAAGGCGATACGCGATCGTCCCTCCGAGGCGGGCTTGGTCATCCTTTGCCGAGACGTGCAGTTCCAGGCTTCCGCGGGAGGCCGACCGCACGGTTCGCTCCGCTGCTCGGAGGCGAAGTTCTCCTTCGCCAGCAGGGGAATCTGTGGGCACTGCCAGAGCCTCACCTTCGTGCCGTCCACCCATCAGCTCGTCTTGGAGGGCACGGCGGAGAAACCGGTCACACTCGACCACGAGCGGACCGACGACACCGGCGCAACCCGCGTAAGTAGGGTCATCGCCGAGAGAGTGTGGTTTGACGTCAAGGAACGACGCGTGCGACTCGAAGGGGCCACAAGCGTGGAGACGGAGCTGTCGGTCCCCGAATAGCGCCGGATCGCGCCGCGACGTTAGACGTGAGTTGCCGACTCGTTCAGTCCCGCTTGGCGACGCCGTCCGGCATGCCGCCCTCCTGCGATTCCGTCGCGCCCCGGGGCCCGAGAAGAACCAGGTCTCGTGCCTCGACCCACCTTGCGAAATCTCCCCGAGCCAGAGGAGACTCAAACGCCCTCTTAGACGTAGCTCCCCGGGCAGCACTCGTGGGGGCTGTCGGGGTAGATCGGCTCGTGCCGGGGCGCTCCGCAGGCGACCGCTTCCTCCTGCTTGCGGAAGATCGACAGGCAGGCGTGGGCCAGCTTCTCCAGCTCGTCCGTCTCGGCCTCGGTGATGGGGCGATACGACCTGCCCGCCTCGAACGCCTTCTCCGCCAGGTCGATCCATCCCGGCGGGAGCCCGACCGCCACGGGCTCTTGCGAGAGGGTGAAGCGGAGGACCATGTCGATCTCCCGGTCGTCCTCCACGGGGCGATACCACCATCGGCGCGTTCGCTCCATGTCTTTCGGCCAGGCGCCGCGACACATCGGCTTGATCGCCAGCACGGCCGCCCCCTGCTCCCGGGCGAGGTCGAGGAGCGGCTTGCCGAACCCCCACTGGAAGAATTCGATGAAGTTGATGGGGAACATCACCGTGTCGAAGCGGAAGTGCCTCATGGCCATGAGGCCCGCCTTCATCGTGTGGGCCGAGAAGCCGAGGAATCGCACCTTGCCCTCCTTCTTGGCCTCCAGGAACGTCTCCATGGCGCCGCCGGGGGCGAGGGCCTGCTTCACGTCCTCCGCGCTCTGGAGGCAGTGGTGTTGATACACGTCGAAGTGATCGGTCTTGAGCCGCCCGAGCGAGCGTTCCAGCTCCTCGCGGGCGCCCCGCTTGTCGCGCATCTTGGTCTTGCAGGCCAGAAGATAGCGGCTTCGATCGAGACCCTCCAGCCCGATCCCCATCTTGGTTTCCGCGTCGCCGTTTCCGTAGGCGGGGGCGACGTCGAAGTAGTTCACGCCCCGTGCGAAGGCGTGGTGGAGCCCGGCGGTGCAGCGGTCCTGGTCGTAGTGGACCAGCGACAGACCGGGAAAGCCGACGATCGAGACCCGCTCGCCCGTCCGGCCCAGCACGCGCCTCGGCATGCCGTCGACCTTCACCTCCCGGGCCGCCGCCTGCTCTCCCCGCGCGACCGAGCGTGCGCCCAACGCCCCGGTGCCCACGACGCCGCTTACGGCTTGGAGGAATGTTCGTCGTTTCATGATGGTCCCCCTGTATAGTCAAGTATCCGGCCGACCCGTTGCGATTCTTCCCTCGTGAACCCGCCGGCTCCGGCCAACGCCCCTACGCACCCCGCTGGGGGCCGATGTACTCTCAGGCTACCGGCCGGTATCGCCTCTGGCAAGCATCTCTGTCAGCTCGTCCCACTCGCGGACGGAACGTCGGGCGACAGATCCTCGGCGTGGTCAACTTCCCGCCGAAGCAGAATGGGCCGGTCCGGTCGGAATTCCTCGTGGCCGGCTTCTACCGGCCCGACGGGGCCGTCGTCCTGGCGATCCCCGAGCGCGAAGTGCCCAACGGGGCAAAGCTCGCCTGAGGGCGGGAATCGACGGCGCTTCGATCTCGGCGGCGTCGGCCGCTGAAATCGAAGCGATCGGGGCGGTGTCCATGACGCGTGCTCTTTGAGAGGGTGGCTGGGGGGCGATTTGGGCGAGACATCCGGGTGGCACAGCGGGCGGGAGTACCTAGATCAGGGGGGCGTCTGGTTCTCTGGCGGGGATCGCGTCTGGGAAGAACGTCCGTGTCTGCTATGATTGAAGAGGTACGGACGCCGCCAGCGGAACGCCGATCCGACGGTCACCACGGTGCCTGAGAGAGTTCGAGGTATGCCATGCCCCAAGCGATTGTGGATCCCGAGGAGCTTCGGCGTTTCGCTCGCAACCTGAAGAAGTTCAACGCCGAGATGCAGGAGCGGATCACGGCCTTGGGCACGCAGTTGGCGGCCCTCGGCAAGACGTGGCGCGATCAGGAGCACCAGAAGTTCGCCGAGGAATTCGAGGTTCACATCAAGGTGATCTCGCGATTCGTCGAGGTGACCGAGGAGCACATCCCCTACTTGCTCCGGAAGGCGGCGATTATCGAGCAGTATCTCCAGCAGCGGTAAAGGGGCGCGATGGGCCAACGCGCGAACGTGACTTCGATCGACGCGGTGGACGACTTCGCCGCCGCCCTCCTCTGCTTCAAGCATGAGGCCTCGACGGTCCTGGAGGGCCTCGAGCAGCAGCTCCAACGGGCGGTGCAGTGGATCCAGCAGGACCAGAGGCAGTACTGGAAACACGAATTGCGGCGGAGCGAGCAGCAGCTCCAAGAGGCGAAGCTCAACTTGCAGCGCTGCCTGACCTTCAAGCGGATCGGCGATCACCGCCCCGCCTGCATCGAAGAGAAGCGGGCCGTGGAGCGGGCGAAGCGGCGCGAGCAGGTCTGCCGCGACAAGATCGAGGCGGTGCGCAGGTGGTCCCAGGCCATCTCCGGCGCGGTCTTCGAGTACAAGGCCGGGGTCGGGGAGTTGGGCCAATGGCTGGAAACCGATGCGGCGCGGACCGTGGGACTGCTGGAACGAATCGGCCGAACGCTCGAGGAGTACGTGGCCGCACTCGCGTCGCCGCAGGCCGCCGAGGCGATGGGGCGGCTGCCCTGGACCGACGAACAATGGGAGAAATCGGCACAGGGCGAAGAGGAAGAAGAGGAGGAGGACCGGGAGGAGGTAGTGGCCGAGGAGGATTCGCCCGAGCAGCCCGGGCCCACCGCGGACGCAACCGACGGCGGGGACATCTCCCCCGGCCACGAGGACGGTTCGGAGAAAGGGGCCTCATCATGAAAATCGCTGATCTCCGGGGCGGCTCGTCGCAACTGGCCGATTCGTTCGATTCGCTCCGAGTCGCCTGGGCGGAGACGGCGACCCGTTGGGACGACTCGACCAGTCGCCGGTTCTCCAAGGAACGGCTGGAACCCCTGGAGCCGATCACGCGCAGAGCGCTCGCCGCCATCGAACGTCTCGCGGAGGTGCTTGCCAGGGCGGAGCGGGACTGCCGCGATGGGTGAAGGCGGTCGCCCGCGAGCTCGGCCGGGAGGTCGTGTGCCTGCTACTGAAGTCGGGAACCTGTTTTGCGGCCGATGCTTACCCGACTACGTCGGCTTCGGTAGGAAGCCTTTGAACCCCTGGCAGTGCGGTTGGATCGAGCGATGAAGCCACGGCCGGAAGCCACCGACTGCATCTCCGCCGACCGGATGGCGCGCCTGCTGAGCGATCTGTGCGTCCTGGTGAAGGAGCGGCCGCCGGCCGAAGCCGAGATTGCGTCGCGCCACGCGGCGCTCGGCCGGGCAGCGCAGGCGGATCGCGAGCAGGCGGAGCGGGACCTGGCCCAGCGTCATGAGCAAGACGGGGCGGCCGCGGCGGCCGAGCACGCCCAGCTCCGGCAGCGGATCATCGTCCGTTCCAGGACCGAGTACGCCGCCGTTGAGAGGGAATACCAGAGGGTCAAGGCCGGCAGCATCGAGCGATTCGAAACGAGGAAGGCCGCGGAGGCGCGGGCCCGAGAAGAAGTGCGATGGGAAGCCTCGGCGGTGCTGGAGGCGGCCAAGGCCGGCGCGCTCACGGCGTTGAAGGGATCGGAAGAGCGGATCGCCTCTCTGGCCCACGACCTGGCGGTCGTCCAACGGCAAGCCGCGGAATTGCTGCGCCGCCGCCGGCAGTGGCGCGAGTATCCCGAGCCGCAGGGGAACGTGGGAACGCGGGAGGGCGGCCCGGTCGCCCATCTCGGCCAATTGACTTCCCTCGCCAAGGACCAACTGGCGGCCATGCACGAGCTGTCGACTCCGCGGATGTTCGAAGGCGCGCAGCCGTTGGGATACTTCCTGCTGGTCTGCCTCGTGTTCGTCGGGCCCACGGCGATTGCCGTCAGACTGGCGGGCTGGCCCTGGATCACGCTGAGCGGATGCGCTGCGGTTGCCGTGTACGCGAGCATGGCGGCCTGGCTCTATGGGGTAGCCCGTCGGCAGTCGACCGAGACCTACCTGGCGCTGAAACGGACCCTGGCCGCCGCGGGCGTGGTGGAGCGTCGGGCCCGGGAGGCCGTCCGCGCCGAATACGAACGGCGGATCGCCCAAGCGACCGCCCAGTGCGACGAGGAGATAGGGCAAACCGACGCCCGATACAAGACGTTGCTGGCCGATCTGACCGCCCGGAACGAGCAGGAGCTGGAACAGGCCGAGAGCCAGTATCCGGCTCTGTTGGCCGAGATCCCGGCGCGCCGCGATCGGGAACTTGCGGAGGCCGAGACCAGCTACTCCGGGCGGGTGCGTCAGCTCGACGAGCGATATGAGGAACAGAAGCGGCGCGGCGCGGAGGAGCATGCGGAAACCGTCGCCGAGAACGATCGGCAATATCACGAGGCGTGGAATGCGTTGGCCGACCGGTGGCGGTCCGGGATCGAGCGGTTCCGGGCGACGATCGAGGAAGTGCACGGGCAGTGCGACCGATGGTTTCCCGACTGGCACGAGACCGATTGGGAGCACCGCCCGCCCCCGACGGAGACTCCGCCGGTGTTCCGCATCGGTCACTATGAAATCGGTCTCGGGCGGATTGAGGGCGGGGTGCCCGAAGACGAGCGGCTGCGCCCGGAGCAGACGGAATTCCCGTTGCCGGCGTTGTTGCCGTTTCCCGAGCGGTCGCTGTTGCTTCTCAAGACGGCGGGCCAGGGACGGGAGCAGGCCACCCGGCTGATTCAAGCCGTGATGCTGCGAATGCTCACGTCGATGCCCCCCGGCAGAGTCCGGTTCACGATCATCGATCCGGTCGGCCTGGGCGAGAGCTTCTCGGCGTTCATGCACCTGGCCGACTACGAGGAGAAGCTGATCGCCAGCCGCATCTGGACCGATCCGGGTCACATCGAGCAGCGGCTTTCGGACCTGACCGACCACATGGAGAACGTGATCCAGGTCTATCTCCGCAACGAGTTCGAGACGATCCGGAAGTACAACGATTTTGCCGGCGAGATGGCCGAGCCGTATCGCGTGCTGGTGGTGGCGGACTTCCCCACGAGCTTCACGGAGACGGCCGCCCACAAGCTGAAGAGCATCGTCGCCAGCGGGGCTCGATGCGGGGTGTTCACGCTCTTGTCGGTCGACACCCGGCTCCCCATGCCGCGGGAGATCGATCTGGCCGACTTGACGCCGCACGGCCTTTCGCTGAGCTGGCGGGACGGGCGATTCGCGGAGAAGCACGCCGACTACGGCCTGATGCCGCTCGGTTTCGATGAGCTGCCCCAGACCGACCGGTTCACGCGGATCGTCCGCGCCGTGGGGAGCCAGGTCCTAAGCGCCGGGCGCGTCGAGGTGCCCTATGAGTGCGTCGTGCCCGCCCCCGAACGATGGTGGACGGCCGACAGCCGCGAGGGCCTGGACGTGCCGTTGGGGCGTGCCGGGGCCAGGAAGCTCCAGCATCTGAAGCTCGGCAAAGGCACGTCGCATCACGTGCTGATCGCGGGCAAGACCGGGTCGGGCAAGTCCAACCTGATGCACGCGTTGATCGTCAATCTGGCCCTGCGCTACGGCCCCGACGAAGTCGAATTGTACCTGGTCGACTTCAAGAAGGGCGTGGAGTTCAAATCGTACGGGAGCGGGCAACTGCCCCATGCCCGGGTGGTGGCCATCGAGAGCGAGCGGGAATTCGGCCTCAGCGTGCTGGCCCGGCTCGACGAAGAGCTGAGACGGCGCGGCGACCTCTTCCGCGACGGTGGCGTGCAGGACCTTGCGGCGTATCGGGCGCGCCGTGCGCCCGGCTCCCAGCCCCGCACGGCTTCTCGGCGAGGTCAGGAGACCCCCGCCGAGCGCGAGGCGAAGCTGCCCAGGATCCTCCTGGTCATCGACGAGTTCCAGGAGCTGTTCGTCGAGGACGATCGGATCGCCCAGGATGCGGCGCTCTACCTGGATCGACTGGTGCGACAGGGCCGGGCGTTCGGGATCCACGTGCTCTTGGGATCGCAAACGCTGGCCGGGGCCTACTCCCTGGCGCGGAGCACGATCGGCCAAATGGCGGTGCGGATCGCACTTCAGTGCAGCGAGGCCGACGCCCACCTGATCCTCAGCGAGGAAAACACGGCGGCTCGCCTGCTGACCCGGCCCGGGGAAGCGATCTACAACGACGCGAACGGGCTTTACGAAGGGAATCACCCCTTCCAGGTCGTGTGGCTTCCCGATCAGGAGCGCCGCGAGTACATGGAGCGGATCGCCAAGCTGTCGAAGGACCGGCGCATCGACGTCCCGCCGCCGATCGTTTTCGAGGGCAATGCCCCGGCCGACCCCCGTGCAAACTCCATGCTGGCCGACCTGCTCAAGGCGAGCTCGTGGCCGGAAAGCCTGCCTACTGCCCGCGCGTGGGTCGGAGCCCCGGTCGCGATCAAAAGCCCCACGGCCGCCGAGTTCACTCGGCAGGGCGGAAGCAACCTGTTGGTGGTGGGACACCGCGAGGAATCCGGTTTGGGGGTGATGGCGACCTGCCTGATCGGCCTGGCCGCGCAGCACTGCCCCGTGGGGCAAGAGAACCATTCGCCCGCCGCCGGCTTCTACATCTTCGACGGCATGCGGTCCGACGCCCCGGCGAAGGGATTGTGGCGGCTTCTGGCCTCGGTTCTGCCGCACCAGGTCAAGGTCGTCCGGCCGCGCGAGGCGGCGGCGGCCGTGCAGGAAATCGCCGAAGAGCTTGCCCGCCGCCGGCAGAACGACGAGACGGATGCCCCTTCGCTTTACCTCCTCGTCGACCACTTGAGCCGGTTCCGCGACCTCCGCAAGGCCGAAGACGACTTCGGCCTCTCGTCGTTCGGCGAGGACAAGCCGGTCAGCCCGGCCGCCCAGTTCGCGGGCATCATGCGCGACGGCCCGGAAGTCGGCATCCACAGCCTGATCTGGTGCGACACTTACAACAGCGTGATGCGATCGATCGACCGGCAGGGGCTCCGCGAGCTGGAGATGCGGGTGCTGTTCCAGATGAACGCCGCCGATTCGAGCAACCTGATCGACTCGCCGGCGGCCGCCCGCCTCGGCGTCTTCCGGGCGGTTCTCTACGACGACGGCCAGGGCCGGCTGGAGAAGTTCCGACCGTACGGGGTCCCGTCCGACGAGTGGCTGCGGCGGGTCGGCGAGCAGTTCGAGAAGCGCCAGAGCGAAGTGCCGCCGGGGTCCTCGGAGTGATCGACGCCCAGCGGGTCCCGCAGCCCGGTCTTGCCCTCCCGGTGGACCTTGCGGCTGCCTGAAAAAGCCGTCTGGCTGTCTGGAGAGCACGTGCCATACGTCGCCTCTCCCTCCAGGAGAAAGCCAGGATGAGGGTTTTTGCAGGGGAAATCGCCTTCCGAGTTTTCTTCGCTTGGAGGCCGGTAATCGGTGTCGGGTGCCCATTTGACGCCGGCCGCCGCAGCAACCCCTAACGATCGGCCGAAAAACAACTTCCCGACTTCGGTAGCAGGCACACGCCGTGTGCCGTCCGCCGGTTACGGCACACGGCGTGTGGGCTGCTAAAACGTACGGAAAACAGAGCCGTGAATCCGCGGGAAGCGTGGGCCATTTCTGTTCCCCTAACCGCGAAGCGGTTTCACAACACAGCCCAGGGTTGCGAAGCTACCCTGGGTTGGCGGGCACCGAGTC
>DATKZH010000116.1:0-2342 GCA_035528065.1 Thermoguttaceae bacterium | reverse complement strand
ACGGGAAGTGTCAAACGTCAACACTCTTCTTATAACACCAGGAGAACCACTCTTTCATAGAATCAGCTGGCTTGCCCAGCAGTGCCAAGTGATTCCAGCTAAGAAGCCATGCACTGCTGGGCAAGCCAGCAGTGGCACCCTTTTTCAACCGGCTGTCAGCGTCGGTGGGTGCGAGCACGGGGAGCTGCGCGGCCGCTTGCGGGTTGGCCCTGCCATCGCTACAGTGTGTTGCGAAGCTGCGAGATCGTGCGAAGCCGCGAGCGGCTCTGCGGTCGTTGCGCGGCTGATTCGGAAGATGATCTTCGTGAGCATACCGGGAGCATCCCATGTCCTTCACGCTCTGCCTGAACACCAGCACGATCAAGCCGCAGCCGATGTTGGAGAAGATCCGCTTGGCGGCGGAGGCCGGGTTTGCCGGGGTGGAGCTCTGGATCAACGACGTGTACGAGTACGTCGGCCGGGGCGGAGAGGTCCGCGACGTGGAGAAGGCGATTGCGGATCACGGCCTGATCGTGCCCTGTGCGATCGCCGCCCGGTCGTGGGGCGAGGCGGTGGGGCCGGAGTACCGGCTCGCGCTCGACGAGGTCAAGCGCCGCATGGAGATGGCCGCCCGGCTCGGCTCGCCCTACCTGGTGGCCACGCCGCCGCGGGAGCCGTGCGACCTGAAGCAGGTCGCCGAGCGCTACCGGGACTTGCTGGAGATCGGGCGCCAGGTGGGCGTGAAGCCGACCATGGAGTACATCAGCTTCTTCCGCTCGGTCACGCGGCTGAGCCAGGCCTGGGAGATCGTCCAGGCCGCCGACGCCCCGGACGCCACGCTGGTGCTGGACTCCTTCCACACCTGGAACGCGGGTGAGACGGTCGAGTCGCTTCGCCCCATCCCGGCCGACAAGATCGGCCACTACCACATCGACGACGCCGCCCCCGACAAGCCGGCCGGCCAGCAGACCGACCCCGACCGCGTCATGCTCGGCGAGGGCCCCATCGACCTGGGCGCCGAGGTCCGGCTGCTCCGCGAGAAAGGCTACCACGGCACGGTCAGCCTGGAACTGTTCAACAAGGACCTCTGGGCGAAGGACCCGCGTGAAGTGCTCAAAGTGGGCATCGAGCGGATGCGGGAGCTGCTGGACTGACGAGACGCGGCTGGCGCTCGGGTCCGGCGCACGGCGAGGACAATGAGCGAAGGGAGACGCACCGTGGTGTTGGGGCCCCCGTGGCAGCCAGGTGAACACGAATCGACGCAAGCCGGGCGAGCCGACGAGGTGCTGCCCGTGGTGCGCGAGGCCGCGACCCGGCTCGTCGACGACCTCGACCGGGCCGAATCGCTGACCGGCGGTTGGTCGGACGAGCCGCTCGCCGTGGCGCTGGTCGACGCCGCCCTGTCGCAGTGTCTTTCGCGCCTGGCCCAAACGCAGCTTTGGGGCGAGGCGAATCGGTTGCCCTCGGGCGAGTTGTGGAGGATCGCCGGGTCGCTCTTGGAGGTGGGCGTGCTTCAACATGCGGCCCGGTTCAAGCCGCGGGGCTACGCCGGCGACTTCGAGATGCTCGCCCGGATCTGCGAGGGATACCGGTGCGAGCATCCGTTGGGGAGGGCGTTCGACGCCTTCTTTCTGAGCCAGGCGGCCCCGCAGGCGGTCCGGTCGAGGACGGAGCAGACGGCCGGGGCGATTGTCTCGCACTGTCTGGCGCGCCCGCGTGGTCCGTACCACGTCGTGAGCGTGGGGTCCGGGCCGGCACTGGACGTTCGCCGGGCGCTGGCGCTATTGCCGGAAGGCCGGCGATCGGACGTCCGCGTCACGCTCCTGGACCTGGACCCCGACGCCCTCGATTTTGCCCGGTCGCAGCTCGAGCCGCTCCTGCCGGCCGGAGCCGACGCCGCGCTTTGCTGCACGCGTACGAACCTGTTCCGGCTGCCGCAGAAGGCCGACCCGGGCGTCGCCCTGGAAACGCCCGACTTCCTCGTGTGCACGGGGCTTTTCGACTATCTGGAGGACGAGCCCGCGGCGACCATGCTCCGCTGGCTCTGGGAGCAGCTTGCCCCGGGCGGATCGCTGTTGGTCGGCAACTTCGCCCCGCACAACCCGACCCGGGCCTACATGGAGTGGATCGGGAACTGGTATCTGATCTATCGAACCGTGAAAGAGATGCGCGAGCTGGCCGCCCGGGCGGGCATCCCGGCCGATCAGGTGACGATCGGGTGCGAACGGTTGGGAGTGGATCTCTTTCTGGCGGGAAGGAAACGTGGGGCTTGAAACGGGAAGGCGTAGGGTGGATTGCGTAGGGTGGATTGCGTAGGGTGGATTGCGTAGGGTGGGTCGAGGCACGAGACCCACGCGCGAGGG
>DATKZH010000115.1:0-17556 GCA_035528065.1 Thermoguttaceae bacterium | reverse complement strand
CGGCCCCGCGAGCACGAGGGCTCCCGATTCGGCCTCCGGGCCGGGAGAAACTGGAAGCACCCCGGGCCGCCCAAAAATGGCCTTGCGGCTCGGCGCTAACATGGTAAGCTCGAACGTGTTAGGCCGAAAACCGCAGTCCCGAAAGCCCTCGAAATCCGCCGTCCAAGTGTCCAACAATGCCGCCCATGAAGAGCCCTAAGTCCCGGTCTCGAAACGCCTTGCGGCGAAACCATTTGTTGGGCGGTTTTTCCTGGTTCGGTCAAAAACTCCAAGTGCTTTCATACCCACGGCTTGCGCGAGTGACCTCGTCCAACAAGGGCGTTTTTCCCAGTACCTGGCGTGCGCGCAGGTGGCCTGTGACCCGGTAGCACGTACCATGAAACCCCAGCGCATTCACCATGGAACCCCAGCGCACTACCCCTCGGGCCCCAGCGCACTTGCGCGCACGGTATCTGAAGGGGGTAGCACCCCTCACAGGTGCCGAAATCGGGGCCGCGGCGAAAGTGACCGTGTCCAAGAAAGCCCGCAACGCGCCCCGGCCACGAGGGGGCACGACGCGACAGCGTCGGGTGCCACTGCTGGCTTGTCCAGCAGTGCCCGACCTGATACGATGTTCACCATGAGAAGCGTCCAGCCACATCGCCGGGGGTGCCTTGCTCCTCGCGGATGAGTCGGCAGGCTGAGGGCAGTACAAAGAAAGCGTCAGTTCGCCGGCGTCCGGGCGCCCGGCAGGACGGGCCGGCTGCGTGCGGCCTTCCATCCCGTGCGGATGGCCCGGCTTATTGCCAAGCGGTCGGCCATCGGCTAGATTGCCGGATGCAGGTGGACTGAGGCTCAGCACTGGCGAGACGCCAGTGCCACCCGCCGGGTGCCACTGCTGGCTTGTCCAGCAGTGCCCGACCTGATGCGAGGTTCACGATGAGAAGCGTGCAGCCACATCGGAAGCGTGTCAAGCATTACGACGAGCCCGGGCACTTCCACGAGCTGACGTTCTCCTGTTAGCGTCGCATGCGCTTGTTGACGAACGACACGTGGCGCGAGATGCTCAGCCGCGCGATTGATCGAGCCTTCGTCAGGCATAAGTGCTGCTTGGCGGCTTTCGTGTACATGCCCGAGCATGTCCACTTGCTCGTTTGGCCGGAGCCTGACGGGTCGGAAATCGAGGATTTACTCAAGGCCGTCAAGCGTCCCTATTCGTATCGAGTTAAGCAACTGCTGATCGCGAATCGGAGTTCGTTGCTGGAGCATCTAACGGTGCGTCAACGGCCAGGCGTCATGACGTTTCGGTACTGGCAGGAGGGCCCTGGTTACGATCGCAATCTTACCGAGCCGGAGACCATTCTCGCTTCGATCGACTACATCCACATGAATCCGGTTCGACGAGGTCTTTGCCCAACGGCAATCGACTGGAGATGGTCGAGTGCGGGGTTCTATCTGAACGACGGCAAGCAGGTAGATGACGCCCTGCCGACTATCCACGGTCTGCCGTTTGAAATACTGAACGACAAGGGCGCGCCGGGCATCTAAGGGGCACTGCTGGACAAGCCAGCAGTGGCACCCTACGCCGTTAACCCTTTTTCAGCGCAGGATTGCCCATTTTCCGCAGTCTTCGCAGTCGAAGAACACAGGGTGAAAGACACGCCCCAGGGGCAGGAAGCAGCAGTTTCACCCGAAAACTAGGCATGTGCACGACTTACAGAAAGGGTTAACGGCGTAGAGTGGCACCCGGCGTGCCCCCAGATCAAAGCTCACTGGCCGCCGCCCAGTGATGCCAAACGTTATACCCACGAGGCACCAGTGGAAAACCAGCGTAACAACCCGATCAAGCAGTCTTTGAACGACAGCGTCAAGTCGCTCGGCGCCGTCATCAAGAGCCTGTACGAAATGGCGCCCGCGCTCGTGGTTGTGGCTGCACTGCTCGCCTTTGCGGTGATTTCCGTCACACTTCTCTGGACGCCCCTCATGATCGGGACAGCGTCGCTGTTGGTCGTCCTTGTTTCCCTGTGCATTTTTGCCGTGCGCGGGAACTTCGGTGAGGCACTCCTCTCGCTTGTCGGCGGCCTCCTGACAGTGTTTGCTTTCGAGTGGACTCCGGCGCGTTATATTGCGTTTTCCACCGCTTGGGTCGGGTTCGCCCTCGCAGCGATTCTCATTGCGAGCGTCAAACTCGCAGCCCAAGTAGAGGACATCTATCGACAAGCATCCCTTCATCTTTCGGAGGCCGTTGAGGGCCACACCGCACTCGAAAAACAACTGCGGGAGATCGGCGCATCCAAGTCCCTAAAAATGCTCGGCCCGATTGAGCGGGCCGAAGTAATCCGTGTACTAGCCTTTCGCCGGATGCCCGTGGATTTGATCGAGCCCTGTCTTCATGCCGTTGAAACATTGTCTGTGATCACGAAATGCGACATCAAGTCCATCGCAATTTTCTTGGCAGATTTCTTCTTATCGTTCTCACCCGATAACACCGGCGAGGCTCAACGATTCGTCGACATTCTATACGGTGTTGTCAAAGATGCGCCCGTGTCCCCCGAAGACTTCTTCACGGCGTTCGCCGGGTCGCGTCGCCTGCTTTTATCAGACAAAATACAACCGATAGTGTTTCTGGAGGGACTCCGGGATTGCCTCGCTGCAGGTATTGCACCGTCGGACGTTTGTGATGAATTACGGTCCAGATTGGGAGAATGATCATCCAAAAGGTGGGTATAACCAGGCGATGCACGCGAGCGGGAATGGCGTTCGCGCGATAGCCAGAATCGACGTCACTCGGCGCCATTCCCGCCGCGTGATCTTGGTCGTTCTGTCCTTCGGAGCCTTTCCGCGAATCGGCCTCCGAGACCTAATTCTTCCGCGGACAACGAATCGTCGAACGACACGCTAAGCCGTCGAGTGCGAGGAACGCACCGTTGTTCGTGAAGCCGTAACGTGGGCGTTGCGTTTCACGCGTCCTGCGGCTTCTCGATCGGCGGCGCGGCTGCTACGCTGCCGGATTGGGGGCGCGTGCGGCTCAGCACTGGCGAGACGCCCGTGCCACCCAGCCGACCACTGTCTCCTTGCGGGTGGAGCCTCGTTTCTACGTGTCGATCTTGGAGGAAAGGACTCCCTCCGTCCGGCGGTGGGTCGTTGGTGCAATTCGGCCTATAGGCGTGCCCGATCGCCCGATTCCATTTCGGAAGAATATGTTCCCTGCTCGCCCCGCCCCCCAAAGGGACCGCCTGATCGCTTGTTGCGGGGTGAGGTCCCAATTAACACTTCGCGCAAGTGCGCTCGGGCCCCAGCGCACGTGCGCGCGGGCCCCAGGGGGAATGCGCTGAGGTTCCAGGGGGAATGCGCGCTGGTCACAGGCCACCTGCGCGCACGCCATGTCGCGGGCGAAAACGCATTCTTGGACGCGCGCTCCGCGCAACACACGGGGCGGAAAGGACTTGCATTTCCGGGCCACACTCGAAATTCCCGCCCAACAATTCGTTTCGACATAACTCGTTTCTCGACAACGACTTGCAATCGGTGGCCGGGGCTTTTGTTGGACGCTTGGACGGCCTTTTTGGGCGTCTCTCGGGCCGCCGGCTTTCAACCTAACGTGGTCGAGCATACCATGTTAGCGCCGAGCCGCAAGGCCGTTTCTGGCCGTGCCGCATCGCGTCCAGCTTGTTTGGCCGGTCGGGCATCGAGCGCGCGACGCCCGGGCTCGCGCCGGGGAAGCTATTCCGCCCAAAGAGCAACTTCCGTGCGCAGCCGCGTAGGTGCGTGAAACGCACCATTATTTCCGGGTCAGGCAGATATGGTGCGTTTCACGCACCCTACGCCCATTCCGCCCGAAGAGCAACTTCCGTACGCAGCCGTGCAAATGCGTACGGTCCGAAACCGTTCGTCAACGCACGTTGACCGTGGTATACTCTGGCGCGATGTGGCGTTGGCAGAAACTGCGTACCCGTTCGGAGATCACCATGCGATACCTCCACCGAATCGCCATCGTCGGCCTGTTGTGCGGATGCGGGACTTGGACACGCCCGGCACACGGGGACTGGACCACGATCTATGGTTCCGCTCGGGAGGAGGCACGCCAGGTGTCGAGCTCCTCTCTGGCCGTGCCGCTATCGCAGGCGCAGTGGGACGCGACCGTATCGCGGCGAAGGGAGATGTGGCGCGAGATGCTCGGGCTATCGCCCTTGCCGCCGCGCACGCCGCTCGACGCGACGGTCACCGGCGTGCTGGAACGTGGCGACTACGTGGTCGAGAAGGTCCACTTCCAGTGCATCCCCGGGGCTTACGTGATCGGCAACCTCTATCGTCCGGCCAAGCCGGCGGGGCGGCTGCCCGCCGTGCTCTATCTGTGTGGACACTCGAAAGGGAAAGTGAACGCTCCGTACCAGGCGAACCCGCGCTGGTTCGGGCAGCATGGTTACGTCGCGCTGGTGCTCGACCCGATCCAGTTGGGCGAGTCCCAGGGCTTTCATCACGGGACGTACCGGGAGGAGCGTTGGGACTGGCCCAGCCGGGGCTACACGCCGGCGGGGACGGAAGTGTGGAACGCCATGCGGGCCCTGGACTACTTGGAGACGCGGCCCGACGTCGACTCCGCGCGGATGGGAGTCACGGGCCTCAGCGGGGGCGGCGTCATCTCCTGGTGTCTGGGAGCCGCCGATGAGCGGGTCAAGGTGGTGGTCCCGGTCTGCCAGTCGGGCAGCATCGAGCACGTCGTCACGGATCGGGCCACCGACGGCCACTGCGACTGCGCTTTCTGGATCAACTACTACCGCTGGTGCTGGCCCGACCTGGGCGCCCTGATCGCCCCCCGAGCGCTGCTGATCGCCTCCGGCTCGGAAGACGTCTTGTGGCGTCCTTACGGATACCGCGACGTGGCTCACCGTATCCGTCATCAGTACGCGGAGTTGGGGGCCGACGGCCGGTTCGACCTCGTCGAAGACCTGACGCCCCATGGTTATACGCCCAAGCTCCGCCAAGCGATCTTCACCTGGTTCAACACGCATCTGAAGAACGACCCGACGCCCGTGGAGGACGACGTGACCGACTTCGTGGAGCCGGAGGAGAACCTGCTCGTGTTCGGCGGCAAGCTGCCGGAGCAGGACGAGATGCGCCGGATCGACCAACTGCTCGTCGAGCGGGGCGACTTGCCGACGATCGGCGACGAGGCCGCGTGGCGCGCCCACCAGGAGACCGCGCTTCGGCGACTGCGAGAACTGACTTTTCGCTACACGTTGCCGGACCGCGTTCCGCGTCGGCGCGATTTCCGGTCGGACGGCGGCGACAAGAGCGGCAACACGTTTGCCACGTACGTGTTCGACAGCTTCGACGGGATGACCATCAGCGTCAAGACGAAGCGACCGCAAGAGGCCGAATGGCCCATCCCCACGCTGGCCTTCGCCGTGCAACCGGACGCGCGCAGCACCTTCGCGGGTGGCGGTTCTTCGCGACCCGGCGTCCCCGGCGAGCTGGCGACCGCCGCCGTCGAGGTGCGCAACACGGGTGCCACGTCGGTCGGCCCCGGCTATCTGTGGACGGCGCGGCGGACGTATCCGCTTCTGGGCGAAACGCTCCCCGAGCGCCAGGTCGGCGATCTCGTGGCCGCCGTCGCGCTCCTGAGGCAGGAGCCCGTGACGGGGCCGGTGGCCGTGTATGGCCAGGGCTACACGGCGCCGCTGGCCGTCTATGCCGCGCTGCTCGACCCTCACATCACCGAGATCGTGCTGGCGGATCCCCCCAGCAGCCACGAGGACCCGCAAACGCCCGAGTTTCTGGGGGTGCTGCGCATCGGCGACCTGCCTCACAACCTGGCGCTTGCGTATCCGCGCACCATTACGTTTGTGGGGAAGATGCCGGAAGCGTACACGTGGACGCAGCAACTGTACGAGAAGCTAGGCGCCGGCGACCGAATTCGCGTCGTCGGCAGCATGCGGGATTGGCGCCCCCGCTGAGGATCGGCCGAAAAACAAGTCCGCGACTCCCGTAGCAGGCACACGCCGTGTGCCGTCCGCCGGTTACGGCACACGGCGTGTGCCTACTACTCCGGTGCTCGGCAGCCGGCGCAGAATAGGGCCGGGCGCGGACGCAACCTGACACGCGGCGAGAAGAACGCCGTCCGAAGTAGACTGACGGAGACCCCATCGATGGCGAAGATGACGATGATCCCGCGCGTCGCGCCGAAAGCACGGCAGTACGTGGGCGAGGTGTTGGACTTCGGGTTTCACAACGGCAGCTCGCCGGGGATTTCGGCGCGGCTGGAGGAGCGGTTTGCGGCGAAGTTCGGGCGGAAGTTCGGGATTCTGCACGCCAACGGGACGGCGACCATGCACTCGGCGCTTCTGGCCGCCGGGGTGGGGGTGGGCGACGAGGTGATCGTGCCGGCGTACACCGTGGCGATGACCGCCACGGTGGCCCTCTATGCCAACGCGATTCCCGTGTTCGCCGACGTCGACCCCGACACGTGGACGATCGACCCGGAGGACGTCCGGCGGAAGATCACGCCGCGGACCCGGGCGATCATCCCCGTCTCGATCTGCGGCCTGGCGCCCGACATGGACCCGATCATGGCGCTCGCCCGGGAGCACGGGCTGACGGTCATCGAAGACAACGCCCAGTGTTTCCTCGGCTACTACAAGGGCCGCGTGGTGGGGTCGATCGGCGACTTTGCCAGCTTCAGCTTCCAGTCGTCGAAGCACATGACCTGCGGCGACGGGGGCATCCTGATCTGCGACGACGAGGGGCTGGCCACCGCGGCGCGCAAGGCGGCCGTGGCCGGCTATTCGACGCTGACGGCCAGGCCGGGCGATTCGGTGGTCGACGAAGAGCTCCGCTGTCACCCGACGTTCGAGCGTCACACGAGCCTGGGCTACAACTTCCGGCTGCCGGAGATCGCGGCGGCCGTGGCCCTGGCCGAGCTGGAGCGGCTGGACGACCTGGTGGCGATGCGCACGACGGTCGCCGAGTGCTTCGAGCGAGTGGTCGCCGGGTGCGAGTGGCTCGTTCCGCAGAAGGTCCCGGCCGGCTACGTGAACAGCTTCTGGACGTACACGGTCCGCATCGCGCGGGACGACGTCGACTGGACCGCGTTTCGCCGCAAGTTCGTCGAGCTGGGGGGCGACGGCTTCTACGGGGCGTATTTGCCCGTGTATCGCGAGCCGGTGTTCCGCAATCTGAGCGAGGCGGTCGAGGCGCGGCCGGAGCGTTATCCGCACTTCGCCGGCATGCTGCCCGACTATCGCGAGGTCCGCTGCCCCGTGTGGGAGGCGATCCAGCCCCGCATCATCCAGCTCAAGACGAACTCATTCGACGTGAACACGGCGGAGCGTCAGGCGGAGATCCTGGGCAAGACGATTCGGTTTTTCTCGTGAGGGGGCAGAGGCAAGGTCTGGTTCCCAGGCTCCGCCTGGGAACCCCGGGCTTGGGCAGGCTTTGCCTGTCCTACTGGGGTTTTCCGCGCCCTCGCGGTCATCGCGATTGCGCGTTGTCGTGGTCGGCGTTGTGGGATGCGAGGCGGAGCCTCGCGGTAGTGCGTTCCCAGGCAGAGCCTGGGAACGAGGGTATCGTAGACTGGGGGGGGACATGCAGACGAGAGCATCGACGTCACTGTTGGTAGTCGGGGCGGCAATCCTGCTCGCTGGTGGGCGGACTGCGCTCGGCGACGATCCGAGCGTGCCGCACTATCCGGATCACTCGCGCGTGCTCGTCTACTTGGACGCGGACGGGCGGGAGCACACGATCGACACGGCGGCGGATTGGGCCATTCGGCGGCGTCACGTCCTGGCCGGGATGCAGGAAGCCATGGGGCCGCTGCCCGACCGATCGAATCTGCCTCCGATGGACGTGCAAGTCACGAAGCGAATGCAGGGCGAGGGGTTCGAGCGGCTGACGATCTCCTTCGTCACCGAGCCGAACGACCGGCTGGCGGCCCATCTCTATTTGCCCGGCGGGCGCGCTCCCGGCGAGCGCGTGCCGGCGATGCTTGCCTTGCATCCGACGTCGCCGCTGGGCAAGGACCGGGTGACGGAGGCGGGCGGCGAGCCGAACCGGATGGTCGCGTTCGAGCTGGCCCAGCGCGGTTACGTCGTGATCGCCCCCGACTACCCCTCGTTCGGCGACTCCCGGGACTATGATTTCCAGGCCGACCGTTACGAGTCGGGCACGATGAAGGGGATCTTCAACCACATGCGGTGCGTCGACCTGCTCCAAACGCGGGAGGAGGTCGACCCGGAACGGATTGGGGCGATCGGCCATTCGCTGGGCGGGCACAACGCGATGTTCGTCGGCGTCTTCGACGAGCGACTGAAGGTGATCGTCTCCAGTTGCGGCTGGACCCCCTTTCACGACTACTACGGCGGCAAGATCAAGGGATGGACCAGCGACCGTTACATGCCCAAGTTGCGCGACGTCTACGGCCTGGACCCCGATCGCGTGCCGTTCGACTTCTACGAGGTGGTGGCCGCCTTGGCCCCCCGGGCGTTCTTCTCGAACTCCCCGCTCGGCGACGGCAATTTCGACGTCGCCGGAGTGCGAAAGGGCGTTGCCGAGGCAAGCCAGGTCTTCGCCCTACTAGGAGCCGCCGACCGGCTGCAAGTCCGCTACCCCGACTGCGCCCACGACTTTCCCCCTCCCGTTCGTCGTGAGGCGTACGAGTTCGTCGACCGCGTGCTGCGACATACGCCGGCGCGAAAGGTTCCCCGGCCGGAGTAAAACGGAGAACGACCCTTCGGGCGCACCTTCTACGGAGGATTGTCTGCCCCCTGCTGGTGGGGGTGGCATGTGGCGCGATTAGATGACAAGATGGTGGGGCGGTTCCGGAAGGGACCGATTCCGGCGCAAAACCCTCGGGGCGACGAAGCGAACGGCCGATGGTACTCAATCCCGTTAGGCGCCGCCGACCGGTGTTCGTCACCAGTACGTTCCGCGACATGCGGGCGGAGCGGGAGTGTCTCGGTACGTCGGTATTTCCCGAGCTGGACGAGCGACTTCGCCGGCGGCACCACCGCCTCGAGCCCATCGACCTGCGCTGGCACGTGGAGGCCGACACGGCCGACCGGCAACCGTCCCAAGAGCTGTGGACGCTGAAAGTCTGCCTCCAGGAGATCGCCCGCGCCCGGCCCTTGCACATCGTGCTCCTCGGCGACCATTACGGCTGGGTGCCGCCGCCGGCGCGGACGCAGGCCGTCATTCAGGAGGCGGGCTTCGAGGCGGACCCCGCCGGCAAGAGCCTCGTCGCCCTGGAGATCGAGTTCGCCCTGCGGGGCAACCCGGATTCCCTCGATCGCCCATTCTTCTACTTCCGCGAGCCGCTCGACTACGACAATCTGCCCCAAGACGTGGCCCTCGCCTACCGCGACGCCGCCCAAGCCGACAAGCTGGCGGAACTCAAGGAGCGGATCGAGCGCCAGATGCCCGATCGTGTGCGTCGCTATCGGGCCGAGTGGGACGAAGAGAGCAAGACGCTGACCGGCCTGGACGACTTCGGCCGGATGGTCCTGGAAGACCTGTGGCAGGTGCTCGACGACGAGACCCGGGCGTACGACGATTCGCCGCCCCCCGGCTGGCAGGACGAGCAGCGATGGCTTCTGGACCGGTTCGTCGAAGCCCGAAGTCGCGGATTCGTCAGCCGGGGCGAGCTGGTCGACCGGTTGGTCGGGCTGGCCCGGTCGCCGAGCGGTGAGGGCCAGCCATGGGGCGCGTGCGTCACCGGGGTGTCCGGCGCCGGAAAGAGCGCCCTGTTTGCCCATTTGCATCGCGCGTTGGGCCGAGACGCAGTGATCCTGCTCGCCCACGCGGCGGGGGCCGGTGTGCGGTCGATTCAGCTCGACGCGATGCTTCGCCGCTGGACGCCCGAATTGGCACGAGCACTCCAGCTCGATGTTCCGATCAGCGACGCCTCGACGAGCCGGGAGGTGGAGAAGTCGTTCGCCCGGTTGCTTACCCAGGCATCCGACGAGCGGCGGGTCGTGCTGTTGATCGACGCCTTGGACCGGTTCGAGCCGACGCCGCGTGCGCAGCGGCTGACCTGGTTGCCCGACCCGTGGCCTGAAAACGCGCGGCTGATCGCGACGACCTCCCCGGGGCCGGCTTCCGAGGCGTTGGAGCGGCGCGCCGGCGTGGAAATCGTGCCGCTTGCGCCGCTCGCGCCGGAGGAAGCGCACGAGATGGCCGAGGCCGTCTGTGGGCGCCGCCGCCGACCGCTCGAGCCGGAAGTGCTCGACGTGCTTCTCTCCAAGCAGCTCCCGGGCGGCGCGCCGGCGGCCGGCATGCCGCTGTGGCTGGAATCGGCGCTGGAGGAGTTGATCCTACTGGACGCCGACGACGTGGTCCGCGCCGGCCGGGGCTCGGTCGAAACCGCGCAAGAGCAGCTTGACGAGCTCGTCCTCGACACGGCCCGAGAGCTGCCCGCCGACGTCGAGGCGCTCTACGATTGGGTGCTCAAGCGGAACGAGGAGCTTCTGGGGCCCGGCTGGGTGAGCGGGTTTGTGAACCTGATTGCGGCCAGTCGCAACGGGCTGCGGGAGTCGGAGTTCGAGGCGTTGTTGCCGAAGGTGGCCAAGTTGTTCGTGCCCACGGCCCCGCGCCGGCCGTGGGACGGGCTGAAGTTCGCCGTGCTGCGCCGGGCGTTTCGTGCCCACGTGGCCCAGGGCGGGGCGGACGGCGCCTGGGATTTCCGGCACGCCAAGCTGCGCGAGGCGATTCGTCGCCGCAACGCTCGCGATCCGCAGCTTGTGCACCGGCTGCACACGAGCATCGCCTATCACCTCAAGTCGCTCCCGGCGTCCGACCCGTTGCGGCAGACGGAGCTGATGGTCCACCTGATCGGCAGCGAGGATCGGCTCCGTGCCGCCCACTACTACTCCGGCGAGCTGCCCGACGAAGAGTTGGCCGGTGCGACCCAGGCCCTGGCCGACCATATCCTGGCCGGGTCGAACCAGCGGCCGAATGAGGGCCTGGGGTGGACCGCCTCGCTGCTGATCGAGCCGAAGCTCGATCGGTCGCAGAAGGGCGTGCTCTGCCGGCGGTTCAACTCCCACCTCCTCGACGCGCTGGCGAACAACGCCCCGGTCGACGCCCGCCGTCGCCTGGCCGACGCCACCCGGCAAGCCGCCGGAGAGCTCGCCGAGCAGGACCCCGAAAACCCCCAGTGGCAGCAGGACTCCGTCACCTCCTACCGGAAGCTGGCGGAGTTCCACGAGGAGGCGGGCAATCAAACCGAGGCGGAAACCTGCTGGCGCCGCTGCCGCGATACGCTCTTCGCCCTGCGCGCGGCCCACGTCCCCCTCGACCGGCCCCTGGTCGACCTGCTCAACCACCTGGAGCAGCGGCTCTAGTAGTCTGGCCATCTCGACTCTGCCGGTTGGGTGCCACTGCTGGCTTGCCCAGCAGTGCCGGAAGCACGGTTGGACAAGCCAACCGTGGCACCCGTGCGCCGAGTCATAACGCAACCAGGGCAACACGCCGGATGACCCATTGATCGGAGGAATCGCAACCATGAACCCTTCCCCAAGACTCTCCCGTCGCGGTTTCTTGAAACGCACCACCCTCCTGGCAGCCGGCGCCGTGGCCGCGCCCGCGATCGTCCCCCGCGACGCGCTGGCCGCCGCGGATCGGCCCGGGGCAAACGACCGCGTGGTGATCGGCTTCATCGGCACGGGCGGTCGGGCGAGGCAGTTGATGGACCACGTGCCCGCCGACGGTCAGATCGTGGCCATCAGCGACTGCTTCCCCCAGCGGATGACCGAGACGCTCAAGCAGAAGAGCACCGACTGGAAGACCTATCCGGACTACCACAAGATGTTCGACGCCGAGCGGCTCGACGCCGTGGTCGTGGCCACGCCCGACCACGCCCGCGTGCTCCCCTGCATCCACGCCTGCCAGGCCGGGCTCGACGTCTACGCCGAGAAGCCGCTCACCTTGACGATCGCCGAAGGCCGCGTGCTGGTCAATGCGGCTCGCAAGTACAAGCGGGTGTTCCAGGTCGGCTCGCAGCAGCGCACGATGGAGATGAACCGTTTTGCCTGCGAGTTCGTCCGAAACGGGGGCGTGGGCAAAGTCCACACCATCCTCGGCGTCAACTATCCGGGGCCCAACGTGTACACGGGCCTGCCCGAGCAGCCCGTCCCCGAGAGATTCGACTGGGACCGGTGGTGCTCGCAGGCCCCCCTGCGACCGTACAACCCCCAGCTCCACTTCGGCTGGATGGGATGGCGGGCGTACTCCGGCGGGCAGGTGACCAACTGGGGCGCCCACGGGCTCGACCAGGTGCAATGGGCCGTGGGGGCGAGCGAGAGCGGGCCGGTCGAGATCTGGCCCGCCACCGAGGGGCCCAACGGGCAGGTGCAAATGCGTTATGCCAACGGCGTGCTGCTGCGGCTGGAGCTCGAACAGGGCCCGATGGGCGGGGCGATCTTCGTCGGCGATGCCGGCAAGATCGAGATCAACCGCAACAAGTTCACCACCAACCCGCCCGACCTCATCAAGGACCCGCCCGAGCCGGCCACCGCGGAAATCTGGGAAGGCCCGGGGTGGATCGCCCGGCCGCACATCCAGAACTGGCTCGACTGCATCAAAACCCGCGAAAAGCCCAACGCCGACGTGGAGATCGGCCACCGCTCGATCAGCGTCTGCCACCTGACCAACATCGCCCGCGAAGTCGGCCGCAAGCTCCGCTGGGACCCGGAAAACGAAACGTTCGCCGGCGACGACGAGGCGAACTGCTACCTGGATCGACCGAAGCGCAAGGGGTACGAGTTGCCGGATCCGGTGTAGTGACTGCCACTCCCGTGTGTGCCACTGCTTCGCAGAAGCAGTGTGGTAGCACGTTCGGTCCGAGGAGGGCCAGTCCTGGAGGCACGGCAGTCAATAGCCAGGGGCGTAATGCCCTGGCCTCGATGGCGGATGACAGGCGAAGCCCCGTAGGGGCGACACGATCCCAACTCTCTGGGCAACGGACCGAAGGAAAGGGGAACGCTCCGTGCACTCCGCCAACACCCGTCGCGATTTCCTCAAAACCATCGGTACCGGCGCCGCGGCCTTGAGCCTGTCGGACGCACGCGCCGAAGAGGCGGGCGAGTCGCTCACCGTCGATCCCCAGCCGCGGTTCGATCTTTCGCCCTACCTCTACATGCAGTTCATGGAGCCCTTGGGCACGACCGACGGCTCGGTCGCCGCCGCGTGGGACTTCGGGCACGACCGCTGGCGCGAGGACGTGGTCGACGTGACGCGGACGCTCGGGCCCACGCTCATCCGCTGGGGCGGGTGCTTCATCTCGTACTATCGGTGGAAGGAAGCAGTGGGGCCGAGGGACGAGCGCAGGCCGAGCCTCAACTTGCTCTGGGGCGGGATCGAGCCGAACCAGGTCGGCACGCACGAGCTCGTCGACTTCTGCCGCCGGGTCGACGCCGATCCGCTCATCTGTGTCAATTTCGAGTCCGACGGGCGAAAACGCTGGCAGCGCGATCCCAAGGGCAACGTCCGCTCGGCCGGGCCGGAAGAAGCGGCCGAGTGGGTCGCGTACTGCAACCGGGCGGAGGACAAGCTGCGCAAAGAGCACGGCATTGAGAAGCCGTACGGCGTGCGCCTCTGGCAGATCGGCAACGAAACGTCCTACGACCGAAACGCGTTCGACTGCGAGACGGCCGCGAAGAAGACGATCACCTTCGCCAAGGCCATGCGGCGGGAAGACCCGTCGATCCAGCTCGTCGGCTGGGGCGACAGCGGCTGGGGCCGGCGCATGCTGGATATCGCGGGCGATCATCTCCAGTACGTCGCTTTCCATCACATGTTCAACCCGGACCGCGGCGTGCCCGACTCGCCGCTTCGGGGAACCGAGTACCGCAAGGACCCGGCCCGGACCTGGGAACACCTGATGAACGCGGCCGACGTACACGAGGCGAAGATCGAGCAGGTGGAGGAGGAGACGGCCGGGTATCCGCATCCGTTGGCGATGACCGAGTGCCATTTCGCCCTGCCGGGCCGCAACCGGTGCGAGGTCCTTTCCACCTGGGCCGCGGGCGTGGCCAACGCCCGGCTGTTGAACGTCCACGAGCGGCACGGCGAGCGGCTGAAGATCGCCACGCTGGCCGACTTCTGCGGCACCCGGTGGCAAGTGAACGCGGTGATGATCCCCGTGCCGCGCGGCAAGGCGTTCCTGATGCCCGTGGCGATGGTGATGTGTCTCTACCGGCACCATACGGGCGAGCAGGCCGTGGGCGTGAGCCACGTGCCCGATGGGTTGGACGTGACGGCCAGCCGCACCGGCGACCGGGTGTATCTGCACGTGGTCAACACGAGCCGCGACCGGTCGGCCGCTGCGCAGTTGGCCGTCGACGGCATGACGATCACGTCGGGCCGGGTCTTCGAGATGGCGGGCGATCCGGAGTACGAGGTGATCCAAACGCGGCCGAACGAGATCGTCGCCGTCGAGAAGAAGCTCCCGGCCGACGCACGCTGGGCGTTCCCCCCGGCGAGCGTTTCGGCCGTCGAGCTGGACGTGCGGGAGGCGTAGGCGTTACGCAGAGTGGCGCAGTCTCCGCAGCCCTTGTGCTAGTGGAACGCATGGTGGCACAATGGTTCATCCCGGGTTATTCGCGAAGCTCGTAGCACGGGCTTCCAGCCTGTGAAATCGGGAACACGGGCAAGATGCCTGTGCTACGTCGCCGCCCTATGAACCGTGGAGGCCAACGGTGTCTGAAATCGTCCGTTTTTCCGTCTCCGTGGAAGACGACCTGCTGGAGAAGTTCGATCGCTACTGTTCCGAGGAGCAGTTTGCCACGCGGAGCGAGGCGGTCCGGCAGTTGATCCGCGAGAAGCTCACCGAGCGGGCGTGGGAGACCGGCTCGCACGAGGTGGTCGGCACGCTCACGCTGGTCTACGACCACCACCGGCCCCAACTCCGCGACCGGCTGATGGATCTTCAGCACGAGAACACCGAGCTGGTCGTCTCCACGATCCACACCCACCTGAGCCACGACGTCTGCCTGGAGGTGGTCGTACTGCGGGGTCAGGCCGGGCGGTTGCAGAAGTTCGCGTCTCAACTGAGGGGGATGAAGGGGGTCTACAAGGGGGAGCTGGTGATGGCCAGCGCGGAGACGTAACCCATTCGGTGACAACGACTTGGCGAGCCTGCCCCGGGCATCCCCGGCATGCGCTCTCTCGATAGGCGGGGCGCTCGACAGCCTCCGAATGGCGTAATACAATAGACCTGTTTGTGTTACGCTCGCCTCGGAGGAATCAACATGAGGGGATTGCCGGCCGGATTGGTCGCCGCGCTCGTCGTGTGGACCTCGGCACCCCGCGCCGAGGCCCACTTCCAGATGCTCATTCCCTCGCACGACGTGGTCTCGGCCAGCCAGGGCCGGACGGTCGATCTGGAGATCGTGTTCACCCATCCTATGGAAGCAGGGCCGGCCATGGAGATGGGCGAGCCGCGGCAGTTCGGGATGATGGTCGGCGGCCAGAAGCACGACCTGCGGGAGACACTCCGGCCGAAGAAGATCGACGGCAGCACGGCCTACGCCGCGTCGGTCCGCCTGGCCCGGCCCGGCGACCACGTCATCTACTGCGAGCCGGCGCCCTACTGGGAGCCGGCCGAGGGGAAGATGATCGTCCACTACACCAAGGTCGTGGTCGACTTCATGGGGATGGAGACCGGCTGGGACGAGATGGTCGGGTTCCCGGTCGAGATCGAGCCGCTGGTGCGGCCGTACGGCTTGTGGACGGGCAACGCGTTCCGCGGGATCGTCAAGCGGGAGGGACGCCCGGTGCCGTTCGCCGAGGTCGAAGTCGAGTATCACAACGAGGGCGGCCGGGTGAAACCGCCCAACGACGCCTTCATCACCCAGGTGATCAAGGCCGATTCCCAGGGCGTCTTCTCGTACACGATGCCCAAGGCCGGCTGGTGGGGCTTTGCGGCCCTGGTGGACGGCGACGAGAAGATGAAAAACCCCGACGGCGACTCCGTCGACGTGGAGCTGGGCGGCCTGATCTGGGTGAAGACGGTCGACATGGAGTAGCGGGAGAAGCTCGAACGATGCACATTCACGAAGCCATCCTGGCCGGCTCACGCGAAGGAGTGTTCGTGCTCTGCGCGGGCGGAGCCGCGACCGCGGTCGGGACCGCCCTGGGCCTCCGCCGGATGGACTACGAGCGGGTGCCGCGGGTGGCGATGCTGAGTGCCGCGTTTTTCGTGGTGTCGGTGGTGCAGGTCCAGTTGGGCCCGACGAGCGTCCACCTGGTGCTCAACGGCCTGATCGGTCTGATCCTCGGCTGGGCCGCGTTTCCGGCGCTGCTGGTCGCGCTTTTGTTGCAGGCGGTGTTCTGCGGCGAAGGTGGGCTGATGGCCTTGGGCCTCAACACGCTGACGATGGCTTTGCCCGGGGTCGTCTGCCACTACTTGTTCCGTCGGGCGGTGTTCTCGCGGAGTGATGCCCTGGCGTTTTCCGCGGGTTTGGGCGCGGGGGCATTGGGAGTGCTTCTGGCCGCTTTCTTGACGGCGGCGGCGCTCTGGGTCGCGGCGGACGAGTACAAGCTGTTCGCCGGCGCGGTGCTGGCGTTCAATCTGCCCTTGGCGGCCGTCGAGGCGTTGGTCACCGGCAGCGTCGTCGTGTTTCTACGCAAGGTCCGTCCCGAGCTGTTGGAGGCTCCGCTGCTTGTGCCGGGCCAGTAGGAGGTCGCCGATGCGTCGGTCACGTTCCAGGTCGCTGCGGATCGAGCTAATGATTTTGGCCGTGCTGACGGGCACTTGGTCCGCGGCGCCCGCGCTTGCCCATAAGATGGTCGTCTTCGCCACCGGGACGGAGGGCGCGATCGAGGGCGAGGTCTATTTCCACGGCGGCGAGCCGGCCCGCGACGTGAAGGTCACGCTCGTCGCCCCGGGCGATCGGCTAGTCGGCGAAACCACGACCGACCAGGAGGGCAAGTTCCGCTTCCCGATTCGGTTCCGCTGCGACTACCGGGTGATCGCCGATGCCGGCGCAGGCCACGGCGCCGAGTATACCGTGCCGGCCGACGAGCTTCCCGCCGATCTGCCTCAACCGGGCGGAGAGGATCGGCCGGGCGGTGAGCCGTCGGAACAAGCCGTGTCCACCGTGCCCGACGAGCACGACGCCGACGCTACACCCGGAGAGTCGCACGAGGGTGCTTCCGTGATCGCGTCCGGCGAGGGAGCAGCTCGGGCGGAATCGCACGATGAGCCTCTCGCCGTGTCCGATGCGGAGAGCCGTAAGGCGGAAATCGAGGCGATCGGAAGGCAGTTGGCCGCGCTGCGACGGGATTTCGACCGCTACCGCAACGAGCTCCGCCTGCGAGAGGTCCTCGGCGGACTGGGCTACATCCTCGGCATCATGGGCACGGCGTTCTACTTCCTGGGAGTCCGGCGAAAGGAGAAGAGGTCGGCGACCCGGGATTCGTAGAGCCGTCGGGTGGGGCCTTTGTAGGGTGATACTATGGAAGCGGAGGCCGAGCCGAACTAGCTTGGTCCTTGAACACGTGGTAAACCGGGGGTTTGTACGAGTCTCAAACCAGCGATTTCCACAAAAGGAGCCAAGCCATGAAGTATGTCGGCGTCGACCT
>DATKZH010000114.1:0-22930 GCA_035528065.1 Thermoguttaceae bacterium | reverse complement strand
CTACGTCAACGAAGACTGGACCTCCTTTCACGCCGCGCGCATCGAGCGGGAACAACAAACGCTCTACCCCTATCGTGACCACCTCGCCAGCTTCCTAAACCACGCAGCTTGACGCGATCCGGGGGTTGCAACCAAATCAATCGTCCCGAGCCGTCTTTCCAGGAGTTTCTGCCCATGCATCTCGACCCGCAACCGCTCCTGCGAACGGGCGCTTTTGCGGTGTTCGACTGGGGCCCGCTGAAGGACGACATCGTTGACTCCGACGAATACACCGTGGACTGGGTCACCGCCCGCATGGACGACAGGCCGCGCGGCACGCCGCTCTTCCTCGCCGCCGGCATCCGGCGTCCGCACCTTCCGTTCTTTGCGCCGGAGAGGTTCTTCGCGACCTACCCGGTTGATCGCGTCGCCCAACCGCCAATGCCGAAAGGCGACCTCGACGACGTTCCGCCCATCGGCATCACGTTCGCGCACAAGGAGCGCAACAATTGGGCCGGCTATCTGTTCGGCGAAGAGATGCCCCCACTGCCCGAAGCGGTGGAACCACCGGCTCCCTTTCCACCCGACGACGACTCCACTTCGCTGAAGAGCATGACCCGGGCCTACCAAGCCGCCGCCTCCTACGCCGACGCCGGCGTGGGCCGCCTGCTGGACAAACGCGACGCCACCGGTCGAGCGGACGACACCATCATCGTCCTTTGGTCTGACAACGGTTACCACCTCGGCGACAAGGAGAGCGTGGTAAAGTTCACCCTGTGGGAGAAAGCCAACCACGTGCCCTTCATTATCGTCGCACCCGGAGTCACGAAACCCGGCGGCCGCATCGACGCACCGGTCAACCTCGTGAACATCTACCCGACGCTGCTGGAATTGACCAGCCTGCCCACCAAGCCCGGCCCCGAAGTCCGCCCCGCCGGCCATGTCGAGAAGCCGGCAACGCTTTATCCCGCTGAGGGAAATTGGATTCCCATCGCCCGCGATGAATTGAAACAAAGAGCCGAAAGGAAGTCCGGCGCCGACAAGCGGCCAGACAAAGAGAAGTGGCGCAGAGCCACACAACAGACGGGCTCAAACTCACCCTCGACAAACCGTCAAGACATGAAAGAACCAACGATGAAACACACCTTCCTTCTCCTCACCGCCCTGCTGCTGGCGCCGCTGGCCGCGCTGCACGCCGGCGAGACGATAGCCGCAAGCACACCCGTCAAACGCCCTGCCTTCCACTTCACGCCTCCCAAGGGATGGATGAACGATCCGAATGGCCTGTTGCACCACGATGGTCAATTCCATCTGTGTTACCAATCGTTCCCCGACGACGTCCAACGGGTCATCTATAGCAGCGAGGCCGGAGATCGTGCCGGTGCCCGGATCAGTTGGGGCCATGCGGTAAGCCGCGACCTGGTTCATTGGCGGCACATGCCGTTGGCTATCCATGAGGAGAGAAGCAACGACGGGCTGGCCGCGATTTATTCGGGGAGCGCCGTTGTCGACCATGAGAATCGCAGTGGCTTCGGCCGGGGCGATCGCCTAGCCATTGTCGCGTTCTACACCCTGATGCAGTTTTCGCGCAACGCCTCCTCCGGTGAGGAGTGGTATCCGACGACGCAGCCGATCGGGATGGCTTGCAGCACCGATAACGGCAGCACGTTCGCCAAGTATGAAGGGAACCCGATTGTCGATGTGGGCGATCGCAAGTTTGGCGATCCCAAGGTCTTCTGGCATGAGCCATCGAAGCAGTGGATCATGGTCAACATCCGGGGCTACAAACAGGGTAAGGTCGGATTCTGGAGTGATGCGATCAAAGGGGGCGGAACCGATGATACTGCGCTCATTCAGAGCATCCTCGATCGCGCGCCGGAGCTTGGTTCGCTCAAGCTGATTGTTGGCGGGGCCATTCTGGTGAACGGGCTCAAAGTCCACTCGAACACCACCATCGAGTGCCTCAACCGTGGCTGCGGCTTCTTCCTGGCGGCGGGCGCCAACCAGCCGCTCATCAGGAACGCGACTCCGCAGCCTTCGGGAAGAGCAGACCACAACCTCTCCTTCGTCGGCGGGACCTACAACGGCAATGCGGCGAACCAGGAACACTCAAGTCGGGAGTTCGGCTGGATCACCGCGTTTTCACTTCATGGTGTGGAGCAATCGCTCTTCCGGGACGTGTCCATCACGAGCTCGCGCACATTTGCGGTGTATCTCACCAACTGGCGGAGGGTCGCTTTTGAAAACATCTACATCAACCTCGACCACGTTCCGACAAGGTCCAATCAGGATGGCATCCGCCTTCAGGGGCCGGGCGAGTTCCTCAGCATCCGAAACATCCAAGGCCGTGCCTGGGACGACATGATTGCGCTCAACGTTGACGATCTGAGGGGAGACTGGAACAGCGACGGGCAATTCGTCCGAGTCGATGACGGATTGTTTGGACCGCAGGCAAGTGTCGGTCCCGTTGCGGATGTCGTGGCCGACGGCCTTGAGCACGTGCTGGATCATCAGGCCGGCATCATTGAAACGCTGGACACGGACCGCATGTCAGTCCCCGCCGCCGTGAAGGCGATCCATCAGGCTGGGGAAGCGAAGATCACGAATGTTCGGAGGGCGCCATCAAACTGAAGAGGCCAACCACGATGAAGCACGACATCCTCACGCTCCTCGCTACCCTGCTGCCGGCTCCGCTGGCCCCGCTGCACGCCGTCGAGACGCAGCCAATCAAACTCACCCCGGAGCACGCTCCACGGCAACGGCATCAAGCGCGTCGGCTCCGGCCCGGCCGGGCTGGAGATCGACACGATGAGTGCCCGGGCCATGGACGCGCATTTTGCGGAGACGGGCGCGAAGCTGATCGCCGACGCCGGCCCGCAAGGCCATGGTACTTGACCGCAGCAACTGCACCTGGAGCCGCAAACGCATCGGGCTGATCACCCGCACACCGATCCTATCGCGCCCTGAAGCCCCGGCCGACACTGCAGGAGATGTTCGATGAAACCACCATGTTTCGATTTACTGAAGCGAGCTCGCGAATCTCACGAGACAAAGGCAGCTCCCACGAAACGCACACTATCCTTGTTTGCCCTTCTGGTCGCCACGTTGGCTCCGCTGCACGCTGCGGAAATCCACGTCTCGCCGAGCGGGAGCGATGCGAATCCCGGCACGGCGGAGAAGCCGTTGGCGACCATCACAGCCGCACAACGCGCCGCGCGCAAGTGGGCCGGGCGCGAGCCGGCGACGGTGCGGCTGCACGGCGGAGTCTACTACTTGGCCGAAACGGTCAAGTTCACGGCGGAGGATTCCGGCACGGAGAAAGAGCCGGTGATGTATGCCGCCGCGCCGGGCGAGAAGCCGGTCGTCAGCGGAGGCATGAAGCTTGACCTGGAGTGGACGCCGTTCCATGAAGGGGTTTTCCAAGCCAAGACGCCAGCCGCGCTGGCGATGGATCAACTCTTCGCCAACGGCCAGCGCCAGCCCATGGCGCGCTATCCCAACTACGATCCGCGCGCGCGGCAATTCAATGGCTCGGCGGCGGACGCGATCGCGACAGAGCGTGTGGCGCGCTGGGCCGATCCGGCGGGCGGGTACATCCACGCGATGCATAGGGCTCTGTGGGGTGACATGCACTGGCGGATTCTCGGCAAGAAAGCCGACGGCTCTCTGGACTACGAGGGCGGCTGGCAGAACAACCGCCCGAGTCCCATGCACAAGGAGTTCCGTTTCGTGGAGAACATCCGCGAGGAACTCGACGCTCCCGGCGAGTGGTTTCACGACGCCGGGAACGACACGTTGTTTTTCTTCCCGCCAGCCGGCGCGGATTTGAGGACGGCAACCATCGAAGTTGTGCGACTGCGGCACCTGATGGAATTCAACGGCACGAAAGAGAAGCCGGTTCGTTTCGTTGCGCTGCGCGGTCTAACGTTCCGGCACGCAGCGCGGACGTTCATGGACAACCGCGAACCGCTGCTGCGGTCAGACTGGACGACGTATCGCGGCGGCGCGATGGTGTTCAATGGCGCTGAAGACGCGGCGATTGAAGACTGCGACTTCGATCAACTCGGCGGCAACGCGATCTTCGTCAACGACTACAACCGCCGGATCGCCGTGCGCGGCTGCCTGATCCGGGAGAGCGGTGCAAACGGCGTCGCGTTGGTCGGCGACCCCAAGGCCGTGCGCAGCCCGGCGTTCAACTACACGGAGAAGGTCGATTACGAGAAGCTCGACCGGACGCCGGGCCCGATCGGCGACAACTTCCCCGCCGATTGCACGGTGCAAGACTGCCTGATTACGCGCAGCGGCCGGTTCGAGAAGCAGACCGCGCCGGTGCAGATCTCCATGGCGCAGAACGTCACGGTCCGCAACTGCTCGATCTACGACGTGCCCCGCGCGGGCATCAATATCGGCGATGGCTGCTGGGGCGGGCATGTCATCGAGGGCTGCGATATCTTCGACACGGTGCTGGAGACGGGCGACCACGGCAGCTTCAACTCCTGGGGCCGCGACCGCCACTGGCATCCCGACGTGAGAGTTGTGGACAAGCAAGTCGCCGCGGATCCCGCGCTGCCGACGCTGGATGCGCAGCGCCCGGTCGTCTTGCGAAACAACCGCTGGCGCTGCGACCACGGCTGGGACATCGACCTCGACGACGGCTCGTCCAACTATCACATCGTCAACAACGTGCTGCTGGGCGGCGGACTGAAGCTGCGCGAGGGTTACCAGCGGATCGCCACCAACAATATCATCATCAACAACAGCCTGCACCCGCACGTCTGGTACGAGAACAGCGGCGATGTGTTCGCACGCAACATCCTGATGGGTCCGTATCGCCCGGCCCGCATGGACGTCGCGAAGTGGGGCAGGGAAGTGGACCGGAATCTGTTTGCCACATCCGATGCGGACCGAACCAAGTTCGCCCAGAACGGCTGCGACGCGGACTCGCTGGTGGGCGACCCGCTGTTCGTGGACGCCGCGAACGGCGATTTCCGCGTCCGCGACGGCTCGCCCGCGCTGAAGCTGGGTTTCGTGAACTTCCCGATGGATCAATTCGGCGTTCGGTCGCCGCGGCTGCGGACCATCGCGCGGACGCCGCGGATCCCGGTGGTTCGCATGGGCGCCGGCGGAGCGGCTTCGGCAGCGGCGGAAACGAAGTGGCACGGCGCGACGCTGCGAGAACTGCTGCACTACGAGTTTTCTGCGGTCGGCGTGGCGGCCGATGCCGGCGGAGTGTTCGTCGCCGAAGCCCCGGCCGAGTCAGCAGCCTTTGCCGCCGGCTTGCGCCGCAGCGACTTTATTCAGCGCGTCAACGGTCGGGCCACGCGGAACGTGAAGGAGTTCCTCGATGCGGTGGCCAACGTCTCGGCCAGCGAGAAGCTGAAGTTGACGGTCATCCGCAACCAGCAGCCAACGACGCTCGAGTTCCACGCGAACATGCATATTTCTGCCGGCAGGCTCGCCGTTCGATGGGACGCCGCGGATGGTCGGCTCAGGCTGGAGCGGGATGGGAAGACGTTTGGCATGGCCGAATGGGTTGGGCCAGCGAAAGGCCCTGTTCGAAGCGGTAAGATCACCGACGGTGCGCTCTTCGGACCTGGAGCCATGATGCGGTTCGGCCCTGGGGAGAAACGGATTCTCCTGCGGGAGGGCTCTCCTTTCGTTTTCGTGCGGCAGGATCCAAGACAGGCGGAGGCGATCATGCCGGGCCGCCGGGTCGGCGTGTTGGAGATCGCGGTCACCGCCGAGGCCGAGGTCGCCCGGCTGAAGGGCGTCGGTCCCGCCGGCCTGTTCGATCCGGCGAACAACCCGGGACAGCACCTCTTCACGGCGGTCGCCGATCCGGCCCGCGTCTGGCTCCTGAGCGGCGAGGTGGGCGAGGAGAAGCACACCGTCGTGGGACTTTTCAACTGGGGGGACGCGGAGGCGGCATTTGACGTCCCAGCCGAGAAGTTGGGGCTACAGCCGGGGGCCAGGTATGCCGGTTTCGAGTTTTGGGCCGATCGCCTGATCGAACCGTTCCAGAAAAGCCTGCGACGACGCGTGTCCGCCCGCAGCGCCGAGATCGTCGCGGTCCGGGAGATCGCCGGTCGACCGGTGCTTCTCAGCACGTCGCGGCACGTGACCCAGGGGCTCGTCGACGTAAAGCAGATCCACTGGGACGAGCAGGAGTCGAGACTCTCCGGCGCGAGCGTGCTTGTCGGCGAGGATTCCTATGAGTTGCGCATCCTGCTGCCGACAGCGACGGCCGTCGGACCGTGGCGCGCGAAACATGTCGCGGTCTCCGATCAGGACGCCGCGGCGGGGGTGACGGCGACGGGGAAGCAGGAGGGAACTCTGGCGCGGGTGACGATCCTGTCGCCGACGAACCGGACGGTATCGTGGTCAGTCGGTTTTGAAAGAGAAACGCGTTAGGGTTTGATCGGAACCACGCGAAACCTGATGGAAGGATAACGCGATGAGGAATTTCATCCCCTTGGCGTTTCTGCTGCTGTACCCGCTGGCGGCGCTGCACGCCGCAGAACCGTTCGACGCGGCGAATTTCCGTGCCGCCATCGACGATCTGCAGAAGACGTTCCCGACGGAATACTCGCGGGCCAACGAGTTCCTCGGACGGCTGGAAGAACTCCAGCGGCGTTGGCCACAGGCCGGAGCGAACCAGCGCGAGGCCATGGCGCAGGAGTGCGAGAAACTGAAGCGGGAGGCACTGCTGGCCAATCCGCTCGTCGTCCGGCAACCCATCCTCTTCACCACCCGCGCGCAGTATATCAATAACCACGGGACCGAGGAGACGATGTACCAGTCGAACGAACCCCCCGGCCTTTGCTTCCGCGGCGGTGGGGCGCTGAAGGTGCTCGATGTGGCCTCCGGCTGCCTGCGGACAATCCTGGAGCTGCCCCAAGGCATCGTCCGCGACCCGGAGGTGCACTTCGATGGCCGCAAGATCCTCTTCTCGATGCGCCGCGACCGCCAGGACGATTACCATCTCTACGAGATCGATGCCGACGGGCAGAACCTGCGGCAATTGACCTTCGCCCCGCGGGTCACCGACATCCATCCGGTCTACCTGCCCAACGGGAAGATCCTGTTCAGCTCGACGCGCGAGCCCAAATACATCCCCTGCCAGCGCCACCTGATGGCCAACCTGTTCGTGATGGAGGCTGACGGAGCGAACATCTGCCAGGTCGGTCACAATACCCAGTTCGAAGGCCGAGGCAGCCTGTTGCCCGACGGACGCGTGCTCTACACCCGCTGGGAATACGTGGATAAGCACTTCTCGTCGGCCTACGGCCTGTGGACCGCCAATCCCGACGGCACGAATCAGTCGCTGTTCTACGGCGGCCTGGCCTGGCAGCCGGGGGCAATCGTCGACGCCCGCGCGATCCCCGACTCGCGGCACATCCTGTGCGTGTTCACCAGCGTCCACGACCTGGGCTGGGGCGCGATGGTCGTGATCAATCCGGCTCGGGGCAACGACGGTCCAACGACCGTGATGCGAAGCTGGCCGGCCGACCTCGGTCCCTACCTCACCCACTGGGACTCGCCCGGACGAGTTGGCGGAGCCCAATACGACGCCTTCATGCGCCTGCCGCTGAAGTACGAGAGCCCTTATCCGCTTTCGGAGAAATACTTCCTCGTGTCGCGAATGCTCGCACCGGGCAGCCGGGAGATGGGCCTGTTCGTGGTCGACGTTTTCGGCAACGAGGTCCTGCTCCACCACGAATCGCCCGGCTGCTTCGAGCCGATGCTGCTGGCCCCCCGGCCGTGTCCACCGGTGATCCCCGGGCAGACCGATTCGGCCGAGGAGCAGGGAACGCTGTACGTGTACAGCGTCTATCGCGGGGAAAAGATGGAGGCCGTCGCGCCGGGCACCGTCAAGGCGATCCGGATCGTCGAGGCGCCTGCCAAGCTCAGCTATCCGCCCGCTGGACACGGCGATTGGAACGCCCCGTGCGACGGCGAGTCGCACACGCCCACGGCGGTCAACTGGAACCATTACAACGCGAAGCGGGTACTGGGCACGGTGCCGGTCGAGGCTGATGGGTCGGCCTGCTTCAACGTCCCGGCCGGCCGGTTCCTCTACTTTCAACTGCTGGACGACCGCGGCATCATGGTCCACTCGATGCGGAGCGGAACCATGCTCCAGCCGGGCGAGCAGCAGGGCTGCGTCGGCTGCCACGACTACCGGTCCGCCGTGCCAGGGCACAAAATGCCCCTGGCTTTGCGGCGCGAGCCCAGCGCAATCCGCCCCTGGTACGGTCCGCCGCGCGACTTCAGCTACACAGCCGAGGTTCAGCCGGTGCTTGACCGTCACTGCATGCGCTGCCACGACTACGGCCAGGAGACGGGCTCCGTCAATCTCAGCGGCGATTTGGGCGTGGTCTTCAATGCGTCGTACGTCGCCCTGATGGCCCGCTCGCCCGACGTCTGGACCCCGCCCCGACCCGCAGAGCCGAAACCGCTGGTGAGCAGCGTCGGCGCCGGGCCGGTGCCCGTGGTCGGCCCGTACGCGTGGGGATCGCACCGCAGCCGACTGGTGGAACTGCTGCAGGCCGGGCACGAAGAAGTAAAACTCTCGCCGGAGGAACTCGACCGGATCATCACCTGGATCGATCTGAATGCTCCGTATTACCCGGACCACGTCGACTACTACACGGCCAACACGTTCGGCCGCAGCCCGTTGGACCACGCGCAACTTCTCCGGCTGGGGCAATTGGTGCTGGCGGCGCCTGGCGGGAAGGACCTGGGCTGGAATTCGGTGACCAACTACACGGGCAGCCCGCTGGGCCGGCGGATGGCTGCGGGCGAGTTGCCGATCAACTTTACTCGGCCAGAGCAGAGTGCGTGCCTGAAGGCTTTCCCGGACCCCGCGGATCCCGGCTATCAGGAGGCGTTGGCCTTGATCCGCTCCGGCCAGGAGATGCTCGCCCGGCATCCCCGCGTCGATATGCCCGGATTCGTCCCTTGCGTTGTGGACCGGCAGCGACTCGATTACCATGCCGAGCGTCAGCGGGTTGACGAGCGGAACCGTCGGGCAATTCGCCGGGGAACGAAAGTCTACGATCCGGGCGCCGCGGCGCCGCGTGCTGTCGCTACCCAAATCCCCGTGAGCAAACAGCCATGAAATCCGCCCAGAGCATCCTCTGTGTTCTCGGTGCTGTCTGCGGTCTCGCGCCTCCAGCAGAGAGCCTCGCGAAACCCAACATCCTGCTGATCGTCGCCGACGACCTCGGCTACGGCGACGTAGGCTGTTACGGCGCGACGAAGATCAAGACGCCGAACATCGATCGCCTGGCCGGCGAAGGGGTCCGCTTGACCGACGCCCACGCCCCGGCCGCGGTCTGCCAGCCGACACGCTATGCCATCCTTAGCGGCACTCACTTCACGCGTGCCAAACGCCAAGGGAAATACACGCTGTACTTCCACGAAGGACAAGTTACGCTGCCGGGGCTGCTCAAATTGGCAGGCTACCGCACGGCGGCGATAGGCAAATGGCATCTCGGCTTTGGCCGCGGCGCGGAGCCGGACTACAACGGGGAGCTGAAACCGGGACCGCTGGAAACCGGCTTTGACTACTTCTTCGGCTGCCCGCGGACGCACAACGAGCCGCCCATGGTGTTTGTTGAGAACCACCGCATGGTCGGCTTCGATCCCGCCGACCCGATCCGCATCATTTCCCATGACGAGGTCGTCAATCGCGGCCTCAAGGACTGGGGATGGGGCCTCAGCGAGGGCGCGTCGAAGGCCCACGCGGCGCGGCCGGTCGAGAAAATCGATCTGATCCTCGCCGAGAAAGCTTCGCGGTTCATTGCGCAGAAGAGTGACGCCCCCTTCTTCCTCTATCTTCCTTTCCTGGCTCCGCACGTACCGATTGCTCCGGCAGCGGAGTTCCAGGGGACTAGCCAGGCCGCTCGCTACGGCGACTACGTCCAGCAACTCGACGCCTGCGTGGGCAAGGTGCTCGACGCATTGCGGACACAAGGTCTGGTGGACAACACCCTGGTCCTCTTTACCAGCGACAACGGGGCCGTGCTGCATCGCGACGCTCTGGAAGCAGACCATCGAGCCAACAGTACGCTGTTGGGCCAAAAGACCGATGCCTGGGAAGGCGGTCATCGCGTGCCGTTTATCGCCCGTTGGCCCGGTCGGATTCCCGCCGGCTTGCAGGGCGACCAGTTACTCGGGCTGACCGACCTCATGGCCACGTTGGCAGCCGCGGTCGACGTCGCCCTGCCTGAGGGCGCGGCACCCGACAGCCTTAATCAGCTTTCGGTGCTGACCGATCCGGCCCACGCGGCGGCGGTTCGCAACGAGTTCCTCATGCAAGGCACGGGCGGCCTCGCCCTGCGGCAGGGCAATTGGGTCTACCTGCCCAAGCAAGGCTCCTGCGGCATGACGGTCCAGTCGCCACCAGGCCCGCTATGGGGCCGGCCCTACGGGAAGTTGGGTCTGGCAAACAGCGACGTGGACGACGCGGGCCGGGTCAAGCCGGACGCACCGCCGGTCCAGCTCTACAACCTCGCGACCGATCCCGGCCAGGCCACGAACCTGGCGGCCAGCGAGCCCCAGCGTGCGGCGGCGATGCAACAACGCCTGGCCGAACTGATCGCCAGACCGAAGCCCGCTGCCAAGCCACGACCGAAGCCGAAGCCCGCCGCAAACGACCCATCCGCGCCGCCCCAGGGTCTGGCCGTCGCCCCGGACGGTACGCTGCTGAAGGACGGACGGCCGTATCGCGGCGTGGGGGCGGACTATTTCGACTTGTTGATTCGCCTGCTGCACGATCCGACGAACACGTCCAGCCTCGACGGTCTGGAGCGGCTTGGCAAGGCGGAAATCCCCTTCGTGCGGTTCGCCGTCGCTTATGGGGAGCGCGAATGGAGGTTGTTCCTGGACGATCGGGACGAGGTCTTCCACTGCTTTGATCTGGTGGTCCGCGCCGCGGAGCAAGCCGACGTGGGACGGATCCCTTCAATTTTCTGGCACTTCATGAGTTTCCCGGACCTGGTCCGGGACCCGCGTGACCAGTGGGGCAATCCTGACAGCCGGACTATCGCCTTGATGCGCGAGGTCACCTGTGCGATCGTCGAGCGTTACAAGGACTCGCCGGCCATTCGGGCCTGGGAATTCGGCAACGAACCGAATCTGATGGCCGACCTGCCCAACGCCGCGCAGTTCCGCAAACCGGGCGGCACCGAACGTGACGACCTGACGTCCCGTGTGATGGTCGTAACGCTCACCGAGTTCGCCAAGGAAGCTCGGCGTCACGATACCCACCGGCCGATCATCGCGGGCCACTCGCACCCTCGTGCGTCGGCCTGGCACAACACGGCCGAGAAGAGTTGGATAGCCGATAGCCGGGAGCAGACGCTGGAAATCATCCGCCGCGACAATCCGGCACCGCTGGACAACATCGCCATTCACATCTACGGCAACCATGCGGCAGCGAAAGAGCTGGCCGCCTGGGCAACGGATCACACCGACTGTCTGCAAGCCGTCCGCGATCTGGCACCAGGTCTCATGCGACCCGTATTCGTCGGCGAGTTCGGCTTGGCCGAGAGAGACGACCCGGCGTCCACGCTGGCCGGATCGCAGGGCCCGGCGCGGGTTTGTCTCATGGTCCGCCGGGTCTCGATCTTCAGTTCATCCTTCGGTCGGCACTGGTAGAGTTTTTTTGAAGGCCAAACTCTTCGATCACCCGTTGGACACTGCGGATGCTGATCTGCCATCCGCTTTGGCACAGCTTTTGGGCAATCACCTCTGCCGAAGCCTTAGGATCGAGAAAGCGGTGTCGGATCACTTGCCGGGCGACCTCAGCGGTTCGCCGATAGTTGGTCTTGGGCCCGCGTTTCCGGCTCAATAGTGCCAGCGCGCCTTGTTCGAGGAAAGCCGCTCTCGGAACACTCTTGGGCAGAACGCAGGGCGCACGAACCTGCTCGGGTCGATGTGACCTCCGCGCTTTGGCAACTAACCTTTGGTTGCGTCGGTGGGGGCGACCTCGGCAGCGAATCGCAACCTGCTTGCGCGCGGAGGTCGATTTCACCGACGCACTTTGGCGCGGGCTGCAATAGCAGTCGGTGTGTCGGACCGATGCGTGCAAAGAATCGCTTCGTTGCGAAAACCAATGGCCCTCCCGGCCTTGGAACGCGAAGGCATCCGAGCGCGTCTCATTCGGGCCGGCTTTTGAGCAGATCCCCTGCCAGTCATGGCTCTTTCGCCCCTACACCGTACAGGTTTCCCTTGCCGCGGATGAACATGGTGCCGCCGGTGAATGCCGGTGTCGCCACCGATTCTTCGCCCAGTCTTGCATCGCCGACGCGGACGAACTCCCCGGATGCCCGAAAGACGTGCATCGTGCCGCCGTTGTCCATTGCGTAGATGCGGCCGGCCGCGAGTATCGGTGAAGGATAGAACGACTCGTCAAACTCATGGGCCCATAGTCTTCGCCCCGTGCCAATGTCATAGCAGTTCACCATGCCGGACGAATTTGCGGTGACAACGAAGTCCTCCGTCGCCAACGGACTTGCGACGTCCGGAAGGTCGTCCTCGTCGCTCCATGCGACCCTACCCGAGGCCAGCGATATCGCCGACAGTTTTGCGGATTCATTGGCTACGATAATGGTGCCCCCGGCGTAGGCCGGTGAGGGCGCCACTTCGCCAGAGAGACATTTCGTGGAGAAAATCACCTCGCCGGTGTTCACATCGTATGCGGCAGCCGTCGGATTCTCGGCAAGCACAACCATCTCGCGATCGCCGGAGATGACGATGATGGGTGACGCCCATGACTGCCTCACCTTTCGCTTCTTCTGCCAGACCGTCTTGCCGGTGGCGGGGTCGAGCGCGAACAGGGTCGCGTTATTCTCGTCGTCCATCTGCACGAACAGGTGCTTATACGCGATGAGCGACGAAGCATAGCCATAGTTGCTCTTGGGAGTGCCGAACGCGCGCGTCCACGCAATCGCGCCCTTCATGTCGACCGCGACGAGATCGCCTGTCGAGAATATCGCAAAGAAGAGCTTCCCGTCGGTTGCTCCCGTCGAAGCCGCATGGACGATTTCCTCGGATACCTTGGGCAGCTCAGCCGGCTGTTTGGCCGCCTGCCGCCAGAGCAGTTTTCCGTTGGCCGCGTCGAAGCAGTATGTCTCGCGAGCACTCTCATCGGCGCCAGTCAAGAACACTCGCCCTTCCCATACGACCGGTGAGCTTGCGCCCGGTTTCGGTATGGGAGTCTTCCACCGCACATTCTTCCCGGTCGTGGCATCGAAGTCCATGGGCGGCGTGACATGGTATGCAATGCCCTGGCCGAACGGCCCACGCAGATTCGGCCAGTTTCTCTTGATCGCGTCTCTCGACGCCGCGGGCATGACGGCCGCCGGCTGCGCGGTGCGAACGTGCCCCGCGGGCTTGGGGGCGGTCGCCGGACTGGTTGCCGCAGCCGACGCGACCGCGCCCCCCCTGTTTTGATCGGCCTTATTGCATATCGCCCACAGACGGTCGCCGATAACGGCAAACACCACGCCGTTGGCGACACAATGGCTGCTGTATGCCGTGTACTGATCGTTCTTGATGCCATCGTGCACTTCCAATTGCTTGCTCGCCGACAGAATGGCCTTTCCAAGATAGACCTTTCCATCCGCCACGAGCGGCGAACTGAAGCACGTTGCACCTTTTCGAGCAGAAGCACAATGTGTCCAGTAGCAACGGCCGCTGTCTGCATCCAGGCAATGTACTGTGTACGCATTATCCACAACGAATACCAAACCCTCCGCCACCGCCACGGTGGAGACACTCTCATTCAGGGCGTCGTATGACCAGATCTTGCCCTTCTCCGTGACGTCGCCCGTCTTGGTTGCATCGATGCAAACAAGACTCCCTTTGCACTCTCTTCCGCCGTGATTCGGATCGCCGCCAATCGCTATGTATACGCGATTGTTACAGAAGACCGGAGTGCCGAAGACGTCGCATGGATGTCCGCGGCCATCTCCCTTGATTTCACGTGGGTAGAATGGGGCCTTCTTGTAAGCCGGCGGAATACAATCGAACCACCATATCTTCTTGAGAACGGGCACGTCGGGGACGGTAGCCGTCGGAATGGTATCGATGGGCGTAGTGGCCGGCACCAGCCTCGAGAAGCGAAACTCCAGCGGAAGGGCCGGCTTCGGCAGGCTCGAAAGGAGATTGACTGAGCGAGCATACTCCGGCGGTGACAGCCCGCGCGTGTCTTTGTCCATAACATCGATGAAGTACACGATCGGGCCGCGCAGGCTCGTGGTCGTCCAACGGTCCGGCTGGACGTGCACTGCCGGATCAACCGGCTCAAAGGCATAACAGATGCCGTTTCCCGTGGCAAAGAGTATTTGAGCCTTCCCGTTCACGATACCCAGGGATGGAGATGAGTACTGTCCGCGGTAGAGCTGCTCTCCGATCTGCTCGTCGTCGCGCGCAACCAACTGTCCCGTAATCTTGTCAAACGCGACCAGGCTGGGGGTCAATGGACTGAATGGTATTTTCCCCGGAACCCAAGAGCGTCCATTGCCGGTGCAGACGTAGACGTAATCTCCATGTACGAGGACGGAGGAGCTTGCAGTATGGTGATAATACGCCTTCAGGCGGTCCAACAGGTCATATCGCCAGAGGATGCTCCTCAGAGATCTCCGTTCGACGATCGTCTTGTCTTCTGTTGCAGATGTCGGTGTGTCCTCCCGCTGACGAAGATCGCGCTTGTCCAGGAGTACCTTCAGGTCAATGCACATAGCTTCCTGATAGGGGCTCACAAAGTACAGCCGATCACCTTCAACCGTGGGGGTTGAACTGATAGCCCAATTCTCCAGTTTGCCCGTAGGATGCCTGGGACAAATAAAGGACCCAAGCAGGCTGCCGGTCTCCTCGTCAAGACACAAGAAACAAGCGTCCTTTCCATCTTCCCACGTTGTCCCAATGAACACTTTGCCCCGGCTTACCACCGGGCTGCCGGTGGTAAGCCGGCCAAGCTTGGCCACCCACTTGACATTCTTCGTCGATTGCAGATCCACCTCACCGGCATCGTTCTCTACCGCGCAATCAGCCGAATTGGGCAAGCTCTGATCGCTCTTGGCAGCCATGTTGCGCGAGGCTTGCCCACACCACTCCGGCCAATCTTTGGCGTTGACCGCACTTGCCCCAACGGCAAGAAGGACGCCAGCGCATAGGATATTCATTCTTCCGCACGTCATAGTCTCACTTCCTGTTTCGGTCCCTCTTCGGGGAATGGTGCGGCAGCGCGCCGGTTCTTTTCAACGGCCCGCAGTTCCCATCGACGTAGACCACGGTTCCGGGCTCCGGGTGAAGGCGGGTCCGGGGTCAACTTTCGACACTTGGCCGGATGTCCATTGTCAATAATTGCCCCCTGCCTCACAAGGCCCGTAGGTCAAGCTTTCCGGCTCTTCAGATTCAGGCGGGTTCCCCTTAGGGCCTAGCTTGGATCTTCGCCGTCCGCTGTTCGCGAATCCGTGCGTTTTGTGCGACGTACCGCAATACGGCCGTTCTCTGGGAATGACGGATCTCCAACCAGCGTGCGTCGGTCACATCGTCCGACGCATCCGAACATGTAATCATTGCGCGCGTCGGTGTTCACGACCGACGCGGGAAACGGCAATTCGCGAAGTGCATTCGGTGGCGCACACCGCCAGCAATTGTGCGCCGGGGCCTAGCGCGCGTCGGTGGCCCACACCTGAGCAGTCTACACATCGTCCTGCAAATCGTTGAGATTACGGGGCGCGAGGAAAGCCTCAACTGAGCCTTTAGGAGCCTCCCCGGGAGCCGTCCAAATCGGACACCCTCCACAGAGGGGAATGGCTGTCTCGGGCACCGTCGTTTGTTGCAGCGCCCGCAAAAGGTATGGGAAAACGGGACTCGCGACGTTTATGGGCGGCCAGCGACCTCTACCCGTCAGCAACAAAGGCGAAGCCGCCGGGCGTGACACAGTCGGCAGGCTCCCGGCATGCCAGGCCGGTGAGGAACCTGTTCGCGGCTCGAGCCTCACCGATGCCGCTGTGTTTTGGCGTACAACGCACCCTTCTTGACTTCACTATGGGCTCACGGGCGTCAGCAGAAAGGCGCCTCTGATTGAGCCATCCGCAGCATGGCCGCAGATTTCGCGGTAGTCGTTGATTGCCTCGGGTCTGGTGGAGCTGGCGACTTGCCACTTGGCCAGGTCGTCCGGCGTGTCCTCGACGGCGTAGTCAAGGTCGACGAGAACATCAAGTTCGTCCAGATAAGGGAAACCGGGGAAGCGAAGGTTATCGTATCGCCAGACTCCACCCATCATGCCTACGACGTCGCCGTTGCCAACGTTGTTGATACCGTAGGCCGTCCACTCGGCCACGCCGAGGTCCAGGATACTGACACCGTCGTGGCGATACGCCCGAGTCTCGTGTTTCCTCTTATTCACCTGGAACGCGGCACGACCCACGAAATGGCCACTGTCGTTGATGTCGCAAGCCTCCATCACAGCGTTGTCTAGCGTGCTCGGAGCAAAGAAGAAGGTGAGCGTGGCCCCTCGGCTCGAACGAAAGACTGCTCGGTAGCTGGCGTCGCGGAGGTAGCCGATCGTCTCCCCGTGGAGGTTGATCGCCTCTGCGTGTGACGGAAGACCGCCCAGGATGTCGACCATATCGGTCTGATCGGCCGGATCGGCCGCATGGTAGAAAGCATGGTCGTCGCCAAACTGGCTGGTGTTGTCTCGGGAGAAGCCGCAGACCTCTCCAAGCAAGTTGACGTCATAGCCGACACTGCACACGTGATCTGAGTAAAGTTTCCCCAGATCCTCGATGAGCGGCGTGTCTCCTTCTTGCGGTATGTAGCGAAATGCGTGCTCCTCGCCATCGACGTATCCCTGACCGACAATCCATCCGAGATCATTGATCCCGCGGGCCGCTCTGAGATGCCAGAGAGGGAAGAGGTCGTTGCCGGCCTCATCGAAGTTCAAGTCAACCATGCCACTTTCCGCGGTGTAGATAAACGCATGGAATTCTCCATCCGCCAATTCGACGGCCCCGCCATTGTTGACGTCATAGGCATAGCTTGAACTGCCCCCCAGAGTGTCGAGCCAGGTGATCTCGTACGTAATCGGCGAGGGGGGCGGCTCTGGTGGCGGTTTGGGCGGTTTCTTCGCCCAGGCCAAGCCTCCCGACAGAAGGCCGGCCGCGAGGAGTGCGACCGGCGCGATCCGGGCCCATTTCAAGTTTCTCAACATGGCAAGGTGCTCCTATTTCGTCGTCGGTCCGCGGTATAATGGAACAGTCATCGCCCCGGGCGCGCGGACCGAGCCGCTCGGGGGATGCCGGGCCGGTGAGGATTCCTCGTTGCCACTTTGGGCCTCACCGGCCGCCTTTTGTTAGTTTGCTGGGTGCGTGCAACGCACCGATATCATTCTTGAGCCTCGGTTTCGGGGCGGTCTGTTTCGGCCTTGTCGTCGACGGCTTTATCTTCATCTCCGGACGGCTGCCGCCTTGCGTCAGCAGGCACGATCTCTGGATGGACCCACAGTTCGTCCCATGACTCGTTGCCCAGGCTGTCGCCGACGAACTTCAGCTTGTGGATCGGAAATTTGGGATACCACTCTCCGTGATGGATCTCGGTGTCGCCGGGCATCAGGGTTTCCTGAACGAGAGTGTGTTTCTTTCCAGTGCTGTCCGCCGCAATGACGGCGAATGCGAGCCCGTTTCGCGTTCGTTCCGCCGCGGTATCTGTGACCGGGCCAAGGTGATGACCAAGGCCTCGCAGTGGCTCAAGGTGCTGATCGTCAACACGGGTGTCCCGGTCGTCGTCTGCGGGATGCCAGAGGCCGAATACGTCCTCCGTGCCGAGCATACCGAGCGCCGGTTCAAGGAACGCCTCACCTTGCGGTGCTTCACCTGAACGAACCGCCGTCCATCGCTTACCACCTGAAGGAGGAACTCGACCAGATTTGGGAGCAAGAGAACCGGGCGGAGGCGTTGCTGATGGATTGGATCCTGTACGCGGAATCGACGGGGATTTGAATGCTCATCAAATTCGCCAGAACCCTGCGAATCCACGCCTTGGGAATCCTCGCCTACTACAAGTACCCGATCTCCACCGGGCCGTTGGAAGGGACCAACAACAAGATCAAGACCATGAAACGCCAGGCCTACGGATTCCGCGACCCTGAGCTCCTCAAGCTCAAAATCCTCGGCATCCATGAAACCAAGTACGCTTTAGTCGGATGAGCCACAATTATGTCCGCCACCACATCCGCGCACTATACGTCCAGGTTCCTCGCCTCGAGGGCGTGCTTCTCGATGAATTCGCGCCGGGGCTCGACTTTGTCGCCCATGAGGATGCGGAAAAGGTCGTCGGCGGCGGAGGCGTCTTCCATGGTGATTCGCAGGAGGGTGCGGTTTTCGGGGTTGAGGGTGGTTTGGCGGAGCTCTTCGGGGTTCATTTCGCCGAGGCCTTTGAAGCGGGTGATTTGGAGGCCTTTTTCGGCGGCGGCTCGGATGGCGGGGAGCAGCCCTCGGAGGTCGTCGAGGCCGGTGACCGTATCGCCGCGACGGAGCTTGTAGCGGGACTCCTGGAGGCCGGTTCGCTCCTGGGGGATAAGGCTGTCGATCTCGAAGCCCGTCTCGCGGAGGTCGGCCAACTGGTTGTTGATCGAGCGAACCTCGTGCAGCTCGACGATCCGCACTCGGACTGCCTGATGTCCATTCTCGCTGCCGTCGGCGTCGTCGGGCGTGCCGTTGGCGACCTTGAGCTCGCCTCCGGTTACCTCTTGCTGCTCGGCGAGGAACTCGTCGAGCCGCTGCCGGGTGGGGAACCAGTGCTCCTGGTGTCCGAGAAAGACGTGATAGACGGGCAGCCTGCCCGAGGCGGGTTCCTGCCGGGCGGCATGGGCGCGGAGGCTGATGCCGCGGCGTTCGAGGGCAAAGAGCGACTCCTCCAGCGCGGCCAGCGTACGGCAGAGGCGCTCCATGGAGCGGCCCTTGATCAGCCGCCCGTCGCCGGGGTCGAACTCGGCGTCGCTCAGCCCGAGCTCCAAGAGCTGGGCCTTCATCTCTTCTTCGGTCTGGATGTAGGAGACCTGCTTCTTGCGGCGGACGCGGAACAGGGGCGGCTGGGCCACGTAGATATAGCCGCCTTTGACCAGGTCGTACATTTGCCGATAGAAGAACGTGAGCAGCAGGGTGCGGATGTGGGAGCCGTCGACGTCGGCGTCGGTCATGATGATGATTTTGCCGTAACGCCGTTTGCTGAGGTCGACCTCCGCGCCGATGCCGGACCCGACGGCGGAGATGATGCTGCGGACCTCCTCGTTGGCCAGCACCTTATCGTCGCGGGACTTGTAGGCGTTGATGATCTTTCCGCGCAGCGGGAGGATCGCCTGGTACTCCCGCATCCGTCCGCCCTCGGCGCTTCCGCCGGCCGAATCGCCCTCCACCAGATAGAGCTCGCAGCGCTCGACCTCGCGGCTGGTGCAGTCGCGGAGCTTGCCGGGCAACCCACCGCCGCTCAGCGCGCCTTTGCGCTCGCGGACGAGCAGGCGGGCCTTGCGGGCGCTTTCTCGGGCCTCGGCCGCGAGCATGCCCTTCTGGACGATGACGCGGGCCGTCTTGGGGTTTTCCTCCAGGAAGCGGTTGAGGAGGTCGCCCACGGTCGACTGGACGATGCCCTCGATTTCGCTGTTCCCCAGCTTGGTTTTCGTTTGGCCTTCAAATTGCGGGTCGGGGACACGGAGCGAGACCACGGCGGTAAGTCCCTCGCGAAAGTCATCGCCGGTCGGCGCAAGGTCCTTGAACATGCCCGACTTCTTGCCGTAGCTGTTGAGCGACCGGGTCAGCGCCGCCCGGAACCCGGAGACGTGGGTGCCGCCCTCGGTGGTGCAGATGTTGTTTACGTAGGAATGAACGTTCTCGGTGAACTCGCTGGAGTACTGGAGGGCGATCTCCATTCCGACGCCTTCGTGCTCGGCGGCAATGTAGATGATCTCGGGGTGGGCCGGCTCGCTGGCCCGGTTGAGGTGCTCGATGAACTCGAGGATCCCCCGGTCGTACTGAAACGTTTCGCCGTCGTCGGTCCGCTCGTCGAAGAAGACGATCTTCACCCCGCGGTTGAGAAAGGCCAACTCCTGGAGTCGCCGGTAGAGGATCCCGTAGTTGAACTGGGTAACCGGAAAGATCTGCGGGTCCGGCTTGAACGTGGTCTTGGTGCCCATGCGGTCGGTGATTCCGATTCGGGCGACTTGGGTGGTGGGCACGCCGCGCTCGTATTCCTGTTGGTAGACGTGCCCGTCGCGCCGCACCTCGACTTCACACCACTCGGAGAGGAAGTTAACCACGGTGACGCCTACGCCGTGCAGGCCGCCGGAGGTCTGGTACGCTCCCTTATGGAACTTCCCGCCGAACTTGAGCACGGTCATCACGCCTTGGAGGGTCGAGCAGCCCAGGTCGGGGTGGTCCTCGACCGGGATACCACGGCCGTTGTCCTCGATGATCACCGAGCCGTCGTTGTTGATGCGAACGGTGATCTCGCTGGCGTAGCCCGCCATGGCCTCGTCGATCGAATTGTCGATGACCTCGTAGACGAGATGATGCAGCCCGCGCGCGGCCGTGTCGGCGATGTACATGCTCGGCCGTTGCCGGACGTGCTCCAGGTCGCTGAGGTGCTCGAGCTGGTCGGCACCGTACTCGCTCTCGACCTTGCGGTACTCGGCAAGATCATTGCCTGCCGGGGGCGGCGTCTGCGGTTGCGAGGTGTCAGGTTCCGGATTCTGGGGAGAAGCAGGATTTGCGTCGTTCGACATGTTCGCTGCTATTTAGGGTGTAGAGACATTAAAAATTACTCAATGGCTCCCAGGCGGAAGCGGAGGTCTCGGATTTTCTCGTCGGGCAACAGCTCGCCCAGCGTTTCGAGCAGGGTTTGCTTCTGGAACGTGAGCTCCTGGAGCAACGTGGAGTTGGCCACCAGCACCTCGAGCGTTCCTCGGCGGACCGCACCGACCCGGCTATACCCGGCTGCCAGCTCGCCGGCGGCCTGCCGCCACGCTTCCTCACACGTCGCGGCCCTGCGGACGCCGGCGAACCCTCGCCGGGCCATCAACTGGACCAAGACGTCGCCGATCGCTTGCGGACCGCGTGCCATGGGTCGAGTCTCGCTTCCTAAAGACCGGTGAATCAATTACTGTCGCGTTTTCCGCTGTACTCCTCACGCTCCGCGTGAGGGTGTGCCGCTTGGCCTCACGCGGAGCGTGAGGAGTTGCGACACTTATTGATTCGCCGGTCCTAACCACCTCGGGACAAAGGCATGATCACGTAGGCGTAGCCGTCGTCGGTCTGGCAGACGACCGCACTTTCCGCGTCGCGCAGTTTCAGGGTGAACGTCTGCTCATCATCGAGGACCTTGAGAAAATCACTCATGAAGCGGGGATCCAGCTTCACTCGGATTTCCGAACCCTCGTAGGCCACGGGGAGCTCGACGTGCGACTCTCCCATCTCCGCGCCGTGTCCGGCCAGCACGACCTTGCCTTCCCCAAAGGTGAAGTCCACGCCACGCCGCTCCTCGGTCGTCACGATCGCCGCCTGACGCACGGCCGAATGGAACGGCCCCACGGTCAATTCGATCTTGACCATGTCGGGATGCTTGGGGAAGACGTCTCGCCACTTGGGATAGCGTCCTTCCACCAACCGCGTGTAGATCGTGGTCCGCTGACTCCTCACCAGCACTTGGTTCTCGGTCACGGCCAACTGGATCTGGTCGTCGTTGTCCGCCAGCGCCCGTTCAAGAAGCTGCATCGCCCGCGTGGGGATCACCGTGTTATCCACGGTCTCGTGCCCGGCCACGGCTTCGGCCGGCCCTTCCTGCGTGGCCAGACGGCGGCCGTCGGTTGCCGCGCCGAGGATCCCCTTGGGCGTCAGCTCGATCAACACGCCGCCCAGAGCGTACCGGCTACTCTCCGTATCCGTGGCAAAGATCGTTCGGTGCACCAGCTCCCGGAAGAACCGAGCCGGCATCTGGTGGTAGCGCTCCGCGTCGAACGGACTGACCGTAGGGAATTCATCGGGATTCTGGGTCGGCAACTGCCACTCGCTCTGATCGCCGCGGACGAGCGTGCGATTCCCGTCGCATTCCAGGTGAAGCTTCGTGTCGGAGCTTTCGCGAAGAATGGAACCGAACCGCCGGATCGGAAGCACCACGTCGCCGGGGGCCTGCACCTCAAAGCCGGGCACGTCGATACGAATGCCGATTTCCAGATCCGTGGCCATGAGGGTCGCTTTTTCGGAGGTCACCTCGAGCTTGGCGTTCTCCAGGATCGGCTTCGTACTGCGCGCCGGTACCACGCTGGCGGCTGTTTGGAACGCATGTGCCAGCTTTTCACGATCGCAGGTGAGTTTCATTGGTCCGTCCCATTTCTCCCAGGTTCTCGTCGTCGGCCCTCAGCAGGCTAGGCCTGTGGCCCAGTGCCGTTCGGCTGGTGGACGTTCGTACTTTATAGAAGTGTTCTTAAACTACTGTGATATTCGTGTGCCCGGCCCGTATGTCGATCGATATGGCCCGCTCGTCTCAAATGCTTGTGCGCGTTGTGGTTCGGTCGCGATGAATCGGGAATTTGGCTGGGGAAAACGTGTCGAACGACGGTCCGGCGGACGTCCGCCGGCTGTCGGTCCAGAGCCGTGGCCCGGCGGCCACGCGAGCGGCTGTCGATCGTCTCCAGCCCGCCGAACGGCCGTCGACAGCTTGAAGACACGTTCTCCACATCGCCGATCCGTCGTGGGTCATGGGTTCTTCAGTCTCTCCTGCAACACGAGCACGGCTTGCCGAACTTCGGGGTCCGTCTCTAAACGCTCCTCAGTCACGTGACAACCGTACGAGACCGTCGTGTGATCCCGGCCGCCGAAGTATCGTCCAATCTCCAGGAGGCTCTTGCCGGTCAGGTCGCGGGCGAGATACATGGCCACGGCCC